>CAYXGP010000010.1:0-51016 GCA_964464515.1 uncultured Enterobacterales bacterium
AGCTCGCTCTGTTCGTCCCAGTAGAGCGGAGCCTCCTCGCGCAGCCAGGTGTAGAGCGGCCAGGGGTCGCCGCTGTGGGTGTCGGGGTCGAGCAGGTTGATCGATCGGGTCATGATGCACCTCCCGGGGAAGCGGAGCTGGCGAGGAGATCTCCCAGACCTTCGAGCTGCGCGCTGGCGCCGCCCATGAGGAACTCCCACAGCTTGCTGGTCTCGAAGAGTCGGTGGAGGGGGTAGTCGCGGTCGAAGCCCGTCCCACCGTGGACGTGCTGGGCGGCGGCGAGGATGCGATGGCTGCCCTCGGTGGCCCAGAACCGGGCGATCGCCACCTCGCGCTCCGCGGAGAGCCCGGCGTCCAGCCGCCACGCCGCCTGCCGCAGCGTGACCTCCATCGCCTGCAGGTCGATCCAGGCGTCCGCCACCCGCTGGCTCACCGCCTGGAACATGCCGATGGGCCGACCGAACTGCTGCCGTTCTCCGGCGTACCGGACCGTCAACTCCAGGGCGCCGCGGGCCAGCCCCAGGTGCAATGCAGAGAGCCCCACCGAGACGAGCGGAAGCCACCAGTCAAAGACCGCCCGCCCGCCTGCGGCCCGTCCGGGCGCGGTGTGCAACAGCTTCCCGGGAGCGCCGTCGAGGGTCACCACCCCCAGCGTCACCCCTCCCGTGGCGATCTGCGGCGTCACGGTGCAGTCCGACAGGTCCACGGCGTACACTGCGTCGCCCGCAGGGACGGCGATCTGCGCCGCGCGATCGGCAGCGGGGACGCAGATCTTCTGCCCCCACAGCCTCCCACCCACCCCGCGCGTCGTGGGGTGCCGAGGGTCGGGGCTGTGGGCTTCCAGCAGCCCCGCGGTCAGCACGGCGTCGGCCGGCGGATGCCCCAGCTTTCGCAGCGGCGCGCCCAGCACCAGGGTCTCCAGGGCCGGCACCTCCGCCACCCCCTTGAACGTCGGCGCTGCGCCCCCCGCGGCGCCGACCTCCTCCAGCAGCGCGCAGATCTCCTGGGCGTCCTCCAGTTCGGTGAAGCCGGACTCCACCAGGTCCTCCCACGGACGCTGGCTGGTGGTCAGGATCTGACGCGCCAGATCCCGGATCTGCGTGATCTCGTCGCGCTCGCTCCAGTCCACCGCTACCTCCGCGCCCGCGGCAGGCCCAGGCCGACCGTCGAGATGATGTCTCGCTGGACCTCGTTGGCCCCCCCTCCGAACGTGAGCACGAGCGTGGCCCGGTAGTGCCGCTCCAGCTCCCCGCGCAGCCGCGCCCCCGGCGAGCCCCGTTGCACCGCGCCGGCCATGCCGGTGATCTCCAGCAGCAGCCGGTAGGCCTCCACGTAGAATTCCGAGCCGTAGACCTTGATGCCTGAGGCTTCACTGGCCCCGATCTCGCCCCTGCCGAGGTTCCACGCCTGCCGCCAGTTCATCAGCAGCAGCGCCTCCAGGCCCACCTCGACGCGCGCGAGGTTGCGGCGCGCCCAGGGTCGATCGAGCAGCACGCCGCCGCGGCCGTCCGGAAGCCTCGCGGCGAGGTCTCGCACCTCCTCGGAGAGCCTGCGGAGCGGACCGACCATCATCAGGGCCACGCGCTCGTGGTTGAGCTGACTGACGATCATTCGCCAGCCGCCGTTCTCGGGCCCCACCCGCGACGAGACCGGCGCGATCACGTCGTCGAGGAACACCGAGTAGATGCTGCTGTCGCCCAGGTTGGGGATCGGCGCCAGGGTGATGCCGGGGGTGTCCATCTCCAGCAGGAACAGCGAGATGCCTCGGTGGCGGCTGCCGGGCTCGCCGGTGCGCGCCGCCAGCCACAGCAGATCGGCGTGATCGGCCAGCGAGATCCACTGCTTCTGACCGGAGATGACGTAGTGGTCTCCACCCTCGACACGCCGCGCGGTGGTCTGCAGAGACGCCAGGTCGGTGCCGGCCTGGGGTTCGGAGTAGGCGATGGAGACGTGCAGCCGACCGGCCAGGATCTTCGGGATGTACGCCGCCTTCTGCGCCTCGGATCCGTAGGCCAGCAGCGTGGGCCCCACCGTGTTGAGCGTGAGCAGGGGGATGGGGAAGCCCACCCGGTGCATCTCGTCGAAGAAGATGAACTCCTCGATGGGCGGTCGGCCCCCTCCGCCGTGCTCGACAGGCCAGCCCAACCCCAGCCAGCCCCGGGCCCCCAGCGCCTGGAGGGTGGCGTGGTACAGCGGACCGCCGCCCTCCCGCTCGGCCAGCTCCGCGCGCAGCGCGGGCGTCATCAGGTCTGCGATCACCGCGCGGACCTCGGCCTGGAAGGCGCGCTGCGGCTCGGTGTATGCGATGTGCATCAGCCCTTCTCCCCCGTCGATGGATCCCCGGTGAACAGCTCCCGCGCGCGATCGCGATCGACCGCCACGAAGCCGGCGGCGGCTGTGGCGATGGTCCGGCCGTCGCGCGTGCATCTCGCGGTGATCCGGGCGCGCCGCTCACTCAGCTCCCCGGCCACCGCCGTGAAGACCACCGGGACCTCCAGCGGCAGCGGGCGGGCGTACCGCACCTCCAGCCGCACGGTGAGCCCCTGGTGGCCGCTCATCACCGCACAGTGACCGCAGATCTGGTCGAAGCAGGCCGCGATCACCCCGCCGTGGGCCAGGCCCGGCGCCCCCACGAACCGCTCGTCGAGAGCGATCTCCCCGCGGGAGGTGGAGCCATCCCAGGTGAGCACCAGCGGCGGCGCGATGGGGTTGGAGCGGCCCAGGATCGCGCCGCGGTCCATCCACTGCCGGGGCGCCTCCATGTAGGTGCCCGCAGAGAACGCCTGCCGCGCAGTGGGACCGTCGGGCAGCAGCGCCAGGGCCTGCCGGACCAGCGCCGTGGCCTGCGCGAGCTCCTCGGCGGTGGCGTCTGCGCGAACGCAGCGCTCCGAGAGCTGCCGCAGCGCCGCAGCGAGCTGACGCCGGCCCGCCCAGGAGCCGGTGACCGCGTCGGGGACCTGCCAGATCTCGGCGTTCAAAACGCGTTCCAGCCGCCGTCGACGGAGACGATCTCGCCGCTCACGTAGCGAGCGCCGTCGGAGACCAGGAAGCAGGCGACCTCGGCCACGTCCATCGCGCGGCCGTGCTCGGGCATGGTGGGGAAGTACTCGGCGTACTTCTCGATGCCCTGCGGGTGCGGCATCTGCCGCATGTGCATCCTGGTCTGGATCGCCCCCGGCGCCAGCCCCACGCAGCGGATCCCCTGCGCGCCGTAGTACCAGGCGATGCTCCGGGTCATCCCCGCCAGGGCGTGCTTCGAGGCTGTGTAGGCCGCGCCGGCCCGCCCCCCGGACAAGGACGCCGCCGAGCATGTGTTGAGGATGACCCCGCCGCCGTGCTCGATCATCTTGGGGATGGCCGCGCGGCAGGTGCGGAACGGTGCGGTGACGTTCACCGCCATCACGCGGTCCCACAGCTCGTCGGAGACCTCGGTGAGCGGGGTGAGCGCGTCGAGGACCCCAGCGTTGTTGCACAGGATGTCGATCCGCGGGCGGTCGAGCACGCGGGCCAGATCGTCAGACTTCGTGAGATCGGCGACCACATGTGCGCAGTCCAGCTCGGCGGCCACGCGCAGCAGTCGGTCTTCGTCGATGTCGACCGCGACCACCTGGGCGCCCTCGGCTGCGAATCGGCGGGCCATGGAGCGGCCGATGCCGCTGGCAGCGCCGGTGATGAGGGTGTGCTTGTCTTTGAGCATCATGGCTGTCTTCCATCTGGGAGAGTGAGTCCGCGACCCTCTGGGCCAGTCTCTGCAGAGACACGTGGTTCGCGGATCGCGGTCACGTGGTTCGAGGATCGTGGAGTCGCGGATCGCGAGACCGAGAACACGTGGAGCGGTGGGTTCGGCATCACGTGGAACCGCGAAGCCGAGGGGATCGTCTTCGCGTACTCACGTGCCCGCGGCAGCCGCGATCTCGCGTTGGTCACGGAGACGCGATCTCGCGATCCCACGATCTCGCGATCCGCGTTTCCACGATCCTCGAACCGCGGTCCACGAGAGGCGGTGGGGCCAATGTTGGAGGTCGGGAGCATCAACCACCCTCCCCCAACGCTATCGCGGTCGCCTTCGCCCATCGGTAGTCCGGCTTTCCCGAGGGCTGTCGATTCAGATCAGCCACCACCCAGATCGCGCGCGGGACCTTGTACCCGGCCAGCCGCTCTCGACAGAACGCCGAGACGTCCCCCACGTCTGGGCTCTGCCCCGGCCGCGCGGTGACCAGCGCCTCCACGCGCGAACCCCAGCGTGGATCTGGAACTCCCACCACCACGGCGTCGAACACCGCCGAGTGGTGCTTGAGCGCCTCCTCGACCTCTTCGGCGAACACCTTCTCGCCGCCGGTGTTGATGCAGACACTTCCGCGACCGAGGAAGACCACCGACTCGTCCTCGGCGACCGACGCCATGTCGCCCGGGATGACGTACCGCACGCCGTCGCGCTCGAAGAACGTCTTCGCGGTCTTCTCGGGGTCACCGAAGTAGCCCAGCGGAATGTGACCGAAGCGCGCCAGCCGACCGATCGTTCCCGAGCCCGGCTCGACAGGTCGGAGATCATCATCGAGGACGACTGTGTGCTCTTCGTCCATGAACCAGATCTGCTTTCCGTCCTCGTAGAACGCGGTGCCCTGGTGACCGGTCTCCGACGCGCCGAAGCTGTTGAGCACCATCACCGAGGGCACCAGCTCCTCGAGCGCGTGCAGACAGTGACCCGACAGGATGGCCCCCGCCGACGCGATCACGTTCAGCTCCCGCAGGTTCCAGCGGCCCGGGTTCGCGCGCAGCGCCTCGATTATCGGCAGCGCCATGGCGTCGCCGACGATGTTCATGCTGTGGATGGCTTCGGCCTCGCAGATGTCGAGTGAGCGCTCCGGATCGAACGAGCGCCCCGGCACCAGCGCCGCCACCCCGCCGTTGAGCAGGGCGATCCAGCTCGCGAGCTGCGCGGCGCCGTGGATGAGCGGAGGCGCCGGGTGGATGTGCAGGCCGTCGCCGTTCTCCGTCATCTGCGCGGTGAGCGCCGCAGCGTCGCCGATGGGCTCGCCGCCGGGGTTGCCCCCCTGGAGCGCCGCGAAGAAGAGGTCCTCGTGCCGCCACATCACCCCACGCGGCATGCCCGTGGTGCCGCCCGTGTAGATGATGACGAGGTCGTCCTCGCTGCGCGCCGGGAAGTCCCGCGCGTCAGAGGCGCCCGCCAGCGCAGACTCATAGGCGTCTCCACGAACCAACAGGTGCAGCAGCTCCGGGGTGCGCGCCGCGTGCACATGGTCGGCCAGCTCGGGCTCGAAGACCACACAGACGAGGCGAGCGTTCTCGAAGATGTACCGCAGCTCGTCCGCGACGTAGCGGTAGTTGACGTTGATGGTGCGGGCGCGGAGCTTCCAGGCCGCCAGCATGCACTCGATGTACTCGTGGCCGTTGAACAGGTACAGGCCGATGTGATCGCCCTCGCGTATGCCGGCTGCCCGCCAGTGGTTCGCCAGCCGGGTCGCGCGGGCGTCGAGCTCGCCGAAGGTGAGCCGCGTCTCGCCGCTGACCACCGCCAGGCGATCGGGGAACGCGTCGGCGTGGGCTTCGAAGATGTCTGCGAGGTTGAGGGTCATGCTGGAGCCTCCCGGCCGACGATCCACATCGAGAAGAACTGAGAGCCGCCGCCATAGGCGTGGCCGAGCGCCAACCGCGCGTCTGCGACCTGGTGATCACCGGCCATCCCGCGCACCTGCAGGGCCGCCTCTGCAAACCGCAGCATGCCGCTGGCGCCGATGGGGTTGCTGGAGAGCACGCCGCCCGAGGCGTTGATGGGCATCCGGCCGCCCAGCGCGGTGTGGCCCGCATCGACCGCCCGCCAGCCGCACTGAAACAGGCCCACGTTCTCCAGCCACATGGGCTCGTACCACGAGAACGGAACATACAACTCAGCGCAGTCGAGATCCTGGGGGGTGATGCCGGCCTGCTGGAAGGCCGCCCGCGCGCAGTCGGCGCCCGCCCGGGGGTTCACCTCGTCGCGCCCGGCGAACAGCAGCGGCTCGGAGCGCATCGCGGTGGCGTGTATCCACGCCGGCTGCTTGCAACCCGCCGTATCTGCAGACAGCACGACCGCGCAGGCCCCGTCGGAGCTGGGGCAGGCCTCCAGGTAACGGATGGGGTCCCACAGCATCGGCGAAGCCCGCACCGCTTCGACGTCGATGTCGAGGTGCAGGTGGGCGTTGGGGTTCCGCAGACCGTTCTGCCGATCCTTCACGGCGACCTGCCAGCCGATGTGCTCCGGTGCGCCGCTGCGGTCGATGTAGTCCCGGATGATCGGCGCGAAGTAGCCGCCGGCCCCCGCTGCCACCGGGGGCTGGAACGGAAAGCGCTGAGACAGCGCCCACATCGCGTTGGACTCGGACTGCTTCTCCCAGGCCACCGCGAGGACGCGTCCATGCACCCCTCCGGTGACGAGGTGGCTGGCGACGACGGCCGTGCTGCCGCCCACGCTGCCCGCGGTGTGCACGCGGAACATGGGCTTTCCCGCTGCGCCCAATGCGTCGGCCAGGAACAGCTCAGGGTTGGCGACCCCTTCGAACATGTCGGGGGCCTTGCCCATCACCACCGCGTCGATGTCGCCCCAGTCGAGGCCGCTGTCCGTGAGGGCGCCGATGGCTGCCTCGCGCACCAGGCCCGCCATGCTGACGTCCGTGCGCTTCGCCGCGCAGCGGGTCTGTCCGATCCCGATGACCGCCGCGGGTCTCATGTCGACTCCAGTACGCAGACGAGGTTGTGCTGCAGACACGGACCCGCCGTGGCGTGGGCCAGCGCCCGCGCCCCCTGGCGCGCGAGCCGCGCTGCGGCGATCATGCGCTCCAACCCGGTGACGAACGGACTGTCCGCAGCCAGCGCGCCGCCCGACGGATTCACTCGCGCGTCACCCAGGCCCAGCACCCGCTCCAGCAGGACCTGCTGACTCGAGAAGGGCGCATGCAGCTCCGCGGCGTCCACCCCGTCCGCCCCGGCACGCACCGCGGCGCTGCGGACGGACGGGCAGTCGGCCAGATCACGCACTCCGATCGCGTGGGGATCAGTGATGTGAGAGAACCCCGAGATACGCGGACCGGGCCGGCGCACCCCCAGGACGATCGCCGCGGCGCCGTCTGTGCGCGGACCGACATCGTGGGCGCGAAGCGGGGTGGCTACCGGCGGCGCGGCGAGCAACGCGTCGATCGACGCGACCTCTGTGGTGGGCATCAGCGGGTTCTCGGCGCCAGCGCGCCGGGCCGCCTGCACCGCGCGGGCGAAGTCCCCCTCGGTCGCCACGCCAGCGTCGATCATCGCGCGGGCCTGGAGCGCAGCGAGCACGATGGGGGGCGGAGCGAGCGGGGCCAGCCAGTACGGATCCAACTGAAGCGTGAGCACCGAGTCGACCGGTGCGGCGGCGCCCTTGGTGTAGGCGTAGGCGAGGGCGACGTCGACGTCGCCGTGCTGCAGGCGAACCCAGGCCTCGAACGCCGCCCAGGCGCCGTCCATCTCGACGTGCGACTCCTCGACGGGGGGCCACGGCCCGATGCCGTCGAGGGCCATCGTGAACGAGAACGGTCGACCCATCACATAGTCGGAGGAGCCCGAGCAGAAGAAGCCCACCTCTCGACGGTCGAGCCCCGCGTCGTCCAGCGCCATTCGGGTGACACGCTGAACCATCTCGGCTTCATCCAGCCCGTGATCGACAGCCTGCGCGGGGAGCTGTCCCAACCCCAGGATGTGGACCGGGCGCATCAGGGGCCCCCTTCGACGGGACTGTCCGCGCAGACGGGACGGAAGTAGCGAACGCTCGCGAAGGTGGGCTCCGGCTCATCGGCCCAGACCGCCGCGACGCGCATGCCGGGGGCGATGGTGTCCACGTCGCAGTCGCCGACGATGTGGAGCAGTGGAACGTCGGCGCCGTCCAGGACGATGTGGGCGCAGGCGTAGGGCGGCTTCAGCACCTGACCCTCGAAGGGAATGCGAACCACGCTGAAGGTGGTGACCGTGCCCGTCTGGCCCAGCTCCACCCACTCGGTGCAGGGCTCCGCCGCGACGGGGCTGATCCCGCGCGGCGGCACATAGACCTTTCCGGTCTGGGGGCAGCGCAGGCCGAGGATTTTTTTGTTCAAGATCCCGCGCAGGAAGTGTGCGGTCGTGTCCGACGCCGCGATGCGGTACTCCAATCGGACAGGGGCGCGAAAGCCGGTGATCACGGGGACTCCACCGCGAAGTGTCGGATGTCGTCCAGGCACCCCTGGCGGTCATCACGCCAGACGGCCTTGACCCGCGCGCCGGTGACCAGCGGAGCTCCCGAGACGCGATGCAGCATAGACGACGCTGCGCCGTCGAGGTGGATGAGTCCCCAGGCCGTGCCGTCAGCTTGGAGGGTCCAGGAGCGCAGGGTGCCGGTAGAGGCCACCGCGACCAGGCCCTCGGTGGCTCGCCCCGTGCGGGGATCGTACTCGCGGGGCGGCACGAGGATCTCACCCGTGGCTGCGCGCGCGCCGAGGATCTCCCCCCGCTGGAGGGCTGCGAGGGCCTCGCCGATCACCGGACCGGTGCTACGCTTGTAGCGGTACTCGAGGACGAAGCGGGCTTCGAGGAGGGCAGTCACTGGAGGCTTCCCCCTGTGTAGGAACCCTGTGTAGGAACCCTGTGTAGGAACCCTGTGTAGGAACCCTGTGTAGGAACCCTGTGTAGGATCACCACCCCGGATACGGGGGGATTGACTTGTGATCACGCTACGAAGCGTTGGGCAGGATCCCCTGGATGTTTCCTGTGGGGCAGGATCCCCTAGATGTTTCCTGTGGGGCAGGATCCCCTAGATGTTTCCTGTGGGAAACATGTGCTGCATCTTCCGTGCGACCACGAGGTTGCCGGCGATCTTCATCTTGCGGGTCATCACGGCGCGCAGACCGTTCATGTCGCCGTTGGCGATCTTGACATAGTCAGCAGCCTTTGCCGTCACGACCGCGGTGGGGCTGGCGTGGGCGCCCGCCGAAACCGCCAGCGAGCCGTCTTTGACGATGACGTGCCATGTGCCGCCGCCGCTGCCCTTGATGTCGAACTGGTAGACCGCAGAGACCCCCTCGCTGGCCTCGGCGACGAACCGATCGCCCAGCGTGTCGAAGTACTCTTGAACCGAGTTGATGCGCGTAGCCACCTGGCCCTCCGGGTAGAACGTGTTCTAGCTCACGAGCACTAGAACGCGTTCTAGACTGACTGGCAAGTGTCAACGAGCGGAATTCGCCACGTTCTCTGCTCGCTCCTTGAGCGCGGCCCCCACCGCCTCCAGCGCCGTCCGGATCTTCCGGCCGTAGGTGAGCTGGACCAGCGGGCCGACCAGCCCCTCCACGCGCTCGTCGTTGTGGTACAGGGTGTGGTCGGGACCGGTGGCCTCGAGGGTCTGGCAGCGCTCCCCGCGCATCAACCAGGGTCTGCGGGTCCGGATGGTCCAGCACAGCGCCGCCTCCGCGTCGACCCGGCTGATCTCGTGCTTGCGCACCATCGGCTTGCCGCCCATGTCGACGTGCAGCCGAACCACCTCGCCGAACCGGGGCTCGCCGTGCACCTGCACTGTCAGCGGGTTCCACTCCGGGTAGGCCGCGAAGTCGATCAGGATGGCCCACACCACCGCGACAGGGGCGTGGATCTCAGTCACCGTCTCGATGCGCATCAGATCTGCCGCTCGCGGCCGGCCCAGTAGGGGTCACGCAGCCGACGTTTGGCGAGCTTGCCGTTCTCGTCACGGGGCAGCCGCTCCACGAAGTCGATCGTGCGCGGGCACTTGAAGCCCGCAAGGCGGGTGCGGGTCTGCGCGAGGATGTCGTCGGCCAGCGCGTCGCCCGGCGAGACCCCCTCCCCCGTCTCGATGACGGCCTTGACCTGCTCGCCCCAATCGTCGTCGGGGATCCCGAACACCGCGACGTCGAGTACGGCCGGGTGGGCGATCAGCGCCGCCTCGATCTCGGCCGGGTAGATGTTGACCCCGCCGCTGATGATCATGTCGGCCTTGCGGTCGCACAAGAAGAGGTAGCCGCCCTCGTCGAGGTAGCCGGCGTCGCCGACGGTGAAGTAGCCCTCGGTGTTGTGCGCGCGCTCGGTCTTCTCTCGATCGCGGTGGTACTCGAAGCCCTGCTGCATCTGGATGTAGACCGTTCCCACCTCGCCCGCGGGCACCCTTCGCCCGTCGTCGTCGCAGATGGCGATGTCAGCGCCCTGCCAGGGGCGCCCTACCGTGCCCGGTCGCTCCAGCCACTCCTCCGGCCCGACCATGGTGCCCCCGCCCTCGGTGGCGGCGTAGTACTCGTAGATCACCGGCCCCCACCACTCCAGCATGGCGCGCTTGACAGGCATCGGGCATGGGGCGGCGCTGTGCACCATGTTGCGCAAGCTGGAGATGTCGTACCGCTCGCGATCCGGCAGCGCGAGCATCCGTGAGAACTGCGTGGGCACCATGTGGCTTGCCGTCACGCCGTACCGGGCGATCCGCTCCAGGCAGCCCTCGGGGGTCCAGCGATCCATCAGCACGAGCCGGTGCCCCAGGTGCAGCGCGGACGTCGAGAAGTACAGCACCGCCGTGTGGTACAGCGGCGAGCCCACCAGCTGCACGCCCCCGCCGGAGCCGCCGCCCGGCCGCATCCCGAACATCAGCAGGAACATGGCGTAGGCGGCGGCGATGGGCTCCGGAGCGCACCCGGGCAGTGGGCGCCGCACCCCCTTGGGGTGGCCGGTGGTGCCGGAGGTGTAGTTCATGATGCCGCCGGCCTGTCGATCGGGCGCCGGCTCGACCGGCCCCTCCAGCCCAGAAGAGGTCCGCAGCTCCGAGAAGTCACGGAACCCCTCCGCGGGCCCCGTGCAGAACCGCAGCTCCGGTCCCTGACGACACACGTCGGCGAAGTGCGGCGAGCACACCAGCACCCGCGCCCCGCTGTCTTTAAGGATGTGGCCCACCTCGGGGGCCGTGAGGTGCCAGTTGATGGGCACCAGGTACAGGCCGATCTGCATGGTGGCCAGCGCCAGCTCGTACACGGCGACGTCGTTGCGCGCGAGGAACGCCACGGCGTCTCCGGGCTGACAGCCCAGGGCGCGGAGCCGGCGAGCGATCAAGTTGGCGGCGTCCTGCAACGCGCCGACGGTGATCTCTCGGTGATCCGGGGTGATCAGGGCCACGCGTTCGCGATCGGCGGCGCCCCACAGCGTCGGGATGTGCGGTAGCTCCATCTCAGCGGCCCTCGAACCGCGGCGCGCGCCGCTCGGCGAACGCCCGCGGCCCCTCTCGGGCGTCCCGCGTGGCGAACACCGGCTGGCCGATCTTCAGCTCTCTCTCCAGCGCCTCGGCCTCGGGGAGCGTCTCGCCCTCCAGCGCCGAGCGCTTGATCGCCTGCACCGCGATGGGACCGTTCGCGGCGATCATCTCGGCGAGCTCCAGCGCGGTCGCCAGCGCCTGCCCGTCGTCGACTACCCGGCCGATCAGCCCCCAGCGCAATGCCTCCTCCGCGGAGACCCGCCGCCCCGTGAGCAGCATCTCCATCGCCACAGTGTGCGGGATCTGCCGCCGCAGCCGCACCGTGGAGCCGCCCAGCGGGAACAGGCCCAGCCGGGCCTCGGTCAACCCGAACACGGCGCTCCGACCGGCCACCCGGATGTCGGTGGCCTGGAGAATCTCCGTGCCTCCGCCCAACGCGAACCCCTCCACCGCGGCGATCAGCGGCTTGGCGAGCCTGATCGAGCGCAGCATGGCCCGCCAATGCAGCTCGGGATCGTCCCTGAAGCGCTGCTGCCATGGGTCGCCCGTCTGATCGCGGTGCATCAGCTTGAGGTCCGCTCCGGCCGAGAACGTGCCCCCCGCGCCCGTAAGCACCGCTACGCGGATCTCCGGGTCGCCGTCGATGCGAGCCCAGGCGTCCGCCATCCGGGCCATCATCTCCAGGCTCCAGGCGTTTCGCGCCTGCGGACGGTTCATCGTGATGACCGCCACATGGGCGTTCTGGGAGAATTGAAGGTGGGGTTCGGACATGGGTACTCCCCGGGCTCCGCGAGCACCTGTAGCACGATCAGGTGAAACATGTTCTAGTGGCCGGCATGGACGAACGTGGAGATCGCATCATCGCCGTGGCGATGGAGCTGGCAGAGCGCGACGGCTACGACGCCGTCAAGCTACGCGACGTCGCCGCGCAGGCCGGCGTGGCGCTGGGCACGGTGTACCGACGCTTCTCGTGCAAGGAGGACATCCTGGCCGCGGCGCTCGACCGCCAGGTCACCGTGGCCTACGACCTCGTCCGCGCGAACCCCCTGCCCGGCGACACCCCGCAGGAGCGCCTCGACGCGCTGTTCGAGCTCTCTACGAAGACCCTCGCCGATCGCCCTCGGCTGGCCGCCGCCATGCTCCGCACCGTGGCCTCGGGCGTGCCCGAGCTGGCGGAGCGCGTCACCCGCTACCACGACCGCATGACGGCGCTGCTGCTGGAGGTGATGCAACCCGGCCGCGACGACTCCCCCCCCTCCCCCCGCGAGCGAATGCTCGTGGAGCTGCTGCAGAACGTCTGGTTCGCCTCGCTTGTGGGGTGGACCGGCGGACTGTTCGGCCCCGATCACGTCACCCAGAACACCAAGGTCGCCACGCGGCTGCTGCTGCGCGGCTTGGAGGCCCCATGGGACGATTCCCTTTTCCCATCCCCACCGGATGGTTCTGCGTCGGATTCTCAGCCGAGCTGACGCCGGGCCAGGTGGTCCCGCTCAAGTACTTCAGCCGTGAGCTCGTTCTGTTCCGCACCGAGAGCGGAGCGGCCTGCGTGCTCGACGCCTTCTGCCCCCACCTCGGCGCGCACCTGGGCCACGGCGGCACCATCTGTGGTGAGCACATCCGCTGTCCCTTCCACGCCTGGGAGTTCAACAGCGAGGGCACCTGCGCGGAGATCCCCTACGCGAAGAAGATCCCCAGGCGCTCCAGGGTGACCCCCTGGAGCGTCCGCGAGATCAACGGGATGATCATGGTGTGGTACGACGGCGCGGGCCGCCCGCCGCAGTGGGAGCTGCCGGAGGTCCCCGAGATCGACGACGACGCCTGGACCGCGCCGCGCACCCGACACTGGACCATCGGCACCTGCCTTCAGGAGATGGCCGAGAACCAGATCGATGCCGCGCACTTCCAGTATCTGCACGGCTCCGCCAAGATGCCGGTGACCACCACCGAGCGCCGCGATCATCTCCTGATCAGCCGATCCACCGTGGGCCTGACCACCCCCGTGGGGCCCGTAGACGGGCAGATCGAGGTCAACTCCTGGGGCTTCGGCATGACCACCACGCGCTTCACCGGCCTCGTGGAGACCCTCCTGGTCAGCTCATCCACGCCCATCGACGCTGAGAACAGCGTGCTGTGGTTCTCATTCATGGTGCGCGACATCGGAAAGGGCATCACCGGCGGCGTCGGCAAGGCGTTCATGGCCGAGATCGGACGGCAGCTCGAGCAGGACATCCCCATCTGGGAGAACAAGATCTACATCGAGCCGCCCATCCTCTGCGACGGCGACGGCCCCATCGGCATGTTCCGGCAGTGGGCGAAGCAGTTCTACCCGCCGACCGCCTGACGCGAGCGTCCTGAACAAGGACAGCGCCTCCTGAAGGAGCCGCTACCCCAGCGGATCCGCGTCTGTTCCTGAGATGCCGACCCGGTGGGCGCGCTGCCGCAGCGCCTCCTCGCAGCGCTCGTGCGCGCTCATGCGCCGCGCGAAGTCCGTCCCCGACAAGCCCACCTCCACGCTCGCGATCTCCGTCAGCAGCGCCGCATGCTCGGCCTCCAGGCGCGCGATCTCCGTCCGCGCGTCGGGCAGCAGGGCCTCGATCCAGTCGAACAGCCCACCCACCTCCTGCTCCTCGGCGAAGTGGCGGGGCAGCTCCGTTCGCAGCGCAGACAGGGCGGCGGTGTCTCCGGAGACCACACCGTCGAGCAGAGCTCGGACGCGCTCATGTGCGCAGGCGGCCTCTTCGGGAAAGAGTCGATCGGGCGGACGTTGCGGGTGCATTCAACCTCCTGGGGGACGCCACGTCTGCAGCGTCTGCATGTAGTTCGCGCGCTCGTAGGCTTCGGGATCGGGGGCGTGCCCCAGGCTCATGCTGCCGCGCATCTGCTCCAGCGACTCGTACTCGCGGGTCTCCAGCCACTCGCGGAGCTGCCCGCTCAGCAGGCCCAGGTGCTCCGGTCCGTTGCGCAGCAGCACGCTGGCGAGCTGCACGCAGTCGGCCCCCGCCATGATCGCGCGGATCACGTCTTCGGTGGTGTGCACGCCGCCGGAAGCGCACAGCGGCACGTCAACATGCGGGTACACCGCGGCCACCCACATCAGGCGCATGCGCAGCATGCCGGGCTCGCTCAGCCGCAGATCGCTGTGAACCTCCAGCGCCTCGATGTCGATCTGACCGGGGAACAGCCGGTTGAACAGCACGAAGCCGCTGGCCCCCGCCGCGGCCATGCGGACCGCGGTGTAGATCGGTGAGGTGAGGAAGGGGTTGAGCTTCATCGACACCGGGATGTCGACCTGTGACGCCACCTCGGTGAGCACCGAGAGGAACCGCCGCTCGACCTCCTGCGGGGTCTCGGCCCCGCGCAGCGGCAGGTAGTAGACGTTCAGCTCCAGGCCGTCCGCGCCGGCCTGCTCGATCAGGCGCGCGTAGCTGGTCCAGTCACCGGGGCTGGCCCCGTTGAGCGAGCCGATGACGGGGATCTCCAGGGCTTGCTTTGTCCGGTGCAGGCGCTCCAGGTACTCCTCGGGTCCGTGGCGCCAGGAGACCGGCTCGGGCAGGAAGTGCGAGGCCTCGGCGAAGCTGTCGGTCCACGACTCGATGTGGTTGAGCGTGTCGATCTGCTCATGCAGGATCTGCTCCTTGAACAGCGAGCGGGTCACCAGCGCGCTCGCCCCCTGGTCTTCCAGGCGCCGACTCGTGTCGAGATCGTCGGCCAGCGGAGAGGCCCCGACGATCAGCGGCCCTTTGACCTTCAACCCCATGAAGCGGGTGGACAGATCCATCACTCCCTCCCTCGCGCCAGCAGCTCGTCGAGGCGCCGGCGGACGTGCGCCTTCGCTCGACTCAGCAGATCTTCTGCGCGCGCCGGATCGGCGGCCTTGAGCATCGCGAAGCGCCCTTCGTTGTACATGTATTCGTGGAGAGGCAGAGACGGCTCACGCGAGTCCATCTTGAGGGCCGGCTTGCCCTGCGCAGCCCGCCGCGGATCGTAACGATACAGCGGCCAGGCCCCCGACTTCGTCGCCCGCTTCTGCTGATCGAGCCCCCGGGAGAGGTCGTAGCCGTGGGCGATGCAGTGACTGTAGGCGATGATCAGCGAGGGTCCGGGCCAGCTATAGGCCTCAGCGAACGCCCGGACGGTCTGGGCGTCGGAGGCGCCCATCGCGATCTGCGCCACGTAGACGTCGCCGTAGGCCATCGCGAGCATCCCCAGGTCCTTCTTGGGGACGGACTTGCCGCCCGCCGCGAACTTGGCGATGGCGCCGATCGGGGTGGCCTTGGACTGCTGCCCGCCGGTGTTGCTGTAGACCTCGGTGTCCAGCACCAGGATGTTGACGTCGAGCCCCGAGGCGAGCGCGTGATCGACGCCGCCGTAGCCGATGTCGTAGGCCCAGCCGTCGCCCCCGACGATCCACACCGACTTCGTCACGAGATAGTCGGCGATCTCGTGCAGCTCACCGCTGGGCAGCAGGGCCCGCAGCGCCTCGACCCGCACCCGCTGGGCGGCGATGTCGGCCTCGGTGCTGCCGGCGCTCAGCAGGTCGGCCACCAGCGCAGGGGGCAGATCGGCCGCGGCCACGAGCTGTCGGGCCCGCGCCGTGAGCTGATCGACGGCCAGTCGCATCCCCATGCCAAACTCTGCGTTGTCTTCGAACAGGGAGTTGGACCACGCCGGTCCACGGCCCTGCGCGTCGGTGCAGTACGGCGTGGTGGGCAGGTTGCCCCCGAAGATGCTGGAGCACCCCGTAGCGTTGGCGATCACCAGGCGGTCGCCGAACATCTGGGTCAGCAGCTTTATGTAGGGTGTCTCACCGCAGCCGGCGCAGGCCCCGGAGAACTCGAACAGCGGCCGAGCGAGCTGGGTGTCCTTTACGTTGGTGGACAGCAGGGCGTGATCCGGCTCGGGCAGCGTGTCGAACCAGGCGAACCCCGCGCGGTCCTTTTTCAGCCGCATGTGCGGCGGCACCATGTCGAGAGCCTTGTGCCGGGGGTTGGCCTTGTCTTTGGCAGGACAGACCACTGCGCACAGCGTACAGCCCGTGCAGTCGTCTGGTGAGAGCTGCACCGCGTACTGTAGACCCTTGAACGGCTTCCCTTTGTAGGGGACCGATCGGAAGGTCAGGGGCGGCTCGGAGACCTTCTCCGGGTCCCACACACCGGTGCGGATCGCTGCATGCGGACACACCAGCGCGCACTTGTTACATTGGACGCAGAGTCGCGAGTCCCACTCGGGGAGGGCAGGCGCGATGCCGCGCTTCTCCCACTTCGCGGTGGCTGCAGGCCAGGTGCCATCGACGGGCATCCGGCTCACCGGCAGATCATCTCCGCGACCGGCCAGCATCGCTGCGGTCACCTCCTGCACGAACGCGGGGGCCTGCGGGGGCACCGCCGGCGGACGCGGGCGGCCAGTGGCCTCGCCGGGCGTCATCTTCCGCAGCCCGCCGAGCGCGGCGTCGATGGCGGCGAAATTGCGACGCACGATGGCAGGGCCCTTGCGCGCGTAGGTCTTCTCGACCGCCACCTTGATCGCGGCGATCGCCTCGTCCCGCGGCAGCACGCCGCTGATGGCGAAGTAGCAGGTCTGCATGATCGTGTTGATGCGGCGGCCCATGCCGGCCTCACGCGCCACGGTGGCGGCGTCGATCACCCACACCTGGATCCCCCGCTCCAGGATGCCCCGCTGCAGCTCGATCGGCAGTCGGGCCCACGCCTGCTCGGGCTCCCACGGCACGTTGAGGAGCAGCACCGCCCCCTCGGCCGCGCGCTCCAGCACGTCGTGGCGCTCCAGCAGGCTCTTGTGGTGGACGCCGACGAAGCTGGCGCGGCGCACCAGGTAGGTGGAGCGGATGGGGCGCGCCGAGAAGCGCAGATGCGAGACGGTGATCGCCCCGGACTTCTTGGAGTCGTAGACGAAGAAACCCTGGGCGTAGCGGCCCGCCTGCTCGGTAATCTCCTGCTCTCTGGAGGTTCCCTGCTCTCTGGGGGTCCCGTGATCGCCGATGATCTTGACGGTGTTCTTGGCCGCGCCCACCGTGCCGTCGGAGCCCAGCCCGTAGAAGACCGAGCGCACCACGTCGTCGGGCTCGATGCACAGCTCTCGGTCCCACGGCAGGCTCGTGCCGCCGACGTCGTCGTCGATCCCCACCACGAAGTGGGTGCGGCCCTCGGCGGCGAAGACCCCGGCGATCATCGCCGGCGTGAATTCCTTGCTCGACAGACCATAGCGACCCGCCACGACCCGCGGGACCGAGCCGATGTCGCCGCGCTGGTGCGCCTCGTGGAGCGCACAGACCACGTCGAGGTAGAGCGGATCGCCGGGGGCGCCGGGCTCCTTGGTGCGATCGAGCACCGCGACGGTGTGGGCCGTGCGGGGCAGCGCCGCCAGCAGGTGACGCGCGCTGAAGGGCCGATACAGGCGCACCTTGATCAAGCCCACGCGCTCACCGCGCGCGCGCAGCCAGTCGACCGTCTCGTGGGCGGCCTCTGCGCCGGACCCCATCAGGATGAGGACCCGCTCCGCCTCGGGGTGGCCCACGTAGTCGAACAGGCCGTACCGGCGCCCGGTGGCCTCGGCGAGCGCGTCGAGGGCCGCCTCGACCGCCGCGGGGCAGGCGTCGTAGTAGGGATTCGCCGCCTCGCGGGCCTGGAAGAACACGTCGGGGTTCTGCGCAGTGCCGCGGACGACGGGCCGGTCCGGGGTGAGCGCGCGCCGCCGATGCGCCGACAGCGCCGCGGGGTCCAGCATCGACGCGAGCTGATCGTTCCGCAGCCGGCTGGTGCGGCAGACCTCGTGGGAGGTGCGAAAGCCGTCGAAGAAGTGGATGAAGGGGATGCGACACGACAGCGTGGCGGCGTGGGCCACGGCGGCGAGGTCGTGGGCCTCCTGGACGGAGCCGGCGGCGAGCATCGCCATGCCGGTCTGCCGGGCTGCGTAGACGTCGCTGTGATCAGCGAAGATCGACAGTGCGTGGGTCGCGACGGTGCGCGCCGCCACGTGGACCACCGCCGGCGTCAGCTCTCCGGCGATCTTGTACAGGTTGGGCACCATCAGCAGGAGCCCCTGCGAGGCGGTGAAGGTGGTCGTCAGCGCTCCCGCCTGGAGCGCGCCGTGCACCGCCCCCGCGGCCCCTCCCTCGGACTGCATCTCGATGACCCGGGGCACCTGGCCCCACAGGTTCTCCCGCTCGCGCGCCGCCCAGGCGTCCGCCCATTCTCCCATCGGGGAGGCGGGGGTGATCGGGTAGATCGCGATGACTTCGTTCAGTCGAAACGCGACGTCGGCGACGGCTTCGTTTCCGTCCCAGGTCCGGGTCTCTGATCGTGCGTCCATGATTCACCGGTACTTCGTCGGATCGCCCTGACGAGGCCACCCTCGCCCGATACTCTGACTCGGGTCAGCGGCGCCCGACCGAGGTCAGAGAGGTCTGATCCAGGTCAGCCCTTGAGTTCGGCATCAGTCCAGCTCGGCAGACCGGCGTTCGTGTCCGATTCGTTCTCTTCGCCCCCACGAACGATTAGGGAGGAGGTCCCCCCTCCTGCGATCCTCCCTCTGAGACCAGGGCCGACATGGACTTCCGCGCTGAGCTGTCAGCCTGGCTCGACGACAACGCTCCGCGTAGCCTGTGGGACACGGGCACCACCCCCTTCCAGGGCTACTGGGGTGGGGCGGGTGAGCCCTTCGAGACGGATGATCAGCGCTTGTGGTTCGAGCGCTGCCTGGCGCGCGGCTGGACCGCCCCCACGTGGCCGCGCCAGTACGGCGGCGGCGGCATGCCGACCGAGGATTACCGGATCTTCTCCGAGGAGCTGGCGCGGCGGGGGCTCCCCCGTCCGCTGGTGGGCTTCGGGCTGGCGATGATCGGCCCCATCCTGCTGTCAGAGGCCTCAGACGCCCTCAAGGAATTCCACCTGCCGCGCATCGCGCGCGGGGAGATCCGCTGGTGCCAGGGGTACTCCGAGCCGGGGGCGGGCTCCGATCTCGCCAGCCTGCAGGCCCGCGCCGAGCGCGACGGCGATCACTACGTGGTGAGCGGGCAGAAGATCTGGACCTCCCACGCCGACACCGCCGACTGGATCTTCTGCCTGGTGCGCACCGATCCGGACGCCCCCGAGCGCAGCGGCATCACCTTCCTGCTGATCGACATGAGCAGCCCCGGCGTCACCACACGGCCCATCCAGCTCATCTCGGGCTCGTCGCCATTCTGCGAGGTGTTCCTCGAAGATGTCCGCGTTCCGGTGGACCAGGTGGTCGGCCGCGAGAACGACGGCTGGCGTGTCGCCAAGGCGCTGCTGCAGCACGAGCGGGGCATGGTGGGAGAGTCGGTCGCCGCCGGCGGCGCGCGAGCGGCCGAGCTGACCGGGTACACGCTCCGCGCGCATGCCCTGGAGACGATCGGCCTCCGGGACGGCCGGCTGACCGATCCCCTGCTCCGCGATGAGCTCGCGCGGTTCGAGATGACCGAGTCCGCCTTCCGGCAGACCATCCGGCGCGCGAACGAGCGCGTCCGCGTCGGCGCCCCTCCCGGACCGGAGAGCTCGATCTTCAAGGTCGCAGGAGCCGATCTCAACCAACACCGCTGGGAGCTGGCGGTGCGAATGGCCGGCTTGGACGGCCTGGGCTGGGAAGGCGCGCCCTACTCCGAGCGCGACCGCGCGTTGACACGCCAGTGGCTTCGCTCGCGGGGCAACTCCATCGAGGGGGGCACCAACGAGATCCAACGCAACATCATCGCGCGCCGCGTGCTGGGAATGCCCAGGTAAACCAGCCTGCGGTGAGGAGACCCTGTTGACCCTGCTCGATGAAACACAGACCCTCATCGCAGACAGCGTCCGCGACCTGGTGACGCAGCGCGCGCCGTTGTCGCACATCCGCGCGCTCCGCGACGCCGACGAGACCCACGACCCCGAGCTTTGGGGCGAGATGATCGAGCTGGGCTGGCCCGCCGTGACGCTGCCCGAGGACGCCGACGGGCTCGGCATGGGGCTGGTGGAGGCCGCGCTGATCGCCGAGGGGCTGGGCCGGAACCTCGTGCCCGCTCCCCTGCTGTCTTCGGTGATGATCGCGGCCGTCGATCCGGATCCCGCGCTGGCCGCGGGGCGCGTGGCGGCGCTGGCGTGGCGGGAGCGCGAAGACCCCGAGCAGGTGCAGGCCAGCGTGACCGACGACCGGCTGACCGGACGCAAGCGCGGCGTGCTCGACGGCTCGGTAGCCGCTGTCTTCATCGTGAGCGCCCGAGACGCCTCGGGGGAGATCGGGCTGTTCCGGGTGGCGGCGGGTGACGCAAAGGTCACCCCCCTGCGCCGGATGGACGGCCGCGACGCCGCCGACGTGGTCTTCTCGTCCGCCCCGGCCGCGCGCATCCCGGGCGGGCCGGAGGCGCTCACCCGAGCCCTCGACGCCGGGCGGGTCGCGCTGTGCGCCGAGATGCTCGGTGGGATGCAGACCGCTCACCAGATGACGCTGGCCTTTCTGCGTGAGCGCAGACAGTTCGGCGTGCCCATCGGCTCGTTCCAGGCGCTCCAGCACCGCATGGTCGATGGCTTCATCCAGATCGAGCTGGCCCGCTCGACCGTCTGGGCCGCCGCCCGGGACCCGCAACCCGCGGCGGTCTCTGCAGCCAAGGCCCTGTGCAGCGAGGCGTTCCTGCGGGTGTGCAGAGACGCCATCCAGCTCCACGGCGGCATCGGCATGACCGACGAGCACGACATCGGCCTGTACCTCAAGCGCGCGATGGTCTGCGCGCAGATCCTCGGCACCGCTGCGTGGCATCGAGACCGCTGGGCTCGGCTCCACGGATACTGATCGCTCACCCCTGGAGGCACCGTGTCCATCTCCCTGACCTACTTCGACTTCGACGGCTCACGCGGCCTGGAGTGTCGCCTCGCCCTGCATGCCGCCGGCGTCGCTTTCGAGGACATCCGGTTGTCGCGTGCCCAGTGGCTGGAGCAGCGGCCGTCGCTGCCGTTCGGCTCGCTGCCGGTGCTGCGGGTGGGAGAGCGCAGCATCGCGCAGTCCACAGCGATCCTGGTCTACATCGGTCGCAGTCACGATCTGCACCCCGCCGATGACTGGACGGCCGCCGAGCACGAGGCGCTGATGCTCTCGGTGGGAGATCTTCGCGACCGCATCCCCGGCAGCCGCGGCATGCCCGACGACGAGAAGAGGGCTGCCCGAGAGGCCTTCGCCGCGGGGTGGCTGGCCCGCTGGGCCGACACCGTCTCTGCCCGAATCGCCGGCCCGTTCCTTGAGGGCGCGGACCTCCATGTGGCGGACATCAAGCTGTACGTCATCGCACGCGCCTTCCGCAGCGGCACCTACGACTTCATCCCCGCGACCGTCTTCGATGACCACCCCGCGCTGTTGAGTCTGCACGCTGCGGTCGACGCGCACCCCGCGGTCCGAGGGTACTTCGCAACGCGCTGAACCTTCGCTACGCGCTGACGATCAGTCGTCTGCTGCGGACAGGCGATCCAGAGCGGCCTGAGCAGCCGCTCGAACCTTGCCGCTCCGATCGCCTGCCGCCACCGCTTCGAGCGGAGCGCGCCCGCGCTCCCCGGCGAGTCTCCCCACCAGGGCTGCGGCGTGGGCCCGCGGCCGGACCGAGGGATCGGCCAGCGCGGTGATCAGGCCATCGACGCCCGCCTCGCCGGAGGTGAACAGCGCGTTCATCGCGCTGATCCGTACGTTGTCGTCGTGATCCTCGAGTGCGTTCACCAGGACGGGGATCGCGTCGGGGTGCCCGCAGGGCCCCAGGTAGTGCAGCCCGCTGGCCCGCACCGGCTGGTAGCGATCGGCCGCGGCCCAGCGCAGGCAGTCGATGAGCACCTCGGGATCGTCACAGGCACCCGCGATGGCCTGCGGCACATGCATCCGAGCGTTTCGGAGCGACATCCCGCGGAGCTCCAGCAGGCGGGGCAGAGCCGGCGCGAGCTGAGCACCCAGGCCCTTGATGGCCGAGAGCGTATACATCGTCAGGACGTCGCGGCGGTAGTCGCGGTGGGCTTCGCCGAGACCCTCGGGGATCGGAGGCTCGATGAGATAGCCCAGCAGCCGCGCGACGCCGGGCTCTCCGAGCTTCGCCAGAGCCCCGATCGCCAGATCCGAGGGGTGGAAGCCGTAGGGATCGGTCGGGCTGAAGCGGAGCACCGCTGCATGCAGCCCCTCCACCGATTTGCGCCGACTCAAGGCGCGGATCAGCGGCTTCGCCCCGCGGGGAAATGGCAGCGCGGGTGAGCGCATCGCGGCGATGAGCAGATCGGCGGCGTCTGTGCGTCGGCGCAGCGCGCGGATGGCGTCGGCCTGCGCGTCAGGATCGACCAGACGCGCGAGCAGCTCTTCGGGGGTCGTCATGGACTGGTGAGGATGTCGAGGATCCCATCCGTGGCGTCGGACCACCAGATGTATGTGCCGTCGAAGGCGATTCCGCGGGGATCGGAGCCGGCATGGGAGAAGTTCTCGAGCACCTCGAAGTCGGTGTTGAGTCGCGCGATGCGATCGCTGGAGCTGTTGGCCGTGAGCCAGAAATCGGCCCCGTCGAACGCCAGCCCGTTGGAGTACGCATACGGAGCATCGAAGACGTCCAGCGAGGCGCCGGTGCCGGGATCGACGCGGTGGATGTCCTGCTGGGTGTAGTCGACGACCCACAGATCGGTGCCATCCCACGACACGTCGGAGATCCCCCCCGGGGTGGGTGACGGCCAGCTCGCCGTCTCTGCGCCGGTGCAGGTGTCGAGGAAGACCACCTGGTTGGTGTAGTAGAAGCTCACCAGGATGGCGTCGCCCATCAGCGTCAAGCCGTCCGCGCCCTCGTAGGGCAGGGCGAACGACCACAGGGTCTCCAGAGTCCAGGGGTTCATCTTGTGGACGCGGTCGGTCTCCCAGTCGGCCACCCACAGGTAGCCGGTGGCGTCGAAGCTGAGGCCGTCGGGGCCCTGCAAGCCGTAGGTTCCCTCGTAGGGCAGCACGGTGATGTCGAACGTCTCCCGGCCCAGGCCGGAGCAGGTGTCCTCGGCGGTGACCGTGATGGTGTGATCGCCCCCGCTGAGCAGCACTTCGATCGTCGAGGTGCCCATCCCATCTGGCGGTCCTTCGAACAACACGCCGTCCAGATCACTCTCCCAGCGCACGATCAGGTCCGAGGTGGGGCCGTCGTCGAACAGCGCCGCCGACAAGGTGATCACCTCGTCTTCTGGAACGAGCATGCAGGACAGCACATCCACCGTGATCCGCGGATCGGTCGTCTCAAAAGCGAGCGCACCCGTGATCGCGCTGGTCGCCAGCGTCGCCGCGGGGTCGTCGGAGATCACCTGCACGGTGGCGGCGACATCTTCGCCGGATGACGGCTCCCAGATGACGGGGATCTGCAGACGCTCGGTGGGCGCCAGCGTCGCCGGCAGCGAGAGCGCGTCCAGGTACAGCTCCCCGGAGCCGTCGAGCGCGACGTCGGTGATGGTCAGCGGGGCGTCACCCACGCTCTCGGCTGTGATCTCCCCCGCCGCCGTCGACCAGCACGAGCTGATCAGCTCCAGATCCGGGTCGAGGGAGAGGGCCGGCGTCCCTGGCGTGCCCGACGAGGGGGTGGTGACCGGCTCGGTGCCGCTGTCGGTCGGGGTGGTCTCGCCGCCCGCGGCGTCGGCGGTCCCGTCGAGGCTGTACTCGCTACAGCCCACGCCGAACAGCAGGCCAGTCAGGAAGGAGCCAGGCAGGAGGAAGGAAGCGACGCGCATCATGGTACGTCTCGGGGCTCGGGGGACGCCCATCCCCTACCCCGCCGCGCCCCGGTTATCCGCGGTAGACGCCCCTCCCGCGCTCCCTTGCCGAGGAGGGTCACGTCACTCGACCGCGCGGATGAGCCGAAACCCGAGGCTGACCCAGCGGCCGCCGGGTGAGAGCCAGGCGCGCTCGGCAGATCTCGCAGAGATGCCCGTGCTCGACCATGATCCGCCGCGGTTCACCCGACGCTCGGGGCTTCCTGGGCGTATCTGCATCACGTCGGAGCACCAGTCCCGGCTGTTTCCGCCCAACCCCCGGACCCCATAGACGCTCACATCGGCGGGGAAGCTGTCCACCGATACCGGTCGCAGCCTTCCGGCGTGGCTGTCCCGCATGCAGCACCACGACGGGTCGAGATGATCGCCCCACGGAAAGAACCGCCCGTCCACCCCGCGCGCGGCCTTCTCCCACTCGTGCTCGGTCGGCAGGCGCCACGCGCGCCCGTCCTGATCTGCGGCCCATCGGGCGTACGCAGCGGCGCTCCACCAGTCCACCAGGAGAACCGGCGCCTCCTGCTCCCACGGGTCCCCCTCGGCGTCCGGTCGAAGCACGAAGCGTCCGTCTGCGTCCCGCGCGTAGATCATGGCGCCGGAACTACGATCGCTGCCCCGCTCCCGCGGAGCGCACCGCATGGCCTCATCCTCTCGACCAGTAGACACGAGATCATCGAGGAAACCTACAAACTCCCGGTTCGTGACGGGGAACCGGCGCATCACCCGCCCGCCGACCCAGCGACGCCGCCGCGGGAGGCCGCTCGGCGCCTTTGGATCGCCGCCGCTCCAGAACCAGCCTGCCGGCACATGACAGTCGTCCCGATCCAATGCGTCCAGACGGAGCAGGCGAACGGCTTGGGGCAGGGTCGCGCCGGGAGGTACTCCGTCCCAGTGCTCCTGCCGGCCGATGGAGATCGGGTAGCGTGTCAACGCGTACCCCTCTCGACGCAGCTCACACAGGTAGCTTCCCATCGGCAGGGTGACGCGCTCCAGGGGGGTGCGGCCCAGATCGGCCTGAAACCGCGCCTCCATCCGTCGACTCTGCACTTCGAATCGGTGGAGCGTAACCTCCGCGCCGGGTGGATCGGTCACCAGCGTGAGCGCTCCATCTCCGCGCAGATACGCCGCGCAGTCGCGCCGGACCTCGTTGCTCTCCGGCAGGGCCGCGACGTGTTCTCGGAGGCCCGACTCTGCGCGGATGAGGGCTTCGGCGTCGCGGCTGGCCTCTGCGGCGCGATGGTCGTCCCGAAGGCGGTTTGCCAGGGCGACGTGCGCCTCCGGAAGCGCGGGGTCCACCCGAAGTGCTGCGTAGATCCCCCGCTCGACGTCCTGTTCCAGGATCGCAGCCCGGCGCTCACGTTCCACGGCGCCGTCCAATTTCTCCCAGGCGGGGAGCTTTCGCGCCTCGGGTTCCCACGGCTTCACGCTCGCCAGGAGGACCGCCGCGTCATCCCGTAGCGCCGCGGCCTCTGCCCGCAGCCCGATCGCCTTCGGGGTCAGCGACTGCACCGATCGCACCACGCCGAGCGCTCGCTCGCGGCGCCGAGCCCCGTCCAGCCAGTCCCGAACCGCCCGCGCCAGCGCTCCGGTCGTCTCAAAGCGGTCGCCCGGGTCGCGGGCCATCGCATGCATGCAGGCTGTGATCAGCTCGACCGGTCGCTGTCCGGCGTCGGGCTCCAGATCGCGAGGAGCGCCCTCTCGCACCTGCTCGAGCACCGCCCAGGCGTCCTCGCCGTCGTAGGGCGGGCGCCCGTCGAGCAGCTCGAAGAGGATCGCGCCGAGGCTGTAGATGTCGCTGCGGTGGTCGATCCGGTCGATCTCGCCGCGAGCCTGCTCGGGGGACATGTACGCGGGGGTTCCCGCGACAGCGCCCATCATGGTGACCTGGGCAGCGTCCAGGGAGCGGTCGGTGATCACCGCGGTGTCGGGCTCTCCGGCGTCTGCTCGGATCTTCGCGATCCCCCAGTCGAGCACGAGCACCTGCCCGTGCTCTCCGACCATGACGTTGTCGGGCTTGAGGTCCCTGTGGACCACGCCGCGCTCGTGCGCGTAGGAGACCGCCTCACACACACGCAGGAACGCATCCACCAGCCGACGAAACGTCCAGTCTCCCCCGCCGCTGTGGGCTTCGGCGCCCGCGTGGACCTGCGCGATCACCGCCGCAAGGGTCCGCCCCCGGACCTCCTGCATCGTGAAGTACGGACGCCCGTCTGGGAGCCACCCAGGCTCGTGGACCGGAACGATGCCCGGGTGCTGGAGCTGCGCCGTCGCCTGTGCTTCAGCGATGAACCGCGCCAGCATCTCGGGGCGAGCCAGCAGCTCTGCAGACGCCACCTTCATCGCCAGCGTCCGACCGAGCCGGCGGTCGCGAACCCGACGCACCTCGCCCATCCCACCTTCGCCCAGAAGGCCCAGATCGACATACCGATCGCCGACCAGCCGGTGCGCCTCCGTTGGCTGGCCCGGCTCCGCTGCGGGCCTCCACACCGTCACTGTCTCTGCGTGGTCCGACAGCGGCCACGTCATCACCGACCGCTGGCGCTCCGCGCGCAGCAGCCTGTCCAGGATGTCCCGCATTCGATCCGCGTGGGCCGGGGTCCCCCCGAGCTCCTGCACCAGCGCGATGGCCTCTTCCTGCGACATGCCGCCTCCCGAAGAGACAACCTATCTCCAGGAGTCAGCGGAGCAGCCGCATCGCGCGCCTCGCCCGGAGCCCGCGGGGGAGCCGCGCCAGCAGCGGCACCAGCCCATCATCGCCGCGATGGGTCCGCGCCAGCTCTCGCGGGGTGCCCGCGCGGGCGAGCATGGACTCAGCGGCGAGCCAGCCCGCGCGGACCGCGCCCTCCATCGAGGACGGGAAGCCGGTGTCCAGCCAGTCTCCTGCCAGGAAGAGACCCGAGATGGGGGTCTCGATCGACGGCCGGCGGGCCTCGGTGCCCGGGTACGGACAGTGAATCGCCATGGGGATGCGGTTGACGACCGCGTGACGGCGCCCGACGCGCGCCGCGGCGGGCAGGAACTCCGCAAGCTCCTCGACCACGGCACAGACCACCTCGTCGTCGGTCATGTGCTCGGCGCGATGGCTGTAGATGATGTTGGTGGTGATGATCGAGGGTCGGCCCGACCAGCCGGTGTGGATGTTCGACAGATCGTAGAAGTCGCAGCACAGGTCGGTCGAGCGATGGATGCGCGCCCAGAACCGCAGATCGGTGAGCTTCTCCTCGAACCAGATGAAGACAGCGATGTAGGGAACCGGGCGGAAGTGGACCAGATCCGCGAACACCGGGTGGGTACGCTGCCCCCCCCCGCGGGATCAGGGGCAGCAGGGCCGTCGGCGGGAGCGCCGCCAGCACGGTGTCGGTCGCGATCCGCTGACCATCGGCGAGCTGCACGCCGGTGATGCGATCGCCCTCGATCAGCAGCCGACGCACCGGGGTCTCCAGCCGGACCTCCCCGCCCGCCGCGGCGATCTGCGCGGTGGCCTGCGGCACGAACAGCTCCGAGAGCCCGCCGTCGGCGAAGCCCACCCGGATCCCCCTGTGGGCGACCTGGAAGCGGTAGAAGCGCAGCAGCGCGCCGGCCGAGCAGAGCTCGATGGGCACGTTCAATATGGACATGCAGGTGAACGACCAGTACCAGTCGATGAACGATCGCGGCACGCCCATCGCCCGCAAGAACGCCAGCGCGTTGACCTGATCGAGCCGCTTGAAGTCCGCCTCGTCGCAGCCCAGCGCGAGGCGGGTGATCGACCAGTTCGCCACGCCGTCTCGCAGCGGGACGATGTTCGCCCGGAGCAGGCTCGGCAGCATGTTGAACGGCGGGGGCAGCGGGCTGTCGCGGATCTCGATGCGGCGCTGGCCGTCCACCATCGTGATGAAGTGGCCCTCGTCCATCCAGACCAGCTTGTCGCGAGTGCCCAGGCGGTCCAGCAGCCGCCATGTGTTGGGGTACTCGTTCAAGAAGATGTGCGGTCCGATATGAACGGGGTCGCCGGTGACCGGATCGGTCCAGCTTCGCGCGCGACCGCCGGCAGCACGAGCGCCCTCGAGCACCAGCGGCGCCTTCCCGCCCTCGATCAGCCCGAGCGCCGCCGTGAGGCCGGCCAGACCGGCCCCGATGATCACGGGGTTCACGAGGAGCGGCCCATCACCTGCGCTTCGGTGAGTCCCTTCAGCTCACCCGCGAACCGGTAGGCGTCGGGTCGCTTGTCCACGAACAGCTCGTACGAGAGCGACAGCCCCGAGAGGTCGTCCAGCGTGCCCGCCGCCAGGTGGGTGCGCCCGTCTCCGGTCAGCCGGTAGAACAGGTTGGAGCCGCAGGTTCCGCAGAAGCCGCGCTCGGCCCAGGCCGACGACGCGTACGCCTTCAGAGACCCGCTCGGCTCGAACCGGACGGCCGTCGTGGCTGCAGCGATCAGCGGCCCGCCGGCCCACTTGCGGCACATCCCGCAGTGGCAGGCGCCGATCCGCTCGCCCTTGAGGGTCGCGGTGTAGCGGACCGCGCCGCAGAGACATCCACCTGTTCTTTCCATGGGTCCTCCCAGGAGGAGTCACATACTCTGCCGCGGGTTCAGTCACACCCGGGTGCGCCGCAGTCGATCCAGGCCCGCAGCGCAGCCAGCTCGTCCTCGGAGGGTCCCCCTGCCGGCGGCATCCGCTCTCCGAACACCGCGCTCTCAATCGCGGAGAGCTCCGCGCAGGCTGCCTCCCGGGTGTCGAAGTCCAGCCCCTCCGGCGCGCCCTGTCGCTCATCAAAGCCGGTGTCGCCCGCCCCGGGCGCGGGGATCAGGCTGCTGTGGCAGCTCGTACACCAGGTGACCGTGAACGGCGCGCCGACGGTCTCCCAGGTGTAGACCTCGGAGCAGTCCGCTGCGTAGGTCGCGGCGGTGTCATTGACCACGGCGTCGTCTTTGTCACCACCGCAGGCCAGCCCGAACAGCAGCAGAGCGGCGCTACCCGGTGATCGCATCGTACGGCTCCACACCAGGCAGGTACTCCGCGGGATCGACGTCGGAGCCCGCCAGTATTCCCGCGATCAGGTTCCCGAAATCGGGCTCGACCCCGCCAGCATCGACCGCCCCGGTGGACAGGTCGACCGGCTGCGGCTCGAAGGTGTCATCGGTGGTGCCCCCCAGCACGCGATCGCCGCTGACTGGCCCGCCGAACAAGAGCGCGCTGGCCACCGGCCAGTGGTCCTTGCCGTCTTCAGCGTTGAGCTTCGGGGTGCGCGTGAACTCCGAGAGCACCACCACCACGGTCTCGTCCCACAGGCTGCCGCCGCTGCAGGAGCCCGGGGAGTCCGCGCCACACAGAATCCCCGCCAGACCATCGAGGCCGCTGAACAGGCTCTCGAACTTCCCGCCCTGCGCGGAGTTGTTGTCGTGGGTGTCCCAGCCCAGATCGGCCTCGATCAGCACCGCGCGGCACAGACCTGCTGTGAGCATCTGCACGGCCAGGTTCGCCTCGTCGCCGATGTCCAGCTCAGCTCCCAGCTCCATCGCCGCGGCGAGCTCGACGCCATCGGCCCGGAGCTGCGCGGCGGCCGCGCGAGCCTCCCCCAACGCCGCGAACCGCTCGGCGTCGGCGGTCGTGAGTCCCCAGGTGGAACGAGCGGCGGCGGCGTCGAGGTACTCCTGGATGGCGTCGCTGCTGCTCTGTCCGAAGGAGAACAGCGGGTAGGACGTGCCGTCGGGAGCTACGATGGGGCCGGCGCGGGCATCCAGCAGCATCTTCACCTGGTTGGCGTTGCCGATCATGCCCACAGAAGAGGCGAAGCCGCCGACGTAGCCCAGCCCCGAGAAGTCGACGTAGCCCAGCGCCGCACCCGCCCGGTGCTCGTAGCCGGCGATCGCGCCCAGATCGGGCAGGTAGTCGCGGGTGCCACCGGTGAGAATGCGCAACCGGCAGGCGTCGTGGGCGATGGACTTCATCGCGATACCGTTGACCACCAGCGCGTGGCTGCCCCAGGTCTGGAAGAACGACGAGACCGACGGGCGCTCGGAGCGGTTCTCGGCGATGGAGATCCCCCCATAGGTGGAGATCGTCTCATCGGTGGTGTCGGGGGTGGTCTGGCTGTAGGCGCGCCAGGCCGGCCCCTGGATGTCGTCGCGCTCAGGGTCCTTGGGATCGAGGGCGTAGGTGATGTCCCACGCGCCGCGCGCCAGCACGATGAGCAGGTTTCGCGGGCTGGTCGAGCCAGCGCGGGCCAGGCCACCCAACATCGAGGAGAACGGCAGGGCCGCCGCCCCGCCTAAAAATGCACGTCGTCTCATCGCATTCTCCGAGGTGGAAACAACATCAGTAGAACAGGGCGCGGGGATGTTGCAGCATCGCGGTGAGGACCACCTCCCAGGCGCCTGAGGCGCCGCCGGTGTCGGCCAGCGCCGCGGAGAACAGGGCCCACGAAGCGTCGATCTCCGCAGCCGCGTCCGCCTCGAACAGTCCGTGGATGCGCAGGTGCAGCTCGGTGAGCTGGGCCCGCACCGTGGCTTCGTCGGTGTCGGTCGCCGAGACCATCGTGAGCAGCCGGGGCGCGCCGCCGCCCAGATCGCTGCCGACCACATGGGCGGCAGCCTCTGCGGCGTAGCGGTCGTACACCATCAGGCGCGTCGGTGTGGGATCGTGGTGGGACCCCAGCACCTTGAAGCCATCCATCCCACCAGCCATCGCGCGGAAGCCGAAGGCATCCGTCTTCGCCAGGTCGACGTCGCCGGGACAGAGCCCATCCCGGCAGCGGCAGCCGTCGCTCTCGCAGCCGAAGTCGTCGGCATTCACCGCCCATGTGAACCCGGTGAGATCCTCGATCATGCGGGCGTACTGTCCGGGGCGCACCATCGACAGACCCACGCGCTCCCGGTCGTCTCCGGGGAGGGGGGTGGTGGAGATGACCGGATCGGACGTGACCACCGCCCGCGCCAGCTCGCGGGCGTCGCTGCCGCTCTCCGAGAACGCCGTGAGCAGCTCGGCGCGGGTCTGGGCGGGCACCTCGCTCGGTTCGGTCTGGGTGAGGAAGCTGTAGAATCGCTCGACCGCGCAGGTGGCGAAGCGAGGGTCTTCGGCGATGTACTCGCCCAGCTTTTGTGGATCGTCGCCCAGGCCGTAGTAGAGCGGCTCACGCAGGTCCAGGGCACCCAGCCAGTAGTCATCGAGCAGATCATAGGTGATCTCGGCGCCGCCGCTGTAGAACGTGACGTCGGACCACCACAGATCGAGCGGGTAGCACAGCGCCTGCGCGATGCGGTCGTCGATGTCGGGCTGGGCGACGTCTCCGCAGCCCGAGTCATGCGAGCCGATGATGCCGGACGACAGCGGCGCAGTGAACCAGCCGTACCAGAACGCCGCCAGCGGATCGAGCGCCTGGTGACAGCCGATGCACTCCGGGTTGGCGCGAACCGCCGCGGCCACCTGCGCTGGATCGGACAGATCGACGTCGCCCGAGACAGCGATGTCGCGGGTGAGGAAGTCGCTGCACAGCAGCGCGCTGGCGACGGCGTTGGCCCGCCCCCGGTTGGCGTTCCCGCCCGCGGAGCGATGGCGAATCCACAGCCCACCGTCTGAGAGCACCCCGGCCACGGGTCGGTCGTCGCCGATGGACACCTGCTGCCACGCTTCGCCAGAGGGGTCGTGGTCGTAGCCCCACATCGCCGCGCCCACGGCGTTCGTCCACAGCTCGTCGGTGCGCACGATGTCGGTGTAGGGACGCCCGGAGATCACCACGTCGGAGATCAGCCGCAGCGGCGCCTCGTTCATCGCCTCGAAGGTATCGGCGAAGGTGTAACCATCCAGAGCACCGACCGGCGGGGGGATCTCGTCGAGGTCAGAGCGAATGCGGAGCTGCTCGGCATGCATATCGCGGATGGTGTCCGCGAACGCCTCGCTGGTGAGCCAGCCATCGATGAGGCCATCCAACGCAGAAGGATCGGCCTGGACGGACCGCAGCTCGTCCGTGGTGGGTCGAACGCCGCGGAGCGCCATCGAGGCGGGGGTCAGGCGGTCGGAGGCAGGTCGCAGCCGCGTCTCGATGGCGCCGGAGTCCTGGGGATCGTCCTTGCAGCCCAGCAGGCAGAGGCATCCCAGTAAGCTGACGCCGATGAGCGGGGCAGTGAGACAGGCGAGGCGGGGCATGAGCTACTCCAGGCGCTGGACCCTACTTCGCTGTTCCGAAGAGCGCCCGCAGCATACTCGATGACCGGCGTCACGCACCCATCGCGTGCCGACCGGCCACATACCCCCACACCATCCCCCGCAGGTTCGACAGCCCGCTCTGATAGCCCGCCCCCGTGTCGAGCAGCGCCGCGGAGTTTCCGCAGGCATACAGCCCGGGAATCGGCCGCCCGCGCACATGCATCACGCGCGCTGAGACATCCGTCTCCAGACCGACCGCGTTCACCCCCACGCCTACCGCCGTCAGCGCGACCCCGTAGTACGGCGGCTTGTCGAGCGGCCCCATGTTGGGGTTGGGTCGGCTGAAGTCGCCGGTCATCCTGGCGGCCCAGGGGTACCGCCCCCGCCCGAAGTCGGGATCGGTCTCGCCGTCGGCGAAGGTGTTGAATCGCGCGATCGTGCGCTCCAGCCCGCCTGGGTCGACGCCGAGCTTCTCGGCCAGGGCCCGCGGCGTGTCGGCCATCTTCACCAGCGCCTCGGGGATGTCCATGCCCGGCATGTACGAACAGAACGCGTACCTGTCGCGATAGTTCTGATCGAAGATGAGGTATGGCGGATAGTTGGGGTGGCGCTGCGCCACGCCGTCCCAGTCGTGGCAGCGCGGCAGGTAGTCCCGATAGAAAGACTCATCGGCGAACCGCTGGCCGGCGCGGTTGACCCAGAGCGCGTGGGGATACCCGCCCTCCCACGACGCCCGCCACAGCGGACACCCCTCGTGCGTCTCGCCGGGCACCTGGTAGCCAAAGAACATGCCGAGGTTGTACGACGGGACGCCGGCAAGGGCCGCCCCGCACTCACCGCCCAGGACGATGTTGTCGCCTTCGATGGTGGGCTGGCACATCGAGCGCCACTCCGGCAGGCCCTCGAACGACCGCGCCATCTGCAGGTTCCAGTCGTAGCCGCCGACCGCCAGGACCACCCCACGGCGCGCGCGGATCTCGATCGTCTCATCGCCCGACCGCGCCGCCACCCCGACGACCCGACCGCCCGAGACGAGCAGCCGCTCCGCGGGTGTCGAGACATGCGCAGGGATGCCGCGGTCGATCATCGCGGCCTTGACGAACCAGCCCATCATGGCTGGCCCCATGCCCCGGGTGTCGGACATGACGCGCTGTCCCATGGTGGCGAAGTCCCACCGTGGCATCGCGCTGAGACCTCCCCAGGCGAACAGCTCTGCGTGGGTGATACCCGGAGGCATGTGCGGCGTGCTGTAGGTCTTGCGCTGCCAGGGGCCGAGCATGGACCCCGAGAACAGCTCCGGCTCAAGGTAGCGCCCCTCGGCCACGGTGCCCGGCGCGTGGGGGTGATGATAGTCCGGAAAGCCCTCGATGATCCGCCAGCGCACCCCCGCCACCCGGGCCGCCCAGCGCGCCACCTGCGGCCCCAGCGTAAACAACCGATCTGCGTGCTCTCTGCGCGCGTAGCCCCCGGCGAGAAAGTCGAGGTAGGCCCTGGCCGCGGCGGGGTCGTCCGGCGTGCCGCGATCGGCCAGCAGGTGGTTGCAGGGGACGAACACCTCACCGCCGGAGTACGCACAGCCCCCCCCCAGCTTTGGTGCCTTCTCCAACACCACCACCTCGCCGCCGGCTTCGCGCGCGGCGATCGCCGCCGTGAGCCCCCCGAGGCCCGAGCCCACGCAGATGACATCCACTTCACGCTGAATCATGCCTCCCCCTCTCTGCCGGCCGCCTCGAAGAACTGCCGATACCACGTTCGCAGGCGCCCGATCGGGCCGTCGCCGTCGACGAGCTGCGGCACCCGGCGGAACCGCTTGTTCTCCCAGATGGAGATGTCTTCGTGGAAGCCCTGGCGTAGGTTCTCGACGTAGAAACGCGCGAACGTCTCGGTGCGCGGCCCGGCGCGCTTGAGGCTCACGGCGAACCGCAGGTGCAGCGTGTCATCATCGACCGGCGTGTGGGCGAGCAGCAGCTTGGAGTGAAGCACACCCTGCATGTCGGAGATCTGGAAGGCCGGCCCGTGGTACGTCGCTTCGATGGTGAAGTGATCGACGCCACCCTGCGGCGGGGTCGCCGTTCCGGTGGTGCGCTGCGTTGCCATGTGGTCGCGGTAGATGTTGTCGAACCTGGAGACGTTCGTGCGATGCACCGTCGGGAAGTGAGCGCTGTCAGCGACGTTCTCGACGATCTCTCGGGGTTGGGTGGCCACGGTGATTTCGTTCTCGTACCACGGGGTCCATGCAGGGTCTCCGATCTCCGGGATCTCGGGCACCCGCCAGGTCGGCGGCCCGCCAGCGGGGTCGTGCCATAGATAGATGGCGCCGCTGCGATCGACGACGTGCCAGGCCCGGAGCGTGGCCCGCCGCGGGATCTTCTTTGCATAGGGAATCACGGCGCAGGCCCCCGCCGCGTCGCACTCCCAGGCGTGGAACGGGCAGCGGATCCGCCCCTCGCAGACCGTGCCCCCGTGGCCCAGGTGCGCGCCCAGGTGTGGGCAGTGGGCGTCCAGCACCACCGGCACACCGGCCCCCGCCCCATCTTCTGGGCGAGCGCCGTCTTCCGGGCGGTACAATACGAGGTGCTGATCAAAATACTTGAGGGGCATCACGCCGCCAGGCGGCAGCTCGGAGCTCCACGCGATGACGAACCAGCCGCGGGCGAACGAATCGGTCACGCGACCTCCAGGCGCTCGGCCACGCGCTCCAACAGGGTCTGCGCGACCTGCGCGGCGTACGGCGCGAGCAGCGCGTTGATCATGGGGGCCATGGGTCCTCCAGCGTCGATGGCGAAGGTGAAGCGGATCTCGCAGTCTGCGGGGCTGGGGGGAGGCGTGCGGGTGATCCAGCGCCACAGCCGCTGCCACCACGTCACCTGCGGCGCGGCGCCGGCCACGAGATCAAACGCACCACCGCCGGTCGCCGGCTCACCCACGCCGACCATCTCGAAGGCCACACGCGCGGGGGCAGTCTGTTCGGTGATCTGCACGCGCAGCTTCACCTCGCGTGAGAACGGACCGAGATCTCCGCGGAGCGTCCACAGCGAGTCCGTCTCCGACTCGACATCGTGAGAGACGTAGCCCGGCAGCAGCGGCGCCCAATTCGCGTAGTCGTGTACGAACGCCCAGATCTCCTTGGGGGCGCGCGCGATCGTTCGGCTGCGGGTCAGCTCCGGCATGGAATCAGTCCTGGCATGGGGCGTCTCCTGCGGCGGCCTCTGCAGCCAGGAACCCGAACGTGAGGGCCGGGCCGATGGTCCCGCCCGCTCCCGGGTAGCTGCGCCCCATCACCGAGGCCGATGTGTTGCCCGCCGCGTACAGTCCGGGGATGGGCCGCCCGTCCGAATCCAACACACGCGCGGAGACGTCGGTGACCAGCCCTCCCTTGGTTCCGAGGTCTCCGGGATAGACGCGGATGGCGTAGTAGGGTCGCGTCTCGATGGCCCGCAGACACGGGTTGGGGGTGACGCGCGGATCAGCGTAGTAGCGGTCGGAGAGGTTCTCTCCCCGACCGAAGTCCGCGTCGATTCCGTCGCGGGCCATCGCGTTGAATCGCGTCACGGTCTGGTGGAGGGCCTGTCTCGACACCCCACACTTCTCGGCCAGCTCGTCCAGCGTGTCGGCGCGGATCAGGAACCTGTCGCGGAGCCGGCGCGGCAGCCGGGCGTCGGGCACCGCGTAGCCGGGGGGCACGGGACCCACGGGATAGCTGGCACGGAACGTGGCGTCGAAGACGAGGTGACAGTCGGGCACGGCGCCGCCGTCAAACATCGCGCGCGCCACGTCGAGGTAGGGCGCGGCCTCGTTGGTGAAGCGCCTCCCAGACGCGTTCACCATGATCGCTCCAGGCAAGCTCTTCTCGACCACCAGCACCCACGCCTGATCGCTCTTCGGCACGCGCGTCACGGGCGTCCACCAGGCCTCATCCATCAGCTCCAGCGTGCCGCCCGCCGCCACGCCCATCTCGATCCCCGCGCCGAGGTTGTGGGGGTTGCCGGCGTTCCAATCGATGGATGTGCCGGGGCGCATGTGCTGATCGCGCATGGCCTGGCTGCGCTCGAAGCCCCCCGCTGCCAGCAGCACCCCCTTGCGCGCGCGGACACGCCGGGTGGCGCCCGCGGCGACGATCTCCGCCCCCAGCACCCGCCCGTCCTCGATGATCAGCTTCGTCGCCGGGCTCTCCAGCCACAGCGGCACCCCCCGCTCCAGCAGCGAGAGGCGGAGCCGGCCGATCAGGGCGTTGCCGGCGAACAGGCGGGTGTCGCGGTGGAAACGGCGGCGCTTGAACCAGCGCAGCGCGTAGCCCAGCATGCAGGCCGCCAGCCGAAACCGGGTGGTCCAATTGGCGACCACGAAGCCGTGGGCCTGGCGCGCGGAGATGCCGAACTTGCCCAGCACCTGCGACTGCCGGTGGGGATCGCGGAGCAGACCGAAGTGCTCGCCGAGCTGACTGGCGTCGAACGGCTGGGGCTCCATCGAGCGACCGCCGGGCTTCGCGCCTGGGAACTCCGCGTAGTAGTCGCAGTACTGCTCCAGGGCGTCCAGCCGCAGGTGGGTCTTCTCGTGCAGGTAGGCGAGGACACGCCGGGAGCCGTCCACATAGGCGGCGAGCCGCTCGGTGGAGACCTCCCCCGCGGTGATGTGCGCCAGGTACGAGAGGGCGTCCTCACGGCTGTCGGAGATGCCCTTGCCCGGGAGCTGCGGGTTGTCGGGGATCCAGACCACACCACCCGAGATGGCGGTCGAGCCGCCATAGCGCTCGCTGGCCTCGACGATGAGGACCTCACAGCCGAGATCATGCGCGCGGATAGCCGCGCTCAGCCCGGCCGCACCCGACCCCACGACGAGGAGATCTACGGCTTCATCCCACTGCACGGTGGCCCCGACGGCTAGAACATGTTCTATTGCGGGGGCTAATAGAACACGTTCTAGTGGCGCTGCCCACCGGATTCCGCCATGCCCTTTCCGTCCGACGTCGGTGTCATCGACCTGATGCTCAACATCCCTGGCGGGGATCAGCGCCAGTGGTACGACTTCATGCAGCCGCTGTTCATGGACGCGGCCAGCCGGAACTACCGCAAGATGCCCGCCGAGCACCTGTTCCGGAACGCCCCAGGTGCGCTGGATCACCCCGATCCGGTGGCCTGGACCGTCGAGCACATGGACCGGTTCGGCATCGACAAGGCCATGGTGGGCGTGAGCACCGAGCTCGGGCGCCAGGCCGTCACCCGCTTCCCGAGCCGCTTCTTCGGCAGCCACCACGCCAACCCCAACAACGGCATGGACGAGGTGCGCACCATCGCGCGGCTGAAGGAGGAGCTGGACATCAAGGCCGTGACGGCCTTCCCCAGCGGGCTCTGCCCACAGGTCGCCATCGATGACGCCCGCTGGTACCCGATCTACGCCAGGTGTGTCGAGCTCGACCTGCCGCTGTGTTGCACCGTCGGCGTGCCCGGGCCCCGCATCCCCATGGCGCCGCAGCGCGTGGAGCGGATCGACCCTGTGTGTTGGTTCTTCCCCGAGCTCAAATTCGTGATGCGTCACGGCGCGGCCCCAGACGTGGACCTCGCCATCGCTCTCATGCTCAAGTACGAGAACCTGTACTACATGACGTCCGCGTATGCGCCGAAGCACTACCCAAAGGCGATCATCGACTACGCCAACACCCGCGGGAAGCGAAAGATACTCTACGCGGGCTACTTCCCCATGGGTCTGTCGCTGGAGCGGATCTTCTCCGAGCTCCCTCAGGTGCCCTTCCGCGACCGCGTGTGGCCGCACTTTCTACGCGGCAACGCCCTGGAGGTCTTCCGCCCATGAGCAGCCCCGAGATCCTCCTGAGCCGCGCCGACGGACTGCTGCCTGCGCTCCGGGAGCGCCGCGCCGCGGCCGAAGCCCAGCGCAGCGTGCCCGATGCCACCATCGCCGACCTGCGCGAGGCCGGCTTCTTCGCCATGCTCCAGCCGCGGCGATTCGGCGGCGAGGAGATCCACCCGCGCACTTTCTTCGATGTGCAGATTCGCCTGGCCTCCGCGTGTTCATCGACGGCCTGGGTGCTGGGGGTCGTGGGGGTTCACGCCTGGCAGCTCGCGCTGTTCGACGAGCGCGCGCAGCGGGACGTCTGGGGCGAAGAGCCAGGCACGCTCATCTCATCATCCTATGCGCCGACCGGTCGGGTGGAGCGGGCGGACGGCGGGTACCGACTCACGGGACGTTGGTCGTTCTCCAGCGGCTGCGACCACTGCGACTGGGTGTTTCTGGGTGGGTTCGTCCCCGTCGGCGAGGGGGAACGTCCGGACATGCGCACGTTCCTGCTTCCGCGCAGCGACTACCAGATCGACGACGACTGGCACACGATGGCGCTCCAGGGCACCGGCTCCAGGTCGATCGTCGTAGACGGCATGTTTGTCCCCGAGCATCGCACGCACAAGATGACGGACGGCTTCCGCTGCCGCAGCCCGGGCAACCGGGTGAACACCGCGCCGCTGTACCGGGTCCCCTTCGGGCAGATCTTCGTACGCTCCGTCTCGACGTCTGCGATCGGCATCGCGCGGGGTGCATTGGATTTCTACCGAGAGGTCACCGCCAGCAAGGTCGGAGCGGCCGACGGCGCGCGGGCCGCAGCCAGCCCGGCGGCGCAGACAGCCTGCGCTCGGGCGGCCTCGACCATCGACCAGTGTGAGCTGGTGCTCAGTCGCAACATGAACGAGATGATGCGACGAGCCGAGGCCGGCGCCGAGATGACGATCGCCGAGCGCGCTGCGTGGCGGTGGGACTCATCCGAGGCCGTCGAGCGCTGCGTGGCGGTGGTGGACGAGCTGTTCGCGCTGTGTGGTGCGCGGGCGTTGTTCCTGGACAGTCCCATGCAGCGATTCTTCCGAGATATCCACGGGGCGCGGGCGCACTACGCGAATCGCTCGGCGCCGTCGGCGGAGAACCTCGGGCGGCTGATGCTCGGAGGGACGACCCGGGATTGGTTCATATAGTGGACATCGGCGAACACCATCCCGCCCAAGCCGTTCGTGAGACGGCACCTCTCTTCATCCGGTAGCGTGACAGATGCAGCTCGGCTTCCTCCACTTCGAGACCCGCGATCCTGGCGCCTGGGACGCATTTCTCACCGATGTTCTGGGCCTCTCCGCCGTCGGCGGCGGTCGCTACCGCATGGACGACCACGCGTGGCGCTTTCAGATCACGGAGGGGCCGACAGATGATCTGCACACCGTCGGCTGGGAGATGACTCCCGATGAGCTGTCGGCGGCGCTGAGTCGGTTGGATGAGGCTGGCGTTCCCGCCACGCCCACCGATCCGGCTGAGCGTGGGGTGGCGCAGCGCGTGTATCTGCGAGATCCTGCCGGCGTCCCCGTCGAGCTGGTCACCGGGATGGCCCGCGTAGACTCTCCGTTCCAGAGCGAGCGTGTACGCTCGGGCTTCGTCGCCGATGACCTGGGACTGGGACATCTGGTCATCACGGCGCCCGACCCGGCGGCGTCGCGTCGATTCTACGAGGGCCTCCTGGGGTTCCGTCTGTCCGATCACATCCGCTGTGAGTACTACGGCTACCCGGTCGATCTCGCGTTCTTTCATGTGGGGCCGCGCCACCACTCGCTCGCGTTCGGCGGACCGCAGCGCAAGCGCCTGCACCACTTCATGCTGGAAGCCCGCCGCATGGACGACGTGGGGCTCGCGTGGGATCGCACCATTCGGCATGGTCTGCGCATCATGCAGACCCTCGGCCGTCACCCCAACGATCGGATGTTCAGCTTCTACGCACAGACCCCTGGCGGCTTCCAGGTCGAGGTCGGCTGGGGCGGGCGTGAGATCGATGACGAGGACTGGGAACCCATGACCTACGATCGCATCAGCGAGTGGGGGCACCATCCCCCCGGCGCCGTCTTCGGGAGAGAGCGATGAATCGACGCGTCGACATCGGGGACGGTGTCTGCCTGAACGTCCACGACAGCGGTCCTGACAGTCTCGGCCGGGGTCCAAGCATCGACCCCCAGGGGGGCGGACGGGGAGCGCCGATCGTGTTCCTGCACGGGAGCGGGCCCGGAGCCAGCGGTCTGTCCAACTTCGGGCCGAACCTTCAAGCGTTCCACGCCTCCGGTTTTCGCACCCTGCTGGTGGACAGCCTCGGCTATGGTCTCTCCGATAAACCGTTGGTGGACTACGATCTAGCGACTATGTCCGGGGCGGTCGTGTCGCTGCTGGACGCCCTCGACCTGCCCCGCGTCACCCTGGTGGGCAACAGCCACGGCGGCGCGCAGTGCATCCGCATCGCCTTGGAGCAGCCCGAGCGCGTCGAGCGCTTGATCCTGATGGCGCCGGGCGGCCTCGAGGCGCGCGAGACCTACATGCAGATGCGCGGGATCCGCTCGATGCTGCGGTGCGTGTTCGGCCCGGAGGGCATCACCCGCGCCGGGATGGCGAAGGTCTTCCAGCGCCAGCTCTACGATCCCACACAGATCGATGAGGCGCTGATCGACGCCCGCTACCAGGTGGCGCTGACCCAGCCGCGTCGGGTGTTCGAGACGCTACGTGTCGACAACCAGGAGGAGCGCCTGGGGGAGCTCGCCTGCCCGGTGCTGGGGCTGTGGGGCGCCGACGATCTGTTCTGTCCGGTCTCGGGCGCGGCCAAGCTGGCAGGGCGCTGCGCGGACGCGCGGGTGACGGTGTTCTCGCGCTGCGGACACTGGGTGATGGTGGAACGGAAAGCGGTGTTCGAGCGTCTCTGCGTGGACTTCCTGTGTCAGGGCTGAAGGCTGATCGGATCGACGGGCTGGGCGACGCCCTCTACGCTGCGCTGCGGAATCGCGCGACCGTGCCGCCCCTGACCGGCCGCGTGTCCGGTTTGACCATCGCAGACGCCTACGGCATCTCCCGGAGACTGCTGGCCCGCCGACTCGACGACGGCGAGCGGGTGGTGGGCAAGAAGATCGGCGTGACCAGCCCCGCCGTGCAGCAGATGCTGGGGGTACACCAGCCGGACTTCGGGTTCCTCACAGATGCCATGCAGACCGGACCGGACATGCCGATCTCACGGCGGCTCATCCAACCCCGCGCCGAGGGGGAGCTGGCCCTCCGGCTGTCGGCAGATCTGCGCGGGCCGGGCGTCACCCCCGCGGACGTGCTCTCTGCGACCGCGACGGTCCACCCCTGCTTCGAGGTGGTCGACTCCCGCATCGCCGACTGGAAGATCGGCATCTGCGACACCGTCGCTGACAACGCCAGCTCCGGTCTGTTCACGCTGGGACCGGGGGTCCCGCCCGACACGGTGGACTTCGAGGGCTGCCGGATGGTGGTGTACAAGAACCGCGCGTTTCTCAGCGAGGGTTGGGGTGCAGCGGCCCTGGGCTCACCGCTGCGGGCCGTCGCCTGGCTGGCCAACACACTCGGTAGATTTGGAGAGGGACTGGAGGCCGGAGAGATCGTGCTCTCGGGCTCACTCGTGCCCCTGGAGCCGGTGTCGGCCGGCGATGAGATGGAATTGGTGGTCGATGGAGTCGGCGCCGCAACGGTGAGGTTCTCGTGAGTATCAGCGCCGCCATCATCGGGCCGGGTAATATCGGCACAGACCTGCTGATCAAGGCCCTGCGCAGCCCGCTCATTCGGCCGGTCTGGAGCGTGGGCATCGTGCCGGAATCGGCAGGGCTGGCGCTGGCCCGAGAGCGCGGGCTGAAGACCACCCACGCGGGGATCACCGGGCTGCTGCCGCACCTCTCGCGCGACGACGTCCGGATCGTCTTCGACGCCACATCCGCAGCCGTGCATCGGAAGAACGCCGCCGCGCTCGCGGGCACGGGAGTGCGGATCATCGACCTCACTCCCGCAGCCATCGGACCGTACTGCGTGCCCCCGGTGAACCTGGGAGCCCACGCGGACGCGCCCAACCTGAGCATGATCTCGTGCGGTGGGCAGGCGACCATCCCCATGGTCGCAGCCGTGAGCCGCGTCCAGCCGGTCGGCTACGCGGAGATCATCGCCACGGTGGCGTCTCGGAGCGTGGGGCCGGGCACCCGCAACAACATCGACGAGTTCACCCGCACCACCCGGGCTGGTGTGGAGGTGGTGGGCGGCGCCCGGCGGGGCAAGGCCATCATCATCATCAACCCCGCCGAGCCGCCGATCATCATGCGCGACACCGTGCACTGTCTGACCGACGAGGCTCCCGATCAGGACGCCATCACGCGCTCGGTCCACGAGACGGTCGCGGAGGTGCAGCGCTATGTGCCCGGCTATGCGCTCAAGAACGGCCCGGTGTTCGACGGGCGGCGAGTGACTGTCTGGCTGGAGGTGGCCGGCCTCGGCGATCACCTGCCGCGCTATGCGGGCAACCTGGACATCATGACCGCCGCGGCCCTGCGCACCGGAGAGCTGATCGCGGAGAGAATGCTGGAGTCGAAGATCCTGGGAGGAGGGGCATGATCCAGATCCACGAGATGTCGCTGCGCGACGGGATGCACCCCAAGCGCCACCAGATCTCCCTGGACGAGATGATCTCCATAGCCACCGCGCTGGATGCCGCAGGCGTTCCGCTCATCGAGGTCACCCACGGCGACGGCCTCGGCGGCGCGTCGATCAACTACGGCTTCCCCGCGCACACCGACGAAGAGTATCTGCGGGCGGTCGTGCCGAAGATGACGCAGGCGCGCGTCTCTGCGCTGACCCTCCCCGGGATCGGCACGGTAGACGATCTGCGTATGGCCGTCGACTGCGGCGTGACGGTTCTTCGTGTCGCCACCCACTGCACAGAGGCAGACGTCTCGGTGCAGCATCTGGCGATGGCCCGCGAGCTGGGCGCGGAGGCCGTGGGCTTCCTGATGATGGCGCACATGGTTGATGCGGCCGAATTGCTGCGCCAGGCGAAGATCATGGAGGACTTCGGCGCGCAGGTCATCTACTGCACCGACTCTGCAGGTTTTCTGCTGCCCGAGCAGGTCACCGACCGGATGGCCGCGCTGCGGGTCGGGCTGAGCCCCAGGACTCAGATCGGCTTTCACGGCCACCACAACCTGTCGCTGGGAGTTGCCAACTCACTGGCGGCCGTTCGGGCCGGGGCCACCCGCATCGACGCTTCATGCGCCGGACTGGGTGCGGGGGCTGGCAACACCCCAACCGAGGTGCTGGTCGCGGTGCTCCAGCGGATGGGGATCGAGACCGGCATCGACCTGTACGCGATCATGGACGTCGCCGAGGAGCTCGTCGTGCCGCTGATGGACCAGCCGGTGCGGATAGACCGCGACGCGCTCATCCTCGGCTACGCCGGGGTCTACAGCTCCTTTCTGCTGTTCGCCCAGCGCGCCAGCGAGAAGTATGGTGTCCCCTCGCGCGACATCCTGGTCGAGATGGGACGCCTGAAGACGGTCGGCGGGCAGGAGGATCTCATCGAGGACGTCGCGATGGACCTGGCGCGGAGAGCCGACCGAGCCGGATCTTGACTGGAGGGTCCGAGCGGGCGCTGTTCGACCTGTTACTGCCAGGCTGGTTCGCTCTCGCATTGGCCGCCTTCATCTACCTGACCATCAAGCGCGCGCCGTATGGTCGCCACGGCGAGCCGGGGTGGGGTCCGCTGCTGCCTGCGCGGCTGGCCTGGGTGGTGATGGAGCTGCCCGCTGTGGTCACGCCGCTGGTCTGCGCGCTCGCGGGCTCAGGCGACGCCGCATCCTGGGCTCTCCTCGGGATGTGGGAGCTGCACTACCTTCAGCGCGCCTTCGTATTTCCGATGCTCATGAGACCAGGCAGTCGCCCCATGCCGGCCGTGGTAGCCTTGACCGGCGCGTTGACCAACATCGGGATCGGCTGGCTGGTGTGGCGCTGGCTGTTCTCATTCGGCCCGAGACTCGGCACAGAGTGGCTGGGCGATCCGCGGTTCGTCGTCGGCGCGCTCGTGTTCGGGCTGGGCATGGCGCTGAATCTACACTCGGACGCCCTCCTCAGGGGCCTGCGCGGCCCGGGAGAGACCGGATACAAGATACCCCGCGGCGGCGCTTTCCGTTGGGTGACGTGTCCCAACTACTCAGGTGAGATCATCGAGTGGGTCGGGTTTGCGCTGGCGTCGTGGTGTCTGCCGGCGTTCGCCTTTGTCGTCTGGACGCTATCCAATCTGGTGCCGCGCGCGCGCCTGCACCATGCATGGTACCGCGAGAAGTTCGCGGACTACCCCGCGGAGCGTCGAGCGTTGGTTCCCAGGGTGTGGTGACGTAGCCACTCATCCCGTGACGGGCTCCCGCGGGGCCACCCACTACTCGCAGATCCCCGCGGTGTTGCAGCTCATCGTCGCGTCACAGTCCGCGTTGGAGCTGCACTGCTCGCAGCCGGTAGATCCACCATCGGTGGCTTGCAGCAGATGGTCGGTGGTGATGATGTCGAAACCCGGGATCTGCACCCCGGTGCCGTATGTGCAGCTGCTGTAGTCGCAGGCCTCATCGTAGTCTCCGTAGCCCGCCACGAAACCCTCGGACCAGACCAGCTCGAAGGGATCGATGGTGCAGCACAGGTTCGTGCTCCATTGGACCTCGAACGCGTACAGACCGGGCTCTGGGAAGCTCACATAGCGGAATTTCATCCACTGGCCGTCGTTCCAGTTGACCGTGGCGATCGTGGCACCCTCGATGGAGAAGGTCAGGGAGTCGTTCCCGATCAGGCCGAAGGTGTAGTTGAGTGGATCGCCACAGCCGATGTTGAAGTAGCCCCGGAAGCGGGCGGCGCCCTGGGAACCAGTGGAGGAGAACGCTGGCCAGCTCGTGGTCGTGGAGCTGTAGTTACCCGGGCAGGCGGCATGGTCACCGCCGTAACGGATCGAGTAATCCAAGAACTCTACGTCCTCGCTGGTCGCTTCGGTGAGACCAGAGGTCGAGCCCTCCAGGATCGACATGAAGCCCGTCAGGTCGCCGCTGCTGTGCGAGTCGTAGGACGACGACAGCTCGCCGATGAGGCCGCACGCGTAGGGATGGCCGGGGCTCTCGATGGCGTCCCAGGCCGACGCGCCGACGTCGGTGGCGTCATCACAGTCGTTGTCCAGGGTCCCGTCGCAGTCGTGATCGACGCCGATGCAGATCTCCTGGGCCCCCGGATGGGCGCGGGAGTCGGCGTCGTCGCAGTCGGTGCTGTCGCTGTTGTAGCCGCTCGGCTCTGTGCATGAGGAGATGCTGCTGCCGGAGTCTCCGAAGCCGTCGCAGTCGTCGTCGGCGTACCAGACCGCCGGAGCGCCGACCGTCGCGTCGCTGTCGTCACAGTCACTGTAGTCCGAGACCTGACCGCTGGGCTGATCGCAGGCCTCGGTTGAGGATCCGCTGTCCCCGTAGCCGTCCCCGTCGGTGTCGTCGTACCACGTGCTCGCCGTGCTGGTGTCGAGGTCTGTGTCGTCATCATCGACCAGACCGTTGCAGTCGTCATCTATCTCGTTGCAGATCTCGGCGGCAGCCGGGTTCACCGCCGCGTCCAGATCGTCGCAGTCCGTGTCGTCCGCGACGTGCTCATCAGGCCCCTCGCAAGCCTCTGTTACGCTATCGGGATCGCCGTATCCGTCGGCGTCGTCGTCGTCGTACCAGGAGCTGGTGCCGGAGACCACGCTGTCGTCGTCGTCGGTATCGTCGTCACAGTCATCATCGATCCCGTTGCAGATCTCGGCAGCTCCGGGATTGACGTCAGCTGCTGAATCATCGCAGTCGGTGTCGTCTGCGACGTGACTTGACGGCTGGTTACATGCGGACAGGTTGGTATCTTCATCTCCGTAGCCGTCCCCGTCGGCGTCGGCGTACCAGATACTCGCCGTGCGCGTGTCGAGGTCGGCGTCGTCATCATCAACCAGTCCGTCGCAGTCATCGTCGATATCATTGCAGATCTCGTCGGCGTCAGGGTTCACTGCGGCGTCGCCGTCGTCACAGTCGGAGCCATCGCTCAACGAGCCCGAGGGTGGCTCGCATGCCGCGGTCTCTGTATCTGCATCTCCGTAGCCATCCCCGTCGGCGTCGGTGTACCAATCGGTTTGGGTCGAGGTGTCGAGGTCTGTGTCGTCATCATCGATCAGACCATCGCAGTCGTCGTCCGTGTCATTGCAGACCTCGGCGGCGTCGGGGCTCACCGCCGCGTCATCATCGTCGCAGTCTGCGTCATTCCCCACGGCATCCGAGGGCGCCTCACAGGCGACAGTCGAGGAGGCGCTGTCGCCATGACCGTCTCCGTCGCCGTCGGCGTACCAGGTGCTCGCCGTGCTGGTGTCGAGGTCTGTGTCGTCATCATCGATCAGCCCGTCGCAGTCGTCGTCTGTGTCATTGCAGACCTCGTCGGCGTCGGGTCTCACCGCTGCGTCACTGTCGTCGCACTCCTCGCACGCGGCGTAGCCGTCGCTATCGGCGTCGACGTAGCCCACGCACCCGTCACAGTTGTAGTCGCTGGGATCGGTGCAGTCCGACTCGTCGGCGCCCGGATGGTAGTCCGGGTCCAGATCGTTGCAGTCGCCATCGTCGGCCGAGAAGCCGCTCGGCGCCTCGCACGCCTCGACGGCCGCCACGGTCTCTCCGTATCCGTCACCGTCGGCGTCCTGGTACCAGACCGAGAGCACGCCCTCGTCGATCTCACCGTCACAGTCGTTGTCCGCCCCCTCACAGACCTCCTCGGCGTCGGGGTTGACGTCGGCGCGCTGATCATCGCAGTCCCCTGCCTCGGCGGTGTAGCCGCTGGGTTGCGTACAGTCCTCCACCGATGCGTCCGGATCTCCGTGGCCGTCACCGTCGATGTCGGCGTACCAGATCCGCACCCCGTCCTCATCCGTCTCGCCGTCGCAGTCGTTGTCGATGCCATCGCAGATCTCGGCTGCCCCGGGGTGGATCTCCCCGTCGGTGTCGTCGCAGTCGCTCTCGTTGGTGACCTGCTGGCCCGTCGCCACACAGGACTCGATCGGGGCTCCCGCGCCGAAGCCGTCGCCGTCCGCGTCGTCGAAATACGTGCCGGTCACGCCCTCATCGATGTCACCATCGCAGTCGTTGTCGATGCCATCACAGAGCTCCACCGCGCCGGGATTGACGCTCGCGTCCGAGTCGTTGCACTCTGTCGCCTCTGCGAAGCCGGCCCCGGCGGCGTCGATCGACGCGCCGGTCGAGACCACGGTGGTGGTGTCGATCGAGGTGCTAGCCTTGTCTTCGCATGCCCCGATCAGCGGGAGCAGGGAGAGTACAGAGAGCAGGGTAGAGCGCATACGGACCTCCGCCGAAATAGTCTAGCCTTCCAGAGACGCGCCGTGGAGCCGGGGCCCGATCCCTGCCCCTCGATCGCCCCAAACAGGCGCTGATCACCCCGCCACGTCAGGCGACGCCTCCGTGGTGGAGGTGAGGCAGCCTTCAAGCCGGGCCGCGCTCAGGCCGGGCCGCGCTCAGGCCGGGCCGCGCTCAGGCCGGATGGTGCATCGCCATCCATTCAACAAGACATCTCAAGCGTCCCTGGTGCCCTCTTGTCTGTGGGCTCCGCGTGACCCAGGCCGGTTACGGGCGGCAGGGAGGTGCCATGAAGCCCCTGACGACCATCCGCTACGAAGAGCACGGCAACGTCGCCCGCGTCTGGCTGGAGCGCACCCATACCAACATGCGCATGGTCCGCGATCTGACGGCCGTCTGTGATCACCTGGAGGATGACAGCGACTGCGACTTCGTGGTGTTCCGTGGCGCCGATGGTGTCTTCTCCCACGGCATCGACTTCGCCGATTTTCGCCCGGACCAGCCGATGGACATCCACGGCTTCGGCAAGTGGGAGAAGTTGTGCGTACGCATCGAGCGGCTGCCCAAGGCGACCATCGCGGCGCTGGAAGGCGCAGTGATCGGCGGCGGGTTCCAGCTCGCGCTGGCCTGCGACGCGCGTCTGTGTACCCCCGAGGCCGTGCTGCGCCTCGATGAGATCCACCACGGGTTCCTGCCCGGTATGGCGACCTTTCGGCTCGCCAAGTACATCGGCCTCGGTCACGCCAAGCGCATCATCATGCAGTGCGCTGAGGTGGGCGCCGCCGAGGCCCAGCGGCTGGGCATCATCGATGAGATCTGCCCTGACATCGAGGCCGGCATCGCGGCGGCCATCGACCGCTTCTCACCCGTGCACCCGGTGGCGGTGTCGCTGGCCCGGCGCCTGCTGAACGAGTCGTTCGCCACCTCGTTCGAGAACGCGATCGGCAATTTCCTGGCCGCTCAGCACCGCGCCATCACGCAGACAGCTTTCCTGGAGACCCTCAAGCGCACCTCGGTCGATGACGGCTGAGCAGCTCCGCGCCGCCGCGGCAGCCGTGCGTCCGTTCACTCTCAAGCCCGCGGTATTGGACGCCATCCGACCGATGCAGCGTCGAGACGCTGAAGCGATGGCCCACCTTCACCACGCAGCGATGGGGCAGAGTCTCTGGGCGCGTCTCGGTGTCCGCTTCCTCAAGACGCTCTATCGAGCGCTGCTCGACGACGCGCGCTTTCTCTCGTTCGTCCACGACGACGGGAGCGGACAGGCGTCGGGCTTCATCGCGGGGAGCCTGGACCCGGACGCGATGATGGCCGCCACGTTCCGCAGGACCGCGCCAGCGCTCGCGGCGGCTGCGTTCCCCGGTGCAGCCTCACCGCGGGTGCTCGGAAGCCTGCTGCAGACGCCGATGTATGCCCGCGTATCGTCTGCGGTGCCGTTGCCCGTGGGCGTGCGCGCAGAGAGCCTGTTCTGCACCTTCGCGCCGCGTCTACGGGGGACGCGCGTCGCGGGCCACATCAACAAGGTGCTGTTCGATGATCTGTTGGCTCGGGGGGAGCAGTACGTAAAGGTCACCACGGAGATAGACAATACAGCCGCGAATCGGCAGCTCCGCTCGTGGGGGTTCGCCGACGCCGGGGGCTTTCGATTCTACGGCAAGGAGATGGTGGTCTACGTGCTGGATCTGGTCGCGAGTCCGCGCGTGCAGCCGACCCTGCGGCACCCGCGGATTTGACCGCGCCGTTACGGCGCTGACCGGTGGACCTCCTCGCTGGCGAGCAGGCGCGCTCGAAGCGCACTCATCAAGCTCTCCAGCTCAGCGGGGTCGTCTCCGTCGCGAGCCAACACCAGCCGGGTGGCCGTGTCGGCGATGGCGGCGTGGGCAGCGGCGAGCTGGGCGTCGATCCTGGCCTGAGCCTCCTCCAACAACCGGCGGGAAGCCTGCCGCACCTCATCGGCGCCGTCGATCGGCCCGAGCGCTTCGAGGGCGGCCGTCACTCGCTGTCGGCGTGCGATCACGCGGCGGAGCGCGGCGTCCACTTCAGAGAGCAGACCGTCGGTGGCGAGACCGGGACCGAGCGCCGCCGCCAACCGCGTGAGGTGGTCGGGGCGCTCCAGCGCGTTCGGAGCGCCGACGTAGAACGGCCAGAACAGCGTAGCCATCACCCGCTCGACAGGATCGGTTCGAAGCCGGGCGAACCACATTCCCGCACCGATCCACAAACCGAGGAGCAGCAGGGCCTTCATCACAGCACCGCATGGAGAGCGAGGAGCAGAGCGTCGATCCCGCTACCCTCGATGGGCCGCAGCAGCGCGCCGTCGGTGATCGGCGTGCCGACGATCGGACGCAGCAGCCACGAGAGCTGGAGCGCCGCCAGGGCAAACCCACCACCCCACACGAGACCCGCCGACAGCGGGACCGCGCGAAGAAGTCTCGCGGCGCCCAACACACCGCCGATCGCCGCGACGCCGACGCCAGCCAACGTGACGCGACGGTACACCCACCACAGGTAGTCGCACACATCCCCGCTGGCGTGGGCGTGGGTGTGCGTCGTCATCAGGGTCAGCCAGCAGATCGCCACGAGCGGTGCCAGGCAGGCCATGGTGATGGTCGCGCTGGCGAGCGCGTGGAGAACCAGCGCAGAGATCTGCGACATCGACAGCCTCAGACCGGAGAGGCGGCTGGTCAGGTACAGCAGAGGGAGCGCGAACCCCGCCGCCGCGATCACGACGATTGGCAATTTTACCGCGGACGAGAGCGCCTGTAGCAGACCACCCTGCAGGCCGATCGCCAGGCCGTAGATCGCCGCAGAGGCCGCGACGAGGCGAAGCAGGCCGCTGATCAGTTCGTGGGAGGGAGCCGCAGAGGTGATCTCCCTCCGCAGACCAGCAGGGTCGCGGAGGAGGCGGGTCATCAGGCCATCATCGGCCGGGGGAAGGAGGACGGGTTCGGGGGCGAGAGCGGTGACGGACATGAGGGATCTCACGACAGCTGGAGAGCGAGGACCGCAGCGGTCCACAGGGTGAGGAGGTAGTGGGCGGTGCCCAGGATCGGTCCGGGATCGGCGTCACCGGCGCGAGCGGCGTTGCGACGCGCGCCGATCCCGCCCAGCACCACGGCCAGACCGACCAGGGCGATGAGCAGAAGGAAGAAGCCGACCGCCAGCTCCCCCGTCATCGCGTACAGGCCGAGCAGCGGCGCCGAGGCCCCCAGCGCGCTGCCGGCGATCATCGGCCCGGCGAGACCGACGGCCGCCAGCATGCGCAGCGGGAGCACGCGACCGCGCAGAGACGAGATCAGGTACAGCGGAGGGAGGGTCAGCACCGCGGTGAGCGGGATCGCCGCGAGCAGACCGATGGGCAGTCCAGCGCCTCCGCTGCTGGGCAGGTTCGCGCCGGTGAGGAGCGGAAGAGAGAAGAAGACCGCGGTCCCCGTCAATCCGAGGATCGCAGCAGCGGAGAGGGCCGCCGCCGATGGGACTCCATCGACCGGGACGATCTCCTCGGGGGCAGAGAGTTGGCGTCGGAGAGCGGGCAGGGGGTGTTGGGATGGCACGGAGGCTCCGGGGCGAAGGGCGCCGGGGTGGAAAGCAAGGGACGTGCCGCTCGGGAGCCCATCACCGCTCCGGTCACGCTGCTACGGATTGCAATCGCGCTACGATTTAGAGATCAAGCCAGCGCCCCACCTGGTA
>CAYXGP010000010.1:51116-53371 GCA_964464515.1 uncultured Enterobacterales bacterium
CCCACCTGGTAGAACAACGTGAGCGCGCGGTAGTCCCCGCCCCGCGGGAGCGTCGGCGCCACACCGGCCGCCAGCTCGCTCCTCCAGCGACCGCGACTCCAGATGACCCGGCTGCCATACCCGAGGGTCCCGTCATCCACCGTGGCAACCTGGACGAGCAGGTCCGCGCGCCAGCGCTGCCACGCGTCGAGAGAGGACCGCCAGGACAGGGCCACGCTCCCGACCGCGTAGTCCTCCACCCAGAACTCCGCCCACGCCGCGCCCGCTAGCGGCACATGGTAGGGCGTCAGACCGCCGAGCCGGGTGGAGGTCAGCGCATCCTGCCTGTTCGCCCAGCCAGCCCAGCCCCCGAGAGCTGGCGCCCAGCGCCACGGCGGGCGGTACGCAAGATGCCCGAACACATGAGGGGACAGCTCCGTCTCTTCATACGGCAGCGGGTCCCAATCGACGCCGGCATGGCATCGTATCTGCACCCCATCATCGCGCCACACACCCAGGACGGTATCTGCGCGCACCCACAGCGCCGGCGCTGGCGTCCGTGCGCCATCGAAACGCGCGAGAAACACGTGGTGACGGGCGAACCCCTCGACGCCCGTGTATAGACCGTGCGGACCGAAGATCTGACCGCCGAGGTCGGGTCCGACGTAGGCCACCGCCATGGCGCGGGAGTCGTCGGGCGTCCCGTCGGTCCATGGGGTGATCCACATGTTCGCGGCGAACCCCGCGCCGCGCAGTCCGATCCAGGTGCGCCCCTGGCGGGCCATCGGGGACCAGCGGAGATCGAGCGTATCGGTCTGGATACTGGCAGACAGCGCTCCCCGTCTCCAGCCGAGATCGAGGATGCCGTGGTATTCACTCGCCACGCCTGGAACCCCGTCGATCTCCCCGCCGGTGTTGAACCACCAGGAGCTCTCGGCCTCCGAGGCGGCGCGGACAGGCGGGCCGGCGAGCGCGAGGGCGCAGCAACACAGACAGGCGAGTCGAGTCACGGCGCGGTCGACGCGCCCAGCGGGCGGGGATCCGCGGCGGTCACCACACAGGTGGGCCGGTCCCACAGGCCACGCATCGCGCTGGACACGCGCGTGTCTGCGGCAAGGCACAGCTCCACCACGCTCTGAACCGTCCAGTCATCGCCCGGGATCAGGACCGTGCCCACCGTAGGCCCGCCACCGGTGGCCCGCAGGCGGGACCCTTGCAGCCGACCACCCACCAGGGCCGGTCGCCCGATCCCCGGTACGCCCGACAGCGCCGCGGACCAGTCCCAATGTTCCTGTCCGGGGCGAACGGTCGGCGTCGCCTCGGGGTGGACGGGCCGGATGGTCTGCCAGATGCTCGGGGGCCCCTCCTCCGGTGTCTGCGCTATCTGGTCGGTGGGCACCCAGACCAATCGAACAGCACCAACCGAAGTCGAGGAGTCACCAGTCCGCACCACCAGCTCCAATACTCCCGCGGAGTCGAACCAGTCCTCTTCGACCAGATCGAGGGCGGGAGCGTCTCCGGACAACGTCAGCCAGCGTCCCTCCAGCCAGGGGTCTGCCGGCCAGGCTGTAGAGAGGGAGAACCGCCAGGTGCGTGGGTCGACCGCATCCCCCCCTCCGTAGGTGGGGCCATAGATGGAGCGGATGAACAGGCGGGCGCGCACACGCGAGCGGTCCTCTCCAGACCAGACGGCGGGCACATCCTCCAGGTGCAGCGTCGCCAGACGACCTGCGTATGTGAGGCGTTTCAGCGTGTCGATCTCAGCCAATGCCCAGGCACCCACGAGCCCTATCGGCGTGAGGAGACACACAGCGGAGAGTCGCGCGAGTCTGAAGGACAGCCCACCCCACACCGCCGCGGTCATCGCGAGCAGCGCCGCCCCGCCGATGAGAGTGAGCTGATCCGCCAGCGCCAGCAGCTCCGCGGTCCGAGGATCGTCGGGCGCAGGCCACGCATCCGACGCCAACCGCCAGCCCTGCGCGAGCGCCCAGGAACGCGCCGAGAGGATGACACACAGCAGCACGCCCATCCCCCCGGCGACCGCACAGCGTGAGCGCGCCCACATCAGCCCGAGCGTCGCGCTGGCGAACCCCGCGGTGGTCAGGAGCAGCGCCCACCGGAGGGTGTCATACAGGATCGACAGCAGGTGCTCGGGGAACATCCGCAGCCCTCCGCACAGGGTCGGCAACGTATCGACGAACAGCCGCGGGGGGGGGGCGCCGGGCCGCCCCCCCCCCCGCCCGCCCCCCCGCGCCCGGCGCCCCGCGCCCCCCCGC
>CAYXGP010000010.1:53381-67762 GCA_964464515.1 uncultured Enterobacterales bacterium
CCGCGGGGGGGGGGGGGCGGCGGCTACCTCGGCGAAGGTCAGCGCCGCGAACGGGGGCACCAGGGCAGCCGCGGGCCGCAGCCGACGCACCCGCACGAGAGCCCCCGACAGCAGCGCGCCGACGCCAACGATCAGCGCCAGCGTCCCGATCGGACTCAGGTCGGCGAGCTCCATGGACTGCTCCGCATCGGTCCATTATCACCGACGCTGCAGAGACCGTCCGTTTCCCACCGTCCCCGACTGCGAACGCCCCCAGCGCCCCTGCCAGAGCATCTGTGCCAGAACGTCTGTGCCAGAATGGGGACCGAGTCCTCTGGAGGCCCCGATGTCCTGGCTCCTGATCCTGGCCCCCGCGCTGGCCGCTGGCCTGCCGGCTGCTCCGGCCGGCTACGCGCACAAGACCGAGGCGGCGACCTGCGCCCTGTTCCTCGGGCCGCGGCAGTCCGACGGGGTGGAGCCGGTCTGGGTGCGCTGCTACTGGGCAGAGCGAAGCTACGAGCGCCTCGACGCGCTGCTCTCCGACTGGGAGGGCCATAAGAACGTCTTCTCAGCGGTGGCCGATTGCACGCCCATCGGCGAGCAGAACGGCGACCTGGTGGTCCACCAGCGCAACGTCGCCAGCGGGATCGGCGACCGCGAGCTGGACATGGTGATGTCGAAGACCGCCGTCACCGCCGGCGCGCGCTGGGGATGGACGATGGCCGACGTCCAGAGCGAGCCGCGCGACTCTGGCAGCGTGCAGGCGATCCGCAACGACGGCGCCTGGACGGTCACCCGCGCAGACGCCGGCGGCGTCTGGGTGGTCTACGAGCTGGCCTACGATCCGGGGGGCTCGGTCCCCGGGTTCGTGATCCGCGCCTTCCAGGGTTCGGGGGTGCTCAAGCTGGTCGGAGAGCTGTGGGAGCGGTCGGGCTGAGCCGCTCGGATGCTCCTGTTTCTGACCGCCTGTCTTCACCCCCCGCCTGTCCCGATAGCAGCAGCGCCCCCCCCGGAGATCTTCAGCTGCTCGGGGCCGGAGCGCGTCGCGGAGCCCCTACCGCCGCCCCACACCGGACCGGCGGTGGCGCTGGACGTCTCTGTGCTGGGCGAGATCCCTGACGACTGGAACCCACACCTGCCGTCGCCCTGGCGGAGCTGGTCGGTCGAAGGGGACTCGCTGCTCTTCGACGCACCGCCCGCTCCATCCCCCCCGCCACCCACGATCACCCTGCGGGTGGTGGCGAATGACGCGCCGCTGGAGTCGCTGGCGCTCGCGCTGTCCGAGGCCACCCGGCTGAACGTGGCGGTCTCCAGCGAGCTGGTCGGCCAGCGGGTCACGCTGGCCCTGCCCCGGACGACGTTCGGAGACCTGCTGTTCGCCCTCAACCTGCAGATGGAGGTCGTGCTCACCCACCAGCGGGGAGTGGTCTACTTCGAGACGCGCCGGCAGGCGCTGATGCGTCGAGTGGAGCTGGCCCCGCTCGTCACGGTGGTCCTGCCGATGCCCGAGGGGGTCTCCGCCGTGCAGTTCGCGGCGACGTGGTGCCACAGCCTCGCCCGCTCCCGCGAGAAAGCGTCGGTGATCGGACAGCGGGTCATCTTGATGGGCACCGAGGAGCGCATCGCGCAGGCCCGGGCCCTCGTGGACGCGCTGGAGGCGCCTTGATCGTCCGGTTCAGCCGCCCGCAGCGCCCTCCGACTCCGGGGAGGAGCCCTCCGTTTCAGCGGGGATGACCTCCTCCAGCTTCAGCCGCTTGCCCAGTCCGTTGGCGATCTTCTGCCCCTGCTTCCGCAGACTGGTGGTCGTGCTGGAGTCGAACAGCAGGCGCTCACCGCTGGTGCTCTCGATGAAGATGCCCGAGCAGGTCTCGCCGCCGGCCAGGGCCTCCTCGGTGACGATGACGCGCTCCACCTCGTATATCTTGAGCTGGTGGTGGGTGACCTCCTCGCCGACGTAGCGATCGATCTTGACCATGTCCGCCGTCGGTGGGATGTGCGAGACCACGCGCACGCTGTCGTCGCAGGCCCTGTCCGGTTCTGGTGGGGCGGCCTCGACGGCGGGAGCGGCCTGGGGAGTGGCCTCAGGCACGGGATCGGTCGAGCAGGCAAGGAGCAGGAGCCACATGCCTCCAGCAGACCACCCGGCGAGCGGTGGGGTCAAGGCCCGCCGATCACAGGCCGCCACCCAGGAAGACCTCGGTGGAGAAGTCGGTCTGCGTATACGACGACTCCCACGAGCCGGTGAGAATGTCGGCGTACCCGTCGCCGTTGAGGTCGCCGACCGCCACGTTCATCCCCTCACCCTGCTCACCCCAGGAGCCGTCGCAGGCCCCCTCGGCGATCACCTCCGGGCTGGTCACAGAGAACGCACTCCCGCTGCCCCGGAACAGGTACAGGCCGCTGTGGAGGGTGTAGTCGTAGCAGCCTGCGTAGTAGGTGCCGACGATCAAGTCGTCCACGCCGTCGCCGTCCACGTCGCCGGTCGCGAGGGAGTCGCCGAAGTAGTCGCCGCGCCCCTTGCTCTCATGGCTCAGCTTGACGTCTGCCAGAGAGATCGTGCCGCTCAGCGGCCCCAACGCGACGTGGACCACCCCCTCGTCGTTGGAGGAGAGGACCCTGTGGGGCGATCCGATGACCACATCGGGGACGCCGTCGTCGTCCAGATCGCCCATCGCCAGGCTCGAGCCGGCCTGATCCCCGGCCTGCTCTCCCTGCACAAGCCCCACAGCGTCTGACAGCGGCATGTCACCAGACGCGGCGCCGACGATGTAGACAGCCCCGACGTAGTCGTCCACACCGGGAGCGCCCATCAGCAGCTCATCCAGCCCGTCACCGTCGATGTCGCCGGCAGACGCCAGCGCGGCGCCGAGCTGCTCGTTGCCGGTCGTTCCGCGCCAGGAAGCCTCGGCGTCTTCTGGCCCCCTGCTGCCCGTCGGCGCGCCCGTGAGGATGTGGACGACCCCCGCGCCGCCCTCCCCGCCCGGCGCCCCGATGGCGATCTCCGTCAGCCCGTCACCGTCCAGATCGAAGCCCCCCGCGAGGCTGGACCCGATCCCGCCGGACTCGTCGTTGCCGGCCCATGCCGAGGAGGTCTCCCCTCTGAACACCATGTTCGCGTCTGAGAGCGAGTCCGCGCCGGTGTTGAATCCGTAGATCAAGTAGGCGGCGCCAGCGTCCTCCGCCTCGTCGTCGTTGCCCGGCGCGCCGATGAGCAGCTCGATGACGCCGTCGCCGTCCAGATCGCCAGCGCTCGCCAGCCCCAGACCAGCCCCCTCGGCAGCATGCGACTCGCCGAACCGACGAACCGACCCGACCGCGGCCTCCATGGGGCCCGGGTAGACCACCACCTCGCTCTCGTCGGTCCAGTCCCCCACGATCGCATCGTGAAAGCCGTCGCCGTCGATATCGGCGACCAGATTGCGCGACCGGTAGTAGTAGGGCCCGCCGGAGCCGCTGCTGCGGAGGAGAAAGGCCGTCTCGCCCACGCCGCAGTCGTTCGCGGTCTCGTCGCAGTCGTCGTCGACGCCGTTGTTGCAGATCTCCTCGGCGTCGGGGTTCACCGCGGCGTCGGTGTCGTCGCAGTCGGTGTCGTCGGTCAGCCCATTCTTCGGGATCTCGCACGAGGAGATCGCGCCGTCCGCGTCACCGAACCCGTCGCCGTCCGCGTCCGGGTACCAGGTCAGCGCGTCGAGGGCGTCGCTCTCATCCCCCGAGCAATTGTCGTCGACGTCGTCACATCGATCGGTCGCGTCGGGGTTGATCGCGGAGTCGCCGTCGTCGCAGTCGGTGTCATCATCGAGATAGCCGCTGGGAGCGGTGCAGGCCTGGACCGCGTCATCGGCGGATCCATAGCCGTCGTCGTCCGCGTCGACGTACCAGCTCTCGGCGTCGACGGCGTCATCCTCGTCGCTCTGCCCGTCGCAGTCATCATCCACGCCGAGGGTCGCGCAGCGCTCAGCGGCGTCGGGGCTGATCGCGGCGTCGCCGTCGTCGCAGTCTCCGCTCTGCTCGACATGATCGATCGGAGCTGTGCAGGCCTCGATCCCCAAACCCGCGCCGTAGCCATCGCCGTCGGCGTCGGCGTACCAGATCGCGGGATCAGAGCAGCCGGTGGACTCCGCATCACCAGTGTCGGCCTGGAACGCCGGCTCCTCCAGGCCCGGAAGACAGCCTGTCAGGCAGCCCGTCAGCGCCGCCGCGAACATCAGAGAGCCCGACCTGGTACGCATCGACGGCCTCCTCTCCAAGACTCTCCCTGTATCACCCGCCCAACCCATACCGGCCCATCTTGTTGAGCAGACCCTGACGAGACAGCCCGAGCCGCCGCGCCGCCCGCGTCCGGTTTCCTCCCTCCGCGGAGAGCGCCGCGCGGATGACTCGTCTCTCCAGCGCGGTGACCTGCTCCGCGAGCGTACCGCCGTCGGGCGCTCTCCCCGGCGCCCCTCCTGGTGCAGAGCGCAGCCCGAGATCATCCGGGAGGATGTGCCCTCGATCCGCTGCCAGCACCGCCGCCCGCCGCATCGCGTGTCGCAGCTCCCGGAGGTTTCCCGGCCAGGCGTGGGCCGACAGCGCCACCTCGGCGGCGGGGGTCAGCCGCGGCGCCCGTCCGACCAGGCCGGCCGCGCTCCGCAGGAAGTGGAGCGCCAGCACCAGCACGTCGTCGCCGCGATCGCGCAGCGGCGGCAGGTGCACCTCCACGCCGCGCAGACGCCAGTAGAGATCGTCGCGGAAGGCGCCCTCGGCCACCAGCGTGGCGAGGTCGCGGTTGGTAGCGCAGACCGTGCGCACGTCGACCCGCACGGACCGATCTGCCCCCACCGGACGGATCTCCCCGGTCTCCAGGGCCCGGAGCAGTCGCACCTGCGTGGGCGGCTCCAGCTCTCCGACCTCATCGAGAAACAGCGTGCCACCATCCGCCTCGGCGAACAGGCCGCGCCTGGCCCGCCCGGCCCCGGTGAAGGCCCCGCGGGTGTGGCCGAACAGCGTGCTCTCCAGCAGGTTCGGCGGCAGCGCCCCGCAATTCACCGCGACGAACGGCCCCTCGGCGCGGCGACTGGCGGTGTGCACCCGGCGCGCGGCCAGCTCCTTGCCCGTCCCGGGCTCACCGGAGATCGCTACCGGCAGATCGGTGGGCGCCACCTTGTCCACCAGCTCCACCGAGGCGAGGAACGCGGCGGAGCGACCCAGCATGCCGCCGTCGGGGGTGCGCTGGCGCAGGGCAGCGCGCAGCGCGGCCAGCTCGTCCTCCAGCTCCAGGCGACGCGCGGCCCGGGCCAGCACCACGTCCAGCACATCGGGGTCGACCGGCTTGGCGAGGAAGTCGTGGGCCCCGCGGCGGATCGCCTCGAGGGCGCTGTCGTGCCCCCCCGCGCCGGACAGCACGATGATGCGGGGAGGGCGATCGGCGCCGATCATGTGATCGATGAGGGAGAGACCCTCCGCCACCCTGCCCGACGGCGGGAGCATCAGGTCGAGCAGCACCAGCCCGGGGGGACGCGCGGCGATGGCCGATCGGGCCTCATCGGCGGTGGCAGCCTCGCGCACGCGGTAGCCCGACGCCTCCAGGAGGGGACGGTAGATCCGTCGCAGCGCCGGATCATCTTCGATCCACAGCAGATCGGTCAAAGCGAACTCACTACCTGACGGACGCGCTCGGGATCGAGCGGGTGGATGATCTGACCGTCGCGATGCAGATACGTGCCGACGATGGCTCCGTCGGCGATCCCGCGGATGGCCGGGAGCGTGCGGGGCACCACGCCGCTGCCGACCCACACCGGGGTCTCCGAGGCCGCGCGCAGCGCGCGGAGCTGGTCGAGGTCCGCCGGCTCGCCGGTGCTGGAGCCAGTGACGATCAACACATCAGCGCCGCCGCGTTCGGCAGCCTCCCGGCCCACCTGCTCGATGTCCGCGCAGCCCGCGGGGGTGCCGTGCTTGACCAGCACGTCGGCGGCGATCCGCACATGCCCATCGCCGGCATGCGCCCCAAGCTCTCTTCGGTAGCGCAGCGTCTCGTGGGCGCGGCCGTGCAGGAGCCCCTGGTCGGTCCAGACCGAGCCCGTGTGGACATTGACCCGGACGAAGTCCGCCCCGCATGCCGCCGCCACCGCCACCGCGGCGCGGGCGTCGTTGCGCAGCACGTTGATGCCCAGCTTCAGCGGAAAGCGGTCGCGGATGGCGCCTGCGATCGCCGTCATCATCGCCACGACGTGGGGCTCGACCCGCTCGGCGAAGGGCGCATCGCCCATGTTCTCGATGATGCAGGTGGTGATTCCCCCGGAGATCAGGGCCTCAGCGTCCATCAACGCGCGGTCCCGCACCGCGGTCAGGCCCGGAGACTCCCGCGGTCCGCCCGGCAGCGGCAGCAGGTGAATCATGCCGATCAGCTCGAACCCCATTTGCCCCTCCCCCACCCGGAATCCTATCGCCCCGACCCCGGGGCATCCGATCCGAATAGACCCTATCGATGCCCACGACGCGCGCGCTCCGCTGGCTGCTCCCGGCGCTCCTGCTGGCCGAGGCGCTCGCCACCGTCGGCGATCTGCTGCTCGGCCCCTGGGCGCGCACCCACTGGGAGGAGCTGTTCAACGCCCGCGGAGGCGTGCAATTCGCCTGCGGCCACCTCGATCGCGCGTGGGCGATGCAGTACCGCACGTTCTGCGGCGGCTGCACCGGCGAGGGGGTGCTGGCGGCGGGGTTGTTCGCCGCGGTGCCGCCGACGGTGCTGGCCTGGAAGCTCATCCCGTCCGGGATCCACCTGGGCATCACGGGCCTGGGAACGTGGGCGGCGTGGCGCGCCAGCGGGCGCTGGGCCGGGGCGCTGTTCGCCGGCCTGATGATGGCGGCCCCCGGTTACTACCGCGACCTGGCGTTGACCGGCTGGGGCAACCACGCAGAGTCCACGCTGTTTCCCCTGCTGGCGCTTTTGCTGGTGGTCGCCGGGCGAGGGGCGCTGCGCGGCGCGATCGGGCTGCTGGCGGCCGGAGCCGTGACCGGGCTGGGGCTGTGGTTCTGCTACACGTCGGGCCACGCGCTCCCGGCGCTGCTCGCGGCTGCGTGGCTGACGCGGCGCTGGCTCACCCCGCTGGCGCTGCTCGCCATCCCCCTGGGACTGCTGCCGTGGTGGGGATTCCATCGCGACAGGCCGCTGGCTCGGGGGTTCGCCGCCGACTGGGTGCCCGCGCTGGACCTCGCTCCGCCCGACGCGATGGCCCGCTGGCTGTTCGGCGACTACCTGCGCACCGGACTGTGGTCCGAGGTCGACTACGGAGCGCTGTCCGTGCTGCCGACGGTGTGGTGGGCAGCGCTCTGGGTGATGGCCGCGCTGGGACTGGCCGCGCTGCGACACCCCCGCGAGCCCGCCGCCCGCGCCGCCGCGTGGTTCGGCCCGCTGGGGCTGGTCGGCCTGCTGCTGGCGTACGAGATCCGGTACGACCTCTGGTCCAACCTCCCCGACCCCTACGCAGATCCTTCCTTCAACCTGCGGTACCGCACGCCGCTGGTCCCGATGTTGCTGCTGTGCGCGGCCCTGCCCGGCGCGCGGATGAAGAGACCGCTGCGATGGGTGCTGGCCGCCCTCATCGCCGTGGGTCTCGTGCTGAGAGTGTCCACATGGGACGAGCCCCGCCGCTCGGTGGTGGGCCTACACGTCTACGGACACGATGGCTGGCCCGATCGCACCGTGCCGGTCGGCGATCCGCCCAAGAAGCTGCGGAGAAACCAGGGGCGGCCCCAGGACATCGCAGCGGCGATGGAGTTTTTGGGCAGCCACAGCGATCCCCTGCCGGACTGCCGACTCGATCACGTCTTCGAGCTGGGCCGCCGGCTGGGGCTGGGGATCCGCGGCGACATCGCCAAGGACCGCGACACCATGATCCCCGGGTTCGCCGCACGCGCCTGGCTGCAGACCGATGGAGAGCTGGAGCGGCGCCTGCTGGCCGACGGCGTGGCGAAGGGGATCATCATGCCGAACACAGAGCGCGCGCGCGATCTGCGCCCGGTCCTCGATGCACTTGCCGGTGTGGCGCCGGGCATGGGACAGGCGGTCGGCAACGCCGCGGGTCGGCTGGTTGCCCCCGACTTCAAGGCCCCCGGCGACGAGGAGCACCGGCAGGAAGTGGCCGACGCGGTGTGGTGGGGGATCTGCGAGCGACGGGGGATCCTGCGGGTCGATTTCCGCACGCAGGGGGGCCGGCACTGGCCCGATGACGGCGCTGACACCACGTGGCTGGAAGGAGAGGCTGGGGCGTGCCACTCGACCCGTCCGTACTGGCAGGGGGTGGGGTTCGGGTGGAGCCGCTACGTGGGCTGTGGTAAATCCGCAGAGTCGCTGTTGATGGAAGAGTCCGCCCCCGCCACCGAGGACTCCGTGGAGCAGGCCCGACAGGGATGGCGTCTCGGCTGTCTGTGGGCTCGGGGCGCTGAAGAATGAACCCGACCGTCTGCGCAGTCAGCGCGGTTCCTGGCCCTTGGTTCGTGGGTCCGTGTACTCGGCGCCCCGGTCTCTCGACTCCGCGATCTCGAGATCTCGCGGTCCGCGTCGCGGACATCCGGCATCCGAGGCTCACTTGAGCCTGCGGCGCACTCTCCCCCCCCTCGCTGTCGTCATCCTCCCCCTGATCACAGCCATCGCCGCCCGCCTCCGCCGCGCCCCAGAGGCCCTGGTCACCGGCGACGCCATGGGCCCCTGGTGGGTCGCCGCCCGCGGCGCCCTGGCGTCTCTGCACCCACACGCTCCCCCGTTCGGCTGGGCGCTCTACCCGCCCTATGCGCTGATTCACGCCTTCGCAGGGTCCCTATGGAACGCCGTGCTGGGCCTGCTGACGATGCACGCGCTGGCCGCTCCCGTCGCCGCCGGCCTCGTCCTGAGTCTTCGCAGAGACGCGCTCGCCCCGGCCCTCCTCGCCGGCCTGCTGGTCGCGCTGGACCCGGGCCTGGTCGACACGGCGCTCTCCGGCTCCAAGGCGTACCTCGGCGGGCTGTGGGTGGGAGTCGCAGCGCTCGGCGTCGCCAACCGACGCTCGTCCTGGGGACCACCCCTGGCGCTGATCGCCCTGGCGATCGCAGCGTTGAATCACCCCCTCGCCGTCGCGGCCGCACCACTCGCGGTCCTCCTGCCGTGGCGGGATCGCCGCACCCACGTCGCCGCAGGCGCAGCGCTGCTCCTCCTCTCCCCACGTCTCTGGCGCGGGCTCCACGAAGCGATGCCGGTCTCGGGCGACCTCGGGCTCTCTCCGCTCTCCGCCGCCACAGCATGGCTGGAGATGGGCGGCCCCGTGGGGTGGGGCATCGCTCTGGGTCCGCTGATTGGCCTCGCCGATCGACGCAGCCGAGCCCTCGCACTCTGCACGCTGACTGCGCTCGGTGTTCTGTTGGTCGCGGGGCTGGGGCTGGGCTACCTGCGCGACTACCACCTCCGACTGCTCACGATACCGGCCGCGGCAGGCTGGGCTGCGGTGCCGGGCAGCTGGGCCCTGCTTGGAATGGCGCTGCTCCGGATCCCGGTCGATCCGGTCGGCGGGCGGCAGGTGCTCCGGCCTGGAACGATCACCCTGGCGAACGCGCTCACCGACACGATCGCCGCGCGGGGCACGCCGCCCCTCGTGGTGGACGGCGCGTGGGTGAGCGCGTCTGTCGCCGCCGAGCCTGGCGCGGTCCTCGTCGACCTCGGGCTGCGGGGCTGGACCGCGAGCGAGATCGCGCTCGGGGGGCAGGTGGTGGTCATCGTCTCGGTAGAGCGGGACGAGATCGGGCAGCTCCCCTGGGACGGCCTGCGCTGGGCGCAGGGCGATCGCTACGTCGTCGTGGCGGGCAGCCTCACAGAGATCAAGGCCTTCGGAGAGCGGCTACGGGGGTGGCGCCCCGACACCCGGCTGGGCGGCGCCTGGGACGGGCTGATCGGCTATCATCCCGAGGTGACGACAGAGGAGGCGAGTGAATGGTGGCCGGATCGATAGTGAGTCAGAAGGGTGTCGGGAGACTCGAGGAGTCACGCCACGATTGCCCAGAACCTGGCCGCTGGACGTTGGCCCCCGATGCTTGGTTCTGGACTCTGGATGCTCGATACCCAGCTCTGGAACTCGATGCTCGACTTTGGACCTGGATGTTGTCTCCAGGCCCCAGAGGTTCTATCTGTTGGAGAGGCCATGGAGCATGGCGCCCAGGCGCCTCAACTCCTCCTGAATCCCCGGCCCGTCCTTCAGCTCGACGATGTCGAGGACAGCGCAGGTCTCGGCAGCCGAGCCCAGCGCGATTCTGTAGTGGTTCTTCTCCGCCTTCCCGCCCCGTGAGCACCCCTCAGCGATGTGCAGGACCGAGGAGCGGCTTGCTCGAGCCGCCTGGTCACGGAGGTCTGCGTCTCCACGTGCAAACCGCAGCCGACCCCGGAGAAACCCGCCGTCAAGACCCAGGAGCCCAACGCTCAGCCCCACCTTCCGGTACAAGGTCCAGTCCCATCTCCCAGCTCCCAGTTCCAGGGTCCAGAGTCCAGATCGAGCTTCCAGGCGCCAGCTCCAGCCCCCAGAGTTCAGGTCATGACTCCAAAGCCCAGGTCCAGTTTGAGCGTCGAGACTCCGAATCCAGCCCCCTCTACCCGCATTTCTCCAGATCGTTCAGCCCCTACAAGTCCGCCCTGTTCCCGCTGCTCATGCTCGCCTGCACCCCCGGCACCGACACAGCCATCACCACCACCGATGACTGCGGCTTCACCGTCCCCTCTACCGCCACCCCGCTCCGCGCCGAGGGCCCCCACCTCTACGACGCGAGCAACCGCCGCGTCATCCTCCGCGGCATCAACACCGGCGGCCGGTCCAAGTTCGCTCCCTACGCCCCATTCGACTTCGAAGACGGCACGTACCAGCAATCTCTCGACGCCTACCTCGACCGCCTCGTGCATTGGGGGCTCACCACGCTGCGCGTTCCGTTCTCGTGGGCCGCGGCGGAGCCGGCGCAAGGCGCCTGGGACGAAGACTTCCTCACCCGCTACGACGCCCTGCTCGACGGCGCGGCCGACCGTGACCTCTGGACCATCGTGGACTTCCACCAGGACATCTACGGCGAGTGGTTCTGCGGTGACGGGTTCCCGTCGTGGACGGTCGAGACCGCTGGCGATCCCTGCCACGACGACGAAGATTGGTTCTTCAACTACATGACGCAGGGCGATGTATCTTTGGCGTTCGATGATCTGTGGGACGACACCCGAGGCGCCCGAACCGCGATGGGCACCATGTGGGACACCATGGCCGCCCGCCACGCAGACAGACCAGGGGTGATCGGCTTCGAGATCATCAACGAGCCGATCTGGGGCACGCAAGACCCCGCCGTGTGGGGTGCAGAGACGATGCCGGTGTTCTATGCGGAGATGGCGGACCGCATCCAGGCGCAGGCGCCGGACGCCCTGGTGTTCTTCGACGGCACGGGCGTCGACTCGGTGACCAACAGCACGTCCATCACCCGCCCGGAGGGCGACAACCTGGTGTTCGCGCCCCACTCGTACGATCCGAGCATGTTCATGGGGGGAGAGCTGGGAGACAACCGCTACGAGGCGTTCTCGGCCTGGTCCGACCAGGGCATCGAGTGGGATCTCCCGGTCACCATCGGAGAGTTCGGCATCGAGCCCCACCTGACCGGCGCGGGAGAGCACACCGCGTCTATCTACGCCGCGCTGGATTCGCTCCAGCTCCATGCGACGTGGTGGGAGTACTCCGCGTCGACGGAGCTCTGGAACCACGAGGATCTGAGCGTGGTCGAGGCCGACGGCACCGAGCGCGATGTGTTGCTCGACCCCATCGTACGGGCGTACCCCCGCGCGATCGCCGAGAGCGACCCGACCAGGACCTCCTGGTCGGTGACCGACGACGTGCTGAAGATGACGTGGAGCCCCACACCAGACGGCGTGACCGAGATCATCCTGCCCCCGCGGGTGTTCGATGGCGGCGCGACGGCGACCGGAGCGGACTGTCATCGGATCGACAGCGACCGCCTGTGGGTACACGCCCACGACGACGCGGAGATCTCGGTGTCGGTCACCCCGGGCTGAGGACCACCGGTTGAAGATCAGCGGCGCTCGGCTCCTTTGGGCCCTCGTTCTCGTCGAGGTCCTCGCCACCGCGGCCGATCTCCTCCTCGGCCCCTGGGCCCGCATCTCCCCAGAAGAGCGCCTCAACGTCCGCGCCGGCTTGCAGATCGCCTGCGGTCACCTGTCGTCACTGTGGGATCTCCAGTACCGACCGTTCTGCGGGGGCTGCACCGCCGAGGCGCTGATCGCGGCGCCCCTGTTCCGGATCCTCCCGCCGCTCGCCCTGACCTGGAAGCTCGTACCTGCGGCGTTCCACCTGATCGGGGTCACCACAGGCGCGCTGCTGTCGCTGCGCGCCGCCGGGCCCTCGGGCGCTGCGCTGTTCACTGCGCTGATGATCGGAGCGCCCACGTTCTACCGCGACCTGGCGACGACCGGCTGGGGCAACCACGCAGAGTCCACAGCGTTCCCGCTGCTCGCCGCGCTCCTGCTGACCGCCGGGCTGGAGCGCCGCAGTCGCCTCCTGCCCGCGCTGGCCGGAGTGGTCTGTGGGCTGGGCCTGTGGTTCTGCGCGACCGCCGCAGCGGGGGTCGCCGCCGTGCTGGTGCTGGCGCTGTCTGCGCGCCGTCGAGGCGGCCTCTGGCTGCTGGTGGGCCTCCCTGTGGGCCTTCTCCCAGCCCTGATCTACCGACTGCAGCGCCCCGCCGAGCAGCATGCCGTCTCGGATATCTGGGGCCACCTGCAGATCGCGCCGCCAGGTGCCCTCGTCCGCTGGCTGGCGACCGACTTCTGGTCTGGTGGGCTGGCTCCCGGGCTGCCGCAGGGTGAGATCAGCGCGCTCTCGGTGGCGTGGTGGGGATCGCTGGCGCTCCTGTCGCTGGCCGGGATCGCCGCCGCGCCGCGGCGGTTCGCCCCCCTCGCGCTGCTGGCCCTGATCGCGGCCTTTGCCCTGCGCTTCGACCTGTGGGACGACAACCCGGTGATCGCCGCGTACGACTCCTTCAACTTGCGGTACCGCGCACCGCTCGTGCCGCTGACGGCCCTGTTGGCGGCGCTCGCGGCCAGCCGCTGGCCCCGCCCCGCGCTGGCGATCGGCCTGGCGGCGGCGGCGCTGGGCCTCTCCCAGCGTGTCACGGCCTGGAGCGGCCCGGCTGGGGAGTGGCGCGCGCCAGCGCACGGGGTCAATCACGAGCCCGATCCCACCGTACCGTCAGGGCAGCCCCCCCAGCGACTCGCGCGCATGCAGGGGCGACCCGCCGACATCTCCGCTGCGCAGACGTTTATCGAGGGGCACGCAGATCCCCTGCAGGACTGCCGGCTGTTGCACATCGCCGAGCTGGGTCGCCGCGTGGGGATCGCGCGTGGTCGGGGAGAGCCGCCCCATATCGACCTTCAGCTGACCCCTGAGGAGCAGGCCGCCTTCGCTCTCGGAGGCGAGTAGAGGCGTCCCGAGGTGTCGCACCGCTGAAGATGGGCGGTTGCTGCCCCGTCGTGCTCAGGTGAAGTTGCTTTGAGGAGACCACCATGCCCCGCTCGCTGATCCTGCTGCTACCCCTGACCATCGGCTGTGCAGACAAGGGCGGATTGACCGTCCACAACACCGCCCCGGCCGTCACGATCACCCACCCTCCGGACGGCAGCGAGTACGAAGAGGGCGAGGTCATCGAGTTCGCTGCCCTGGTCAGCGACAACGAGCAGTCCTCCGACACCCTGGCCCTGGTCTGGTCCAGCGATGTCGACGGCACCCTCGATGAGTCGCCCGCCGACGGCTACGGCAACGCGCTCCTGATCACCGCCAACCTGAGCCCCGGCAACCACGTCATCTCGCTCACCGTGATCGACGACGACGCCGCCAGCGCCTACGACTACGTCGATCTGACGATCATCGATCTCGAAGACGCCCCCGAGATCGCGATCCGCAGCCCCCAGGAGGATGAGTACGGCGTCGAGTCCGAGCCGTTCACCTTCGAGGCGATCGTCACCGATCTGCAGGACGATCCCCAGGATCTCGTGGTCCGCATCTCCTCCGATCTGGACGGTGAGTTCTGCGACGTCAGCGCCGACGCCAGCGGGGTGGCGTCCTGCGAGGCGACCCTGTCCACGGACGCCCACCTGCTGACCTTCACCGTGGAGGACACCAGCGGCGAGACGGTCTCCGCCACCACCGCCTTCGACATCCTGGCCTACACCGCCATCGACGACGACGGCGACGGCTTCACCGAAGACGACGGCGACTGCGACGACACCAACTCCGACATCTACCCCGACGCCGAAGAGTTCTACAACAAGGTCGACGACGACTGCGACGACGTCATCGACGAGGGCACGGACCGCTACGACGACGACGGAGAATGAAACACCGAGTACGACATCTACACAGAACACAACA
>CAYXGP010000011.1:0-67439 GCA_964464515.1 uncultured Enterobacterales bacterium
GTCACACCACTGCGTCTCGACGCTCAGACTGCCCCCAAATCCCGAATGCGCCCGATGCTCGGGCCCACATAGCCCGCGATCGTGTACAGGCTGGCCTGGACGCCGGCGTGCCAATACAGCGGCAGCTCTCCCCAGCTCCAGTCCTCGCCCCAGCGGGTGATGGTCTTCTGATAGGACCCGCGAACGGTGTGGAAGAACACCGAGGTTCCAACATAGAACGCCAGCCCCGAATCGGCGTCGAGCCATTGCTTTCCGGTGAAGGCGACGTAGGGCACGCCAGTGGCGGCGCCGACGCCGAACGTCTTGCTCTTGCCGATATCGGTCTCTGCGTGGGCGAAGGAGGCGGTGAGAATCAGGAGGTTCAGCATCGGTGCATCCGGGGAGGGGGAGGCGGTGGAGTCTATTCCACCCTGGCCGCCCCGGAAAGTCCGTCGCTGTGATACGCGACCCGCCGAGGTTTCGATGCTGTTGTCCCAGGGCCTGAGCCTGATGATCGTCGGTATGACGACGGTGTTTGCCTTCCTCGGCTTACTGGTCGCCGCGATGAAGGCCTCGGCAGCGCTCCTCGCCGAGCCGGCGCCAGCCCCGCCGCCCACCGCGCCCGCTCTCGATGACGGTGCAGAAATCGCCGCGATCCTGGCGGCGATCACCCATCACCGGGCCCGACAGCAGGAAGGACGCCCATGATCCGCACCCGAAAGCCCGTGGCGGTGATGAACACCGCCTTCCGCGACGGATTCCAGTCGGTGTTCGGCGCGCGGGTGTTCACGCCGGACTTCCTGCCGGCGGTCGAGGCGGCTCGAGAGGCGGGCTTCACCCACTTCGAGGCCGGCGGGGGCGCGCGGTACCAGGCGCTGTACCTGTACTGTCGCGAAGACGCCTTCGACATGATGGACGCCTTTCGGCGCACCGCCGGACCCGACGCGAACCTGCAGACGCTGGCGCGCGGCGTAAACGTGGTGGGCCTGGAGTCGCAGAGCAGCGACGTCATCGACCTGCATGCGCGGATGTTCAAGAAGCACGGAATCACGACCATCCGCAATTTCGACGCGCTCAACGACATCCGGAACCTGTCGTTCTCCGGACGCCGCATCGCAGCGGCCGGCCTCGACCACGAGGTCGTCGTCACCATGATGGAGCTGCCCCCCGGCTGCTCCGGAGCGCACACCCCTGAGTTCTACATCGGCGTTCTGCGGGCGATCCTCGATGACGGCGTGCCGTACTCGTCGGTGTGCTTCAAGGACGCCTCGGGCACAGCGGTGCCGTCGAAGGTCTACGAGACGATCAAGCTGGCCCGCAAGATGCTCCCCGAGGGCACCCACCTGCGCGTACACACCCACGAGACCGCCGGTATCAGCGTGATGGCCTACAAGGCCGCGCTGGAGGCCGGCGCCGACGGCATCGATCTGGCGATGGCGCCGTGCTCTGGCGGCACCGCGCAGCCGGACGTGGTGACGATGTGGCATGCGCTGCGCGGCACGGAGTTCGATCTCGGTCTGGACATCGACAAGGTGCTGGTCGCGGAGGCGGTCTTCAAGGACTGCATGAAGGACTACTTCATCCCGCCGGAGTCCAAGGCTGTGGAGCCGCTCATTCCGTACTCGCCGATGCCGGGCGGGGCGCTGACGGCCAACACCCAGATGCTGCGCGACAACAACATGCTCGATCGCTACCCGGAGATCATCGCCGCGATGGGCGAGGTCGTGCGGCGTGGTGGATTCGGCACGTCGGTCACGCCGGTCTCGCAGTTCTACTTCCAGCAGGCGTTCAACAACGTCATCTTCGGCCCTTGGAAGCGCATCGCCGACGGGTACGGAAAGATGGTGCTGGGGTACTTCGGCCGCACGCCGGTGCCGCCGGACGCGGAGATCGTGGCGCTGGCGGGCGAGCAGCTCGGGCTCGAGGTCACCACCCGCAACCCCCGCGAGATCAACGACGAAGACCCCACGAAGGGGATCGCTCCCGCGCAGGCGCTGCTGAAGAAGGAGGGCCTGCCGATCAGCGATGAGACGACGTTCATCGCCGCCACCTGCGGTGCCAAGGGCGTGGCGTTCCTCAAGGGGGACGGCCCCATCGGCGTGCGGAAGAAGTCCGCCGCGCCGAAACCGACTGCGCTCGCGCCGGTCGCCAGCTCGTACACGGTGACCGTGAACGGCCGCGCCTATCAGGTGCAGATGGACGGCGACGCGGCGGTGATCGGCGGCAAGCGCTACGCGCTCGCGGTGACCGAGGACGGGGCGTCAGGTGCCGCCGCGCAGCCGGTCAGCGCAGGCACCGAGGTGAAGGCCGAGCTGTCGGGCAAGGTGCTGAGCGTGACCGCCCGGGAGGGCGCAGCGGTGACCGAGGGCGACCTGCTCCTCACGCTGGAGGCGCTGAAGATGGAGATCCCCATCAGCGCGCCCATCGGCGGGACTGTGCAGCGCGTGGCCGTGAAGGACGGGCAGCCGATCGCCGCCGGTGACGTGCTGGTGGTGCTGACCTGATGTCCGGCCAGATGCCAGGAGCCGCCGAGCTGTGGACGATGACCGGGCTGGCCTGGCTCGGTCCGGGCGAGCTGCTGATGATGACGGTGTGCCTGCTGCTGATCTGGCTGGCAGTCGTCAAGGAGTTCGAGCCGCTCCTGCTGATCCCCATCGGCTTCGGGGGGCTGCTCGCCAACGTGCCGGTGGCCGACATCGCCGGACCCGATGGGTTCCTGGGCATCATCTACGAGGCGGGGGTCGCCAACGGCCTGTTCCCGCTCCTCATCTTCATGGGGGTGGGGGCGCTCACCGACTTCGGTCCGCTGCTCGCCAATCCCAAGACAGCGCTGCTGGGCGCAGCGGCGCAGTTCGGCATCTTCAGCACGCTCATGGGGGCACTCCTCCTGAACGATCTCACGGGCGGCGCCATCTCGTTCTCGCTCCAGGACGCCGCGGCGATCGGCATCATCGGGGGCGCGGACGGCCCCACCGCCATCTTCCTCGCCAGCCGCCTGGCGCCGGATCTGCTGGGGGCCATAGCGGTGGCCGCCTACTCGTACATGGCGCTCGTCCCCATCATCCAGCCGCCGATCATGCGCGCGCTGACCACCCCGGAGGAGCGCGCGCTGCCCATGACGCAGCTCCGCTACGTGGGCCGTCGCGAGCGCATCGTCTTCCCGCTGACGGTGCTGGGGCTGTGCCTGCTCCTTCTGCCCGAGGCCGCGCCGCTGGTGGGCTGCCTGATGTTCGGCAACCTCCTGCGCGAGTCCGGCGTGGTCGATCGGCTGGCCGGCGCCGCCCGCAACGAGCTGATCAACATCGTCACCATCCTGCTGGGGCTGGCGGTCGGCGCGAAGCTGGCGGCCGGCACGTTCCTGACCGTGCAGACGCTGGGGATCCTCGCGCTGGGCCTGGTGGCCTTCTCGATCGGTACGGCCTGCGGGGTGCTGCTCGCGAAGCTGATGAACGCCGTCAGCTCCGAGCCGCTCAACCCGCTGATCGGCGCCGCGGGCGTCTCCGCCGTGCCCATGGCCGCGCGCGTGGTCAACCGGGTGGGTCAGGAGGAGAACCCGCAGAATCTACTGCTGATGCATGCGATGGGACCGAACGTCGCGGGCGTGCTGGGATCGGCCGTGGCAGCCGGCGTGCTGCTGGCGCTGGTCAGCTGAGACGCTGATGTTCGCGCTCCTACTCCTCGCTGGCTGCGCCGACGAGCGGGGCGCGCGGCTGGAGTGGAGGCCCGCGGACGCGCCCCCGCCACAGACCACCGAGATCGCCGCGACGCCCCCGCCTGACTCGACCACGTCGCCCACGAGCGGGACGACCCCCGCCGACACACCGCCCGCCACTACGCCGACCGAGACCGGCGAGACCAAAGGGACCAAAGGGACCGACACCGCCGCGGCCGGTCCGCGCCGTAACATCGTTGTGTTCGGCGATCAGGGCACGGGCGACGACAGTCAGCAGGAGGTGGCCGACGCGGTCGCCGCGTTCTGTGACGCCGAGGGCTGCGAGCGCGTGCTGGGCACGGGCGACAACTTCTACCCGTCCGGGGTGGTGGACGTCGCGGACGACCAATTCTCCACAGCCTTCGAGGAGCCCTACGACGACGTCGATACGCTGTTCTGGATGACCCTGGGCAACCACGACTATCTGGGCAGCATCGACGCCCAGGTGGCCTACACGACAAAGTCCGCCAAGTGGCGGATGCCCGCCTCGTACTACCACGCGACCGACGCGCAGATACTGTTCGTCGCGCTCGACACCAACCAGCCCACCGAGAAACAAGCCAGGGAGATCCAGGCGGAGATCTCGGGGATCAAGGCGACGTGGACGTTCTTCTACGGGCACCACCCGCTGCGGAGCAACGGTACGCACGGCGACGCCGAGGAGTCGCTCGCCGCGTGGCTGGAGGGGCTCCTCTGTGAGCGCGCCGACCTCTACCTGGCGGGGCACGACCACAACCTGCAGCACCTCGACGACGAGTGCGGTGTGGGGCTGCTGGTCTCCGGCGGGGGCGCAAAGACCCCGTACCCGATCACGAAGGCCGATAACAGTCTGTTCGGCGCCGCGAGTCGTGGGTTCCTCGTGCTCTCGATCACCGACGCTGAGTTGGAGATGACGTTCTACGACGAGACAGGCGCCGCGCTGTACTCGGCGACTCGGGCCCCGCGCTCCTCCGGCGGCTGACGTAGTGCTCCTCCTCCTCGCGGGCCAGGTCCACGCCGCAGGGCTCACCGGCCTGGACACCCCCGCGCTCGGCGGCGGGCTCGTCGATCCCACGACCCGGAGCGCGCTGGGGATGGTGGAGAACCCCGCCGCCGCTCGCCTGTCTTCGAGCGCGTTCGCCCTGGATATCGGGCTGATCAGCACGGCGCTCACGGTCGAATTGGACGGCGCGGACGAGGCCGTCACCAACCGGGGGACAACCCCCGTGCCCACCGTCGCGATCGCCGGACCGGTCGGAGGGTGGGGGATGGGCTTTACGCTGATGGTGCCGTTCGCCCGCTCGGGTGACAACGATCCCGAAGGCCCGCTGGCCGAGCACTCCGTCCGCGGCGGGATCCTGGTGGTCGAGGGCGACCTGTGCCTGGCCGCGCCGCTGCCCGGGGGGATCTCGCTCGGGGTGGCCGCGCGGGGCGCGTTCATCCGACTGGAGAGCGTCAAGGCGGTGGACACCGGCGCCCTGATCGCGAGCCTCTCAGAGGCCGACTCCAGCACGCTCAGCGATGACCCCTTTCTGCAGGGTACGCAGTCTCTGCATCCGGCGCCGGGCGGGGGAGGGGGGTTTGCATTGGGCGGCCTCATCGAGCGCCCCTCGGGCTGGGGCGGCGCGCTGTGGTACCGCTCTCCGCTGTGGGGCTCCACCCGGGGCCCCTTCACCTACGCGCCCAGCGACAGCCTCACGGTCGAGCTCCAGGGCACCATCACGACGCCCATCACCATGCCCTGGTCGGTCGGCGGCGCGCTGGTGGTGCCCGTCGGCGCCGTCTCCATCACGCCGCGGATGGGCTATGTCCGCTGGTCGAGCTGGGCCACCCTGGTCGGGGCGGTCTCCGAGACCGAGCTGGGCGCCTCGGATGCGCTGCTCGATGCCATCCTGGGATCGGCCGGGTTGGACGTCGCTGGGCTCATCGGCGACACGGTGGTCACCGGAAACCGCACGCACGACGTTATCACCGCCGGGGTCTCGATCGATCACCCGATTCAGGGAGACTGGGACGCCACGTGGGGGCTGCACTGGTCGCCGGCCGCGGTACCCGACGCCACGGTCCACCCGGCCAACCTCGACTTCGCCAGTCTCGACGTTCGCGGGGTGCTCAATTGGCAGACTGCCCGGAGGACGGGGCTCGCGGTCACGGCGGATGTGTTCCTCGCGCCCACGCGCGTGATCACCACGTCTGAGCTGTCAGAGGACAACTCCCAGGCCGGCGGGGAGCGGCGCCCTTCTGGGAACGGCACATACAGCATCTCGGCGGCGCGGCTGGGTCTGACGTGGGTGCAGGGTCGGTCGGACTGAGTTCATTCCGCTGCGTCGCGTCCCTCTCCCCACAAATCCAACGGATCGATCTCGACCGCTTCGAACGGTTCGGCGCGCACTCGGGCGTCTCCGGCAAGAACGCCGAGCAGGACCCAGCGGCCACCCTCCAGGCGAAAGACCTCCAGCGTACGGGGATCAGGGTCGAGCAGCCAGAGGTGGCGCACGCCTTCGCGTGCATGGATCGGCATCTTCCGAGCGCGATCGATCCGCGCTGTGGAGGGCGTAAGGACCTCGCAGAGCCAGTCCGGCGCCAGCGTCATCGCAGCGGCGCCAGGCATCCTCGGCAGCCGCGACCGGCGCCACCCGGCCAGATCCGGCACGAGCACATCTCCGCCCAGGATCTCAGCGACCTTGTGGGGGCGCGGCGAGGATGTCGTTGTGGGTGGCGCGTCTTCGGGCGGTCTCGGCCATGCACTCAGGACAACCCGAAGGCGTTACGCTCCTACATGATGATCACCCCGATCCTGGCCCTCTGCGGACTGGCGCTCGCCGACGAGCCGGCCCGCGCCACGGCGGCGCTCTACCCATCGGCCATCGAGATGGTGACCGACGCCATCGCCGGAGAGGTGCTGTCGTTTGAGAGCGAGCGTCTTTCGGCGCCGGTCAACTGCTTTGACGAGGTGGGCGTCACCGATTTCTCCCTCGACATCCCTATCGACCGCGTGATCGTGACGCCGTCCGACGGACGCGTAGACGTGCGGATCGAGCTGGGCGAGGTGCGCGGAGAGGGCTGGGGGATCTACGCCACCGACGCCGAAGACGACGGCGATGACTGCACCAGCTTCGAGGGCGACCTGGACTGGATAACGCTGCAGAACGGCGGCGTGGAGGGGGCGTTCGCGCTCTCTGCAGCCGACGGTCAGATCGTGGTGGAGCTGGCAGAGGACCCGGTCTTCTTCGGCGATCTGGACATGGACATCGTGTGGGCTCCGGAGTGGGCGGAGGGCTGGGGCTGGGATCTGTTCCCCGACGATCTCGTATTGGATCTGTTCGAGGAGGACGTGATCGACCTGCTCGGCGAGCGCAGCGCCGAGTACCTGTCGACGCTGCTCGCGGAGAACGTCGGCGAGGCCAGCTTCGAATCCACCCTCGGGTCGCTGGGCGTGGCGTTCTCGGTCGAGGAGATGACGACCACCCCCGCGGCGATCTCCGCCGCAGCCGCCGTGGACCTGTCGTGGGAGGGGATCCACGCGTGTCAACCCGAAGACCCGGCCCTCACCTGGGAGGGGAGCGCGCCCACCCTGGCGCTGGCTCAACGGGGCGAGGAGCTCCTGGGACTGGGCGCCACCGAGGCGCTCCTCAACCAGTTCGCGGTGCAGCTATGGGCGGACGGCCTGCTGTGCATGACCCCCGGGGACGTCGATGATCTTCTCGGCGGCCTCCTGCCCGATCTGGGGGCCAGCTCCATCTCGGGGATGCTACGCCTCGATCGCCCGCCGGTGATCACCCTGCTGCCGGACGTGGTGGGGCTCGTCACCGAGAACGTGCAGATCGAGCTGATCGGCCGCGACGGCGACGAGCGGATCACCCTCCTGGCGCTGGAGGCGGACGTCGCCGCCACCGCCTCGCTGGCGCTGGACGCCGATCTGGCGTCGCTCACCATCTCTCTCCTGCGGATGGATCTGGACGTCGACGTCTCCGAGACAGAGCACCTGCTGGAGGGCGGCCCCGAGGCCCGAGAGGAGCTGGAGGCCTTTCTGTCGGACTGGCTGCCTGAGCTGGCGGTCCAGAAGGTGCAGAATCTGCCTGTATTGGGTACCGTGCTGTGGACCGACACCCACGCGGTGCGGCTGGAGCACCTGCTGCTGGAGACCGGCAGCGTCACCGGCGGCGTGGGGCTCGTCTCACGGGAGGACCCCCGCGCCGATCAGATCGCCCCCGAGGCCATCGCGACCCTCGCCAGCATCGACGCCACCCACGCGCGCGTGGTGTTCAGCGCAGAAGACGACCGCGACGGCCCCATCGCGTATCGGCACCGGCTGGGGGAGGGGACGTGGTCGATCTGGTCGCTCGAAGATGTCATCGAGATCGCCGTGACGCCCGGTCAGCGCATCGTGCTGGAATTGGCTGCCCGAGACGCCTGGCTCAACGAGGACCCCCGACCGGCCCGGCTGGTCCTCGAGGCTCCCGTGCCGCTGGGCGGCCCCGCGCTGGGATGCGGCGCCCTCCCCGGAGTGGATGGAATGTCGCGGCTGGATGGGGCGCCCGGGGCGAGCGGACTGCCCGCGACGTTGACGCTCATGGTGTCGGCGCTCATCGCCCGTCGACGGTCTACGATTGGAACAGCCGCTCCAGTCTCTGCAGACCCGCCACGTCGTTCGTCTTGAATCGACCCCGCGCGATGTCGAGCGCGCCGGGACGCTTGCGGTCGAGGAACACCCGCTGGAACAGCGCGCGCGTACACTTGACCACCACGTCTGCCTGCCCATCGGAGGGACCGTGGACCACCTCGCAGCGATCGGGGAGGCAGACGAGGGTGACCTTCACCCCCTCCACGCTGAAGTAGAACGTGGTGCGCGTCGAGACGCGCCCAGGCACATACCGGGCGGCCAGCGCGTTCAGCATGTGTCCCAGCTCAGCCATGGCGACGATCCTATGGCTGCGCGGTCCGAGGGGCCACAGGGAGCTCCGGGTCGAGTCGGTACAGCCGCGCGCCGTCCGAGTCGCCGACCGGCACCGCCACCAGCTCCAGGAAACGCAGCAGCCGCGCGTGCTGCGGGGGCTGCATGCGCCCTTCGTGGACCACCACCCACCGCAGACCGCCGGCGATCGCCGCCTGCCGGCCGGCGAGGATGTCGAGCCACGGCAGGCCCGCGGGCAGCGTGGAGATCGTGCTCCACTCCAGCTCCACCAGGAACCGCGTGAACCGATTCAGCCAGATGGCCTGCGGCATGGGATCGTTGAGACCGTACGGCGACGGGTGCCCGTGGTGCACCTGGTAGAACGCGTACTGCGAGCGCGCCAGGACCGGCACCCCCACCGGCAGGTCCAGCACGGCGCCAGCGTTGTCTGCGGCGATGGTCGCGTAGACCTCGGGGACGTCCGCCTGCGCGACCGGCAAGGGAAAGACCGCCGCGGATCCGTACAGCGACTCCAGCACCCGCCCGCCGCCGAACACGAGCACCAGCAGCGGCGCGGGCCAGCCGCGGCTGCGCAGCGCAGCGATCGTCCAGGCGGCCATCACGCACAGGGCGAGCGTCGCCCCCACCCCGAACCGGTAGGCGTGTGAGATGCGCGAGAAGGCGGGAAACCACTCGAACAGCGCCAGGAACGGCAGGGGGATCCAGCCGCTCCCCACCGTGATGTAGTCGCCAGCGATGTACAGGAAGGGACCCAGCGCCAGCAGCGTGTAGCCCGCCGCCAGCGCCGCCCATGAGACCGCGACCCGACCCACGAGCGGGATCGCCGCGAGCCCCGCCAGCAGCAGCGCCCAGCCGAGGTAGATCACGACGATGAGGTCTTCTCCGAACGTCGCCTTGAGATCGGGCGAGTAGAACTTTCCGGGCCAGAACAGCGCCTTCAGATCGGTCATGTTGTGGAGGACGAGCGTGGCCCGCACGAACGACGGATCGCGGGTGACCACCGCGTCTTCGGCGGACAACGAGCCGTTGAACGCGGCGTAGACCGGCAGCACGAGTGCGGCCGCGACCGCGCCGCCGATCACCAGCGCGCGCAGCCCCCGGACCGCTGGCGGCCCCAGTACGAGGCGGTCCCGCTGGCGGCACAGCACCACATGACGCCAGGCCACGCGCAGCAGCAGCCCCGCGCACGCCAGCAGCGCGAACAGCCCGTAGTACCAGTTGGCGAGTGTCGCGATAGCAACCGCCGCGCCTGCCAACGCGGCGTTATTCGGACGCCCTGAGCGGCAGGCGTGCCGGACCGCCAGGAGCGCCAGGGGCAGCCATCCGGCCGAGAGCGTCTCGGAGATCCCGTTGTAGGCCTGACCGAGGAGCTGCGGCGTGGACTCGAAGGCCAGCCCCGCCACCAGCGCGCCCGGGATCGAGCGGGTCACCCGCAGCGCCAGCGCGTACGCTCCGAACCCACACAGCGCGAAGTTGAAGACCAGCGCAGCGTTCACCGCGGCCACCGGACCGAAGGCGATCTGCACCGGCAGCGTCAGCACCGCGTTGAAGGCGTCGATGAACCACAGGGTTCCGCCGGTCGGCCAGTTGAGGAGCGCTGTGTGCAGCGGAGCCCTCCCGCCCAGCAGAGCGTCGGCGACGAACCAGAAGCCCCACACATGGTTCCACCCGTCGTTGCGCGGGTGACCCAGCAGCAGCCCCCCCGGATCGGACACCACAGGGGCCCCGATCCACAGCGCCAGCCCCACGAACAGCGCGCCCGCCAGCAGGTGAGCTGACCGATCCCTCACGGCGACACATCGCGCAGGGCGCGCGCCAGCCGAGCCCGCGACGGATGCTCCCAGGGGAGGGGAGCGCCGTGGTCGTCCACCAGCCACGCACCCACCGGCGGCTCATCCCGCGCGACCCCCGTGCGTGAGGCCGCTGCGCTCAAGACCCCGGCGCTCAAGACCGCCGCGCGCGAGATCGCCGCGCGCGGCATCCCCAGGCGCGCTTCGGCGTCGGCGGCCAGCACCTCTCCGCGCAGCGACTCGGCGATGATCACCCGCTCCGGATCCGCGGGCCCGAGCAGGTCCGCTCCGGTGAGCGCGTCATCGTCGGCCGGTAGACCGGCCAGGCCCAGGGCTGTGCGGAAGACATCCATCAGACCCACCGGCGCGTCGATCACCGCGGGGGGCACATCCGGTCCCGACACGATCAACGGGACCCGCACGCTGGCGTCGCGCAAGGACAGTCGATGGTTGAAGTAGCCGTTATCGAGCAGATCCTCGCCGTGGTCACCGAAAGCGATGATCACCGTGGAGTCGTCGAGATCGGCCGCGGCCAGCTCGGCCATCAGCGCGCCCACCCAGAAGTCCGTGTACCGCACCGCGGAGTCGTATAACCCGCGTAGAAACCGAAGATCGGTTTCAGTGAGCGGCACCCCCCGGTGCACCTCCGCGTGGGCATCGAGGTCGCGGAACATCTCGGGGTCCAGGAACGCCCTCCCCGGGCGCGTGAGGATCTGCGGCGGCCGGAAGGTGGGATGGTAGCGATCGCCGCGGACCCGCTCCCAGGTCAGGGGGTTGCGGGCGGCGTGGAGCATCTGGCCCTCGTAGCCGGGCTGCTCCTGCCGAAACAGCGGCCCCGGCTTGATGTATGGCGAGTGGGTGTCGTAGCCGTGCACGAGGAGCAGGAAGGGGCGATCGGCCTCGGAGAGCACGCGCAGTCGCTCGGCGGCCACCGGAACGGTCTGCTGCAGCGAGCCGAAGTCCGTCATCGACACCACCCGCTGGAAGCCCACCAGCACCCCCAGGCTCGGGGACAGGTGACCGCCGGCGACCACCGCCTCGGTGCGCCATCCCGCCCGCGACAGCAGCGCCGGGAGCGTCTGTGCATCCACCGGCAGCCGCCAGGTCCGATAGTCCAGCGCGCCGTAGCTGGAGGGGAGTCGCCCGGTGAGCAGCGCTGCGTGGGCGAAGAGGGTCTCGTTGGAGTGACTGAACGCCCGGGTGTACCTGCGCCCGTCCGCCGCGAGGGCGTCGAGGTTGGGCGTCAGGGAGACGCCGCGGTCGTCCAACGCGCCGAGGCGATCGGCCCGGAAGGTGTCCAGCGACAGCAGCAGGATGTTCGGAGGACCCTCCGGTCGCCCGCACCCGATCGCGGCCGTGATGAGCAGAGGGACGAGGAGGATGATGAGGGGGGTGGAGCGCAGCATCGCGGGCCATTATTGCCTGGCCGGAGTCCCGACCTTGATCGCCCTTCCTCTCCTCACCCTGATCGTCGCCTGCGCAGACCCGCCGGCGGGCCCGCCCAACATCATCCTCATCTCGGTGGACGGGATGCGCGCCGATCGCTCAAGCGCCTACGGTGGGCCCCACCAGACCACCCCCACCCTCGACGCGCTCGCCGCCGAGGGGCTTCGGTTTGAGTGGGCGTTCTCGCAATCCAACGAGTCGCTGTTCTCGCATGCCGCGATGCTCACGGGCAGGCACGTCTCAGAGCTCGCTGCGCCCGACTACCGCACGTTCGTTCTCCCTGAGTCTGCGCTGACCGCGGCGGAGATCCTGGGACTGTACGGCTACCACACCGCGGCCTTCGTGGCGGGGGGGCACGTGCGGGGCGCGTACGGGTTCGCGCAGGGCTTCTCCGAGTACAGAGACGAGCATGACTTCGGCGCTTTCTTCCACACCGCCCCCGAGGCGCTGGATTGGATCGAGGGGTCGGCCCGCGAGCCGTATTTCCTGTTCCTCCACGGGTACGACTGCCACCGACCGTACCATCACCCGAACGTCTGGAGTCACGCATTCGACGCTGACTACGATGGCCCCGTCGACGCGCTGATGGCCCGCCGGATCGCCCCGGAGCAATTCTACGATGGCGTGCTCTACCCGGACTTTCCTGTGGGTCGGTTCCGTCACCCCGCAGGCGATCCCATCGGAGACCCGGCGGGCTACGGGCGCATACAGCGGTGGGCCGAGACGTCCGACGCGGGCGTTCCGCTCACCGCAGAAGACCTCGCTCATGTCCGCGCGCACTACGACGGAGGCGCGCTGGCCGCGGACCTCGAGCTGGGTCGGTTCCTGGAGGGGGTGGACACGCGAAACACCCTCGTCATCTGGACGTCCGATCACGGAGAGGATCTGGGCGACCACGGCTACTACAACCATCGCGCCCTGCTGCGGGACAGCACCACCCGGGTGCCCCTCGCGCTGTGGGGAGATCCGCTGGAGGGCCGCTCCGGCGTGCGTGGGGATCTCGCGCAGGCCATCGATCTGCTGCCCACGATGCTCGCGGCGGCGGGCGCGGAGCAGCCGGCGGGGCTGCGCGGGCGCGATCTGCTCGGCGACGCTCCGCCGCCCGAGGTGATCTTTCAGGAGGGGGTGCTCCCCCAGCTCTCTGCGCGCTCTACCGGCGCGCGCCTGGACTTCTCCGGCGTCCCGTTGACGTTCTCCGGTTTCGACCTCGCCCTGACGATGGCGCCCATGGACGCGCCGTGGTTCCAGCTCTTTCTGCATTCTGCAGAGACAGCAACCGCAGACACGGTACACGCAGAGACGACGAGCGCGCTCCCCGAGGCCGCCGCGCAGGGGGAGGCGCTCCGAGCGGCTGCGCTGGAGTGGCGCGCGAGCCTGGAGCGGAGCACCCACCGGGGGATCCCCCCCGACGATCCCGAGCTACGGGCCCTCCTGCGCTCCCGCGGGTACTGGTAGCGCCGCGCCCGATTCATCGTGGGCTGCATCATACGCAGAAGCCCACGCCGCGATGAGACGCCGCACCGCCGCAGGATCGTCGTCCGACGCCGCCAGCAGCTCCGCGCGCAGCGGCGCCGGGGGAACCAGCGGCGCGGGGTCCACCCCGCGCGCCGCCGCGACCCGCTCCAGTCGATCCGCGAGGATGGAGTCCAGCGCCACCAGTCCGCTGTTCTCGGGAGGAGCACGGGCCGGGATGAGGATCTGCGGCGGCGGCCGCGGAGCTCGGTCGCTCGGCGGCAGGGAGGGAGGTGGCCTGGGGAGCCACCACAGCACCCCCAGCGTCGCTACGTTGAGCAGCAGCAGCCCCACCGCGACGCGCTCCAGCAGCACCCAGCCTGCGTCGCGACGACGCCTCACCCGCGGCATGCGACCAGGTGCTCGGCGACAGCGCGCGGCGTCTCGGCGAAATCAAGGGCGGTCGCGCCGGGCGGACACCACCGCGCCGGATCGGTGGGGCCGAACATCACAGAGACCCGCGCGCCGCTGGCAGCCGCCAGGTGAGAGGTGCCCGTGTCGTTGCCCAGCCACGCCCCCGAGCGCGCGGCCAGCGCACACACGCCCCGGAGGTCCTGCATGCCGACGGAGGGTTCGGCATCGAGGGGGCCCTCATCGCGGCCGGGCAGCCACACTGCGGGCACCTCCATCGACGCGAGGATCTTCGCCACCGCCGCGAAGCCGTGCCAGCGCTTGCCGCGCCCCCCCGATCCGGGCGCCAGCACCACCGGCCGCTCCGGCAGCGGCGGCAGCGAGTCGGCCCAGCGCTCCGCGCCGCGGATGGAAGGGGCAGGGAAGGGACCGGAGACCGGCGCGGCCTCCCACAGGCGCGCATGCATGCGACCAGCGAGCGACAGATCGGACGTGAAGATGCGGGTCCCCAGCGCTCCGAGCGTCTGCGCGATGTCCTCCGACCACACCACCGCGGCGTCGGGGATGTCCGCTGAGGAGCCCGCGCCGAACAACCAGAGCGCAGACACGCCGCCGATGTCGATGACGCGATCGGCGAGGCCAGGCCAGGGGTCGAGGTAGCGGGGTCTGCAGGCCACCGTGAGGTGATCGGCCTGCGCCCGCACCGCCGCGATCACCGGGATCGTCATCACGAAGTCCCCCAGCGCCCCCGCGCGCGCCACCAGCCAGCGTCCGCCCAAATCCCACTCTCCCAGATGCAGTCAGTCTCTGACTATATGCAGTCAGCCGCTGTCAGTCAGTGGTGACTTCGTATTTTTTCATCAGCTTCGAGAAGTTGGGTCGAAGCATACCCGTCCCCTCCGCGGCGCGGGTGATGTTGCCGTCGCTGGCGTCGAGGTGGTGGCGCAGGTAGCCGCGGCTGAAGTCGCGCAGGACCTGCTCCTTGGCTTCCTTGTAGCTCAGCGCCAGCAGATCGGTGTCCACGCCGCCCGACCGCCGCGCCTCCTCCTCTCCACTCCCCACGGAGATGTGCGCGAGCGTCAGCTCGTCGCCGCGCTCGCACAAAATCACCGCGCGCTGGATGACCCGCTCCAGCTCCCGCACGTTGTTGCGTCTCCAGTCGTAGTCCTGGAGCTGCGCCATCGCCGCGGGTCCGAGCCCGCGGATCGTCGTCCCATACTCGGTGTTGTATTTCTGCAGAAAGTAGTAAGCGAGGAGCGGGATGTCCTCTCTGCGCTCGCGCAGCGGCGGGACCCGCAGCTCGAACACGTTGAGTCGGAAGTAGAGGTCCTCTCGGAACCTGCGCTGCTCGATGGCCTGCCGCAGCTCTACGTTGGTGGCCGAGATGATGCGGGCGGTCATGTCGACCGAGCGCGTCCCCCCCACGCGACGGAATTCCAGCTCGTTGAGCATGCGCAGGAGCTTCGCCTGCATCTCGATGGGGATCTCCCCCACCTCGTCAAGAAACAGACTGCCGTCGGCGGCGACCTCGCACAGCCCCAGCTTGCGGCGGGCCGCGCCGGTGAACGCGCCGGCCTCGTACCCGAACAGCTCGCTCTCGAGCAGGTCCTTCTGGAAGCCCGCGCAGTTGATGGCGACGAACGGTCCCGCCGAGGCGGGGCTGGCGGCATGCAGCGCCCGCGACACCCGCTCCTTGCCCACCCCGCTCTCGCCGACCACCAGCACGGGCGTGCGCAGCCGGCCCACGCGCGCGATCGACGCCCGCAGGTTCTCCATCGCGGGGCTGTTGCCGATCAGATCGGAGAGCTCTCCGGGGAGCTGGGACAGGTGCCGCACGCGCTCGCGCAGGGTGTCGATGGCCTCGGTCTTCGCCGCCACCTCCAGCGTGCGCCGGATGACATGGAAGAAGCGCTTGAAGTCCTCGATGGGCTTCTGGAAATAATCGCTGGCGCCCTCGCGCAGCATCTCGAACGCGATGGCGGCGTCGCCCTGCCCGGTGACGGCGATCACCGCCGTGGAGGGACTTGTGGCCTTGATCGCGCGGATGACGTGGGGGCCGGTGGTGTCGGGCAGGTGGTAGTCGACCAACGCAAGGTTGAAGTGGGTCTCGGACGCCCGCTTCAGGCCCTCCGCGCCGTTGGGCGCGCCGGTGACCTGGTAGCCCCTCCGCTCCAGCAGCCGCGTGAGAGATCGCAGGAGGATCCGATCGTCGTCTACGATCAGCACGCGTTCGCTGCGGACGGGCAAGACGGACCTCGCGGAAGGGGACCCGATCCATAATGCCCCGCGTTGGATGACAGCGCCCCCCGCAGTCGATATCCGCACCCCGGAGGAGCCCATGGACGACGCCCTCATCGCGCGCTGGCGCAGCGGAGAGGCGAATGCGAAGGTGGCGGTGCGTAACCGCATCCGCGGCATCGCCGAGCGCCTGCTCTCCCAGCCCGATCTGCTCGGAGCCCTCCGCCCGAGCGCCTCGCTGCGCAACGACCGCGCGCGGCGCGAGCTCACCGCCGACATCGCCCGCGAGGTCATGAAACGCCGCGCCGACAGCGCCACGCAGCTCACCGCCCTCTCCTTGATGATCGCCGGACGGCATGCGGTGGAGGCGCTCCAGGAAGGGCGTCTGTCCACCGGCGAGGCCCACCTACCGCCGGCCATGGCCGTCTCCATGGCGCTCACGCCGTCGACGCTCGGCGCCGGTCCGCGCGCCGCCGCCGACAGGCACCTCGCGACCTGCACGGCATGCTCCAAGGACATCCAGCTCCTCGAGCGCGCGGTGCGCAACCACGCCGCCGCCGTCCCCGACGAGGCACCCGAGACGATCTCCGCCGCCGCCGCCCACATGTCCTCCGGCGAGCGCGAGTCGGCCATCGCCGCCACGATGCGCGAGGCTGTTCAGCGCCCCGATCCGTGGCCCGCGACCGTGCAGCGTCGACAGCGCGCTGCGTCTCGCTCTCGCCGTCCCGCGCCGAAGCGCAGCAGCGCCGACCTCGTTCGCTGGGCGCTCATCGCGATCATCGTCGCGATCGTCGTGGTGATGGTGATGCGTCCCCGCGGCGAGCTGGTCACGCTCGGCGCGGTCTCGGGCCTCAGCGAGCTGGCCGATCGGAGCCCGCCGACCGTGCGGGAGCGCTCATCGCCGGAGATGGGCTACGTCGCGGCGGATCTCGCCGATGGGCAGTGCGCGAACGCCGCCGGCCGACTGCGCGCCCAGCGGAGTCAGCACCCCGCCCAGCTGGATCTGTATGTGCTTGAGGGAGCTTGCCTGATCTGCGCGGGAGACGGCCGGAAGGCGCTGCGGGTCTTCTCGGAGCTGGACGCGCAGCTCGGCGAAGACCAGACGGCCCCTACCGAGCTGGCCTGGTACCGCGCCCAGGCCCTCCTGCTCACCGACGAGGCCGACCTCGCGCTCGCCGCGCTGGAGAGCGCCGCCCGCCGTGACATGGCGCACAGCAGTCAGGCGGAGGCGCAGATCTCCGCGATCAAGGAGAAGGCGCGCTGACCGCAGCGAGCGGTGACAGCGGCGGGAAGCCCGGCCGGCGCAGGTACGCCGCGAAGAACCCGTCGCAGGTCGGATCGGCCGAGCAGAACCGGCAGACGTCCTCCTTGTAGAAGGACACGACCTTCGGAAAGAACAGCAGCGCCGCCTCCTTCTGGTGATCCGCGTCGACATACCAGCGGTTGGACGTCCGCCGGAGGAACGCCGCGGCCTCCCCCAGCAGGCACGCCGGCAGCCCCTTGATCGTCACGGCGCGGTCACCCAGGATCCGCAGCGCCGGACGCAGCGCCGCCACCGCGCGGGGCGGCGGAGGGAGCGTCGCCGAGTCGCCGCCGTTGATCGGGAACGGGTAGGTGAAGGTGATCCAGCGGGGGCCCGCCGCGCGGAGCACGCGCGCCGCAGCGGACAGCAGCGGGAGCGCCGCCGCGTCGAGGGTGGTGTTGGTCGCGACGTCCAGCCCCGCGCGGACCGCCTCCGCGATGAGCCCTCCCGTCGTCGCGAGATCACCCCGGCCAGGGCGCAGCGGGATCACCAGGGTGTCCACGAGGCCCGAGAACCGCGCGGGGCGAAGGACGGGCAGATCCTCCACGCCTGCATGCAGGATGACCCGCTCCACGCCCTCCGCGCGGGCCAGCGCGAGGGCGTCGGGGGTGTCTGCGCGGCTCGCCACCCCCACGCCGGAGAGCACCAGCGTCGTACACGGGGCGCTCCGCGGGGTGCGCAGCCCCGCGGTGAAGTGACGGATGTTCTCGTCGACCTCTTCGGGGGACATGCTCCGCGTGGGCAGGGGCGCGCCGGCGCGGATCCGCCCCGGGTAGCTGCGCTGCACGCGGATCTGCACGGTCCGGGGAGTCGGAACAGCGCCGCCGGTGGTCCAGGTGAGCATCGTCCACGGCGTAACACGCACCCGCCGTTTCGGTCGTTCGCGGAGAGTGACCGTAACAACAGGCCGCTACAGCGACTCCCAACACCACACCGTAACAGTGCGCTGTAACAAATAGAACCATGACCGGTTACGGGCAAAACAGTTCTTGTTTTCATCGCTGACGGGTAGGTACTGACCATGACACCCCACGACGCCATGCTCTCACGGCTCGAACATCTCCTCGGTCTCGATCGCGCCACCGCCGCTCGCGTCACCGAAGAGGTCTTCGACGCCCTCGACCAGACGGTGGATGAGTACATCGTTCGCCGCCACGCGGCGCTCCAGCGCCGGGGCCTGCGCGGCCCGGAGATCTACCGCTCCCTGGCCGCGGAGCTGAGCGCCTGGCGGTTTCGCGCAGTCCCACTCACCGAGCGGCAGATCCGCCGCCGTATCTACGGAGGATAGACCCATGTGTGGAATCATAGGAACCATCGGCCCGGCGAACGCCTGGCCCCTGGTGATGGCCGGTCTCAAGCGCCTGCAGTACCGCGGCTATGACTCGGCGGGTGTGGCGACGGTCCACCGTCGCAGGCTCAAGATGGCGCGTCGCGTGGGCGCGCTGTCTTCACTGGAGGCGGACTTCCCCGAGGGCCTGCCTGGCACGGTTGGCATCGGACACACCCGCTGGGCGACCCACGGCGCCGTCACCGAGGGCAATTGCCACCCGCACGCCGACGCCGCTCGTCGCCTGGCCGTCGTCCACAACGGCATCATCGAGAACGCCGACGAGCTTCGCCGGCAGGTGGGCGGGACGTTTCGCTCGGAGACCGACACCGAGGTGCTGGCAGCGCTGATCGCCGCGGAGCGACCGGACGCCGGCAGCCTGCTCGAGGCCGTGCGCCGCGCCATCGGGCGCATCCAGGGCACCGCGGGGCTGCTCGTGATCAGCGCTGACGAGCCCGACCGCCTCATCGCGGCTCGGATCGGCAGCCCGCTGGTGGTGGGACTGACCGACGGGGCGGCGGCGGTCGCCTCGGATCCGGGAGCGCTCGTGGGCGGCTGCCGTCGCATGGTGGTTCTGGAGGAGGGCGAGCTGGCGGAGATCACCGCCGGAGACGTCACCGTGATCGACGCCCAGGCCCGCCGCCAGCACCGCCCCGGCGAGCCCGCCCCGGCGCAGCTCCCGCCCGCCACCCCCGCGCCCTACCCGCACTTCTACCTGCGGGAGCTGCACGAGCAGCCCGCGTCGATCACCCGGGCGATCTCCGGACGCCTCGATCCGTCCCTGGGCACGGCGCGGCTGGGCGGCCTCGATGAGCGTCGCGAGGCGCTGCTGGGGGTGGAGCGCATCTGCCTGCTCGGCTGCGGCTCGAGCCTCCACGCCGCCCGCGTAGGCCGCTTCCTGCTGGAGGGGCTGGCGAGGCTTCCGTGCTCCGCCGAGCAGCCCGCGGAGCTGCTGGATCGCAACCCCATCGTCGATCCGCGCACGCTCTATGTCGCGATCAGTCAGTCGGGTGAGACCGCCGACATCCTGATGGCCCTCCGCGAGCTGCAGCTCCGGGGCGCCACGGTCGCGGGGATCACCAACGCCGTCGGCAGCACCCTCGCCCGCGAGACCGACTGCGGCGTGTACCTGCATGCAGGACCCGAGATCAGTGTGGCGTCGACCAAGTCGTTCACGAGTCAGGTGGCGGTCGTGGCGCTGCTCGCGCTGCGCTTCGCGCGGATGCGTGGGCTTCCGGCCGCCCGGGGACGCGCCCTCGTCGCGGGGCTATCGGCGCTCCCCGAGGCGATGCAGACCGTCCTGGACCGCATCGGTGAGGTGCAGGCGCTGGCAGCCTCGATGGCCGACGCGCCCTACGTGCTGTTCGTGGGTCGCGGGGTCAGCCTCTCGGTCGCCCAGGAGGGAGCCCTCAAGTACAAGGAGCTCACGTACCGACCGGCCGAGGGCTTGAGCGGCGCCGAGGCCAAGCACGGCACCCTGGCGATGATCGAGCCCGGCACCCCCGTCTGGGCGCTGGCTCCACCCGACGAGACCCGCGCGCGGATGCACACGTCGATGGCCGAGCTCCGCTCGCGGGGCGCGCGCCTGCTGGTGATCGCCGGTGAAGACGACGACGCCGCGGCGCGGCTGGCTGACACGTTCATCGGCCTGCCGCCGCACCACCCGTCGCTCTCGCCGCTGCTCACCGCGCTGCCGCTGCAGCTCGTCGCCTACCACACGGCGCTCCATCTTGGACGTAACATCGACCAGCCCCGTAACCTGGCGAAGTCTGTCACCGTCGCTTGAGGGCGTGTCTTGAGAGCGTGTCTGGAACCAGCGGGGTCAGCAGCCGGCGATCTCCAGGATGGCCGCCACCCCCAGCAGATCGCCGTCGGTCGCGGCGCTCGACAGAAGCAGCGCGGTCACCGAACCCCACGCGGTCGGCGCCTCGATGGCCGCGTCGGCGCGGCCGTCACCGTCGAGATCGCCAGCCCACAGCACCACCACCTCCTCGGTGAGGTCTCCCAGACCCGGCACGCCGAGCTGCCGCTGGACGCAACCATCGCACGACTCCACCGGCAGGCGATGAATCTGCAGCGTGTGGACCGGCTCGTCGAACGGATCCAGCCCGAGCCCGTCCGGGCCGTCCAGCCCGATCACCGTCACCGCCTCGCGATCGCTGCCGAGCACCATCCAGCCGCCTGCCACCAGCGGGACGGGGCCGTCGATCAGCGCGGTCACCGGACCCGCCGTGACGCCCGGGACGTCGCGCAGGAGCAGCGCAGGGCCGACGGGCGTGCCGTTTAGCAGCGCGGTGATCTCTCGCCAGTCTGTTCCGGGCTCCATCCGGTCGAAGACCTCCGCCGTCCGGACCTCCACCCGCTCGACCCGATCGCCTCCTGGGACCAGAGCCAACCAGACACCCTCCACCTCGGGAGGGGCGATCTCCGCGGGCTGCAGCCCCGTCTGCAGCAGAGTCGGTCCAGCGAGCGTTGTGAGGGTCGTGAGCAGCACCAACATCTTGATCTCCGTCGTCCGACCTGAATCTCTTGCATGTCTCGTGCCATTCGACGGGGTACAGAATCCGCGGAGGTGCATCATGCGGGTGGAGGTCCGGTACTTCGCGACCCTGCGCGAGCAGCGCGGTCGCGACACCGAGCAGGTCGAGGTCCATGAGGGTTGTACGGCGAGAGCGCTGTACCACAGGCTATTTCCCACGATCGACGGACAGCGCGTCCCCGTGCTCTACGCCGTCAATCAGGAGTATGTGCAGGCGGAGCACGCCCTGACCGAAGGAGACGAGGTGGTCTTTGTGCCACCCCTGGGGGGGGGATAGAGCCCAACCCGGCCCGCCCCGAGAGGTACGACATGGTGCAGATGACAACCGCGCGGCTCGATCCCCAGCAGATCGAGGCCGCCGTGGCGCACACAGGCGCCGGCGCGATCCTCACGTTCAGCGGCGTGGTGCGCGACAACTTCGGCGACCGGCCGGTCACCGGCCTCACCTACGAGGCCTACGGGGGCATGGCCGAGGCGGAGATGGAGCGGATCTGCGCCGAGATCACCGCGCGCTGGCGCGACGTCCGGGTGGCGATCGTCCACCGCATCGGCCACCTCGTGCTCGGTGAGATCAGCGTGGTGATCGCCGTGTCTTCACCGCACCGCGACGCCGCCTACCAGGCCAGCCGCGTCGCGATCGACCAGCTCAAGGCGCGGGTTCCGATCTGGAAGAAGGAACACTACGCGGACACCGACGCGCAGTGGAAGGCCAACGCTGATAGCTGTGAGCCCGCGGAGCCGCGATGAGCCGACGCTTCGTCGATCACCCGCCCGAGTACTACAGCCGACCCGATCTCAACCCCTACCTCCGGCTGCACCGCAGCTACGGCCCGCCGGTCATCCTCGGCGGAGACGCGCCCGGGTTTCGGGGGGACTGGTCGGCGGCGTTCGGTGGCCGCCAGGCACCGCTCCATGTCGAGATCGGCTCCGGAAACGGGTTCTTCCTGGCCGGGATGGCCGCGCGGCGCCCGGACTGGAATTGGCTCGGGCTGGAGATCCGCTTCAAGCGGGTGGTGCTGTGCGCGCGCAAGATCGACGCCGCCGGGGTCACCAACGCCCGGATCGCCCGATACGACGTCCACCAGCTCGATGATCTGTTCACGGCCGGCAGCATCGCTGGCCTGTATGTGAATTTTCCAGATCCGTGGTCGAAGAAACGGAACGCAAAGAAGCGGCTGCTGGCACGCCGATTCGCCGAGTGGGTCGCCCGCGCGCTGCGTCCGGGCGCCGTGCTCCGGGTCAAGACCGACGATCCGCCCAACGTAGACAGGATCTGCGCTTCGCTCGACGGGCTGCCGCTGACGCTGGCGGGACGGATCGACGACGTCGCGCGGGACGGGCTCCCGTGGCCCGCTGAGGACGACATCGTCACCAACTACCAGTCCAAGTTCCACAAGGTCGGGACGCCGGTGTTCGCGGTGAAGATCATCCGCGCGTCTACCAGTCCCAGCCTGGCAGCGGCTCCTCCAGAGGCAATATCCACTCTGCCGGCGGCCACAGCCGAGGCTCCACCTTCGACAGGTCCACCGTCTCGTCGATGATGGGCTGCGCTGGTCGGGTGTTGAGCGAGACCAGCGCCCGCGCCCGCACCTCGACCTCGCCCAGCCCATCTTCGCGGGCTGAGTCGGCGAGGTGGTGCGCGAACTGAAGGATCATGTCCGGCCGCGCGCGCATCTTCCGGGCCTGACGCGCGGTGAGGTGGTGCTCTGGATCGACCGTCCACTTCGCGCCAGAGACGGGATCGCGGAGCTGGAACGTGACCCGCCCGCTCTTGGTCCGCAGCTTCATGTGCCAGGCGAACTTGTGCCCCTCCTCGGTCCAGCTCGGGCTGCCGGGGTACAGCAGGTGTCGAAACGGGACGAGCACCTGCACCGCCACCCAGACGGCGATCGCGGGCACGACGACCCGGATCTGCCGAAACACGGGGGGCGTCCCGGGATCGGCCGCGAAGAACCGTGGATACCAGCGACGGGGCCAGCCGGGCTCGAAGAACAGGGTGGACGCGGCGATCATCAGCCATGGAAAGATGCCGATCGAGAACAGATAGGCGTTCGACAGGTGGAACCCGACCGCGACGACGAACATGGCGAGGCGCGTGCGCCGCCACAGCAGCAGCGGTGTGATCAGCAAGTCGAACAGCAGCCCGCCGTAGGAGAGAAACCACGCGGTGGTGTCGGCCGCGATCAGCTCGCCCAGCACCGGCAGATCGCGCTTGTTTTCCATCCAGATCAGCATCGGCTGGGCGCGCAGCCAGTCGGGGTTCAGCTTGGCGACGCCGGCGAGAAGGTACACCCAGCCGAGCTGAAACCGGAGGATCCACAGCGCCCACGCCGGCGCATGCCGGCGCGTCCACCCCGGCCCCTTCCGCAGCGCGTCGAGGCTGAGCGAGCGGTGCGCGGGGATCGCCAATGTCAGCACCGAGAGCAGACACACCAGGTAGAAGTGGTTCAGATAGTTGGCCTGATCCAATAAAAAAATGTAGGTGAATCCGATCGTGAGCAGCCCGGCGGCCAGCCGGTACGCCAGCCCCGCGGCGACGCAGACACCGAGCACCCCCAGCGCGATGAAGTGCGCGATCATCCCCACGCCGGGCCAGGGCTGCACGAAAGCGAACCCCATGTAGGTGAAGTGGAACGTGGGGTCGATGAAGTAGCGGGGGATCCAGTCGCTGCCGAGATAGCGAACGGCCTCCCAGGCCATGATCCCACCGAAGGCGATGCGGAAGACCACCAGCGAGGCGATGTCGATCGGACGATGCGCCGCCTCCGACAGCCCCCTGAGCCGCGTCGCGAGACTCACCAGCGCCACCGCCAGTACAGATCGACCGACGACTGACCGGCGTCTCCGGTGAGCAGCTCCAGCGACGAGCGCCGGGCCATGAACACCTCCAGGGTCCACTCCGCCTGGTTCTCGCCCTCGACCTGCTCGAAGCTCTTGCGATACGTCACGAACGCGCGATCGCCCAGCGGCGTGCCCGCCTGCCACCCCTCCTGGCCCAGCTCCAGGTTCTTGAACATGTCGTTGAAGCGCTTGAGGCTGCTGGCGGCGACGAGCCCTACCGCAGCGGAGATGGCGAGGCCGCGGGTCTCGCCCTCTGCGTTCGTCATCTCGCTGATGGGCTTGCCGAACAGCAGGATCGCCATGATGTCCGATTCATCGGGGAAGTCGTTGGAGCTGAGCTGCACCCGCATGTCGTCGGTCTTGCCCGTCACCTCGGCGGACACCGCTCCGTACGGCGTCTCCCGCTCTGCCTTGAGTTGGATCAACGGATCGTCGATCGCGCCGTCGATGAACTCAAACGCGCTGCCGTCCTCGATCGTGAAGTCGCTGCCCAGCAGCGTCGCCATCCCGCTCTCGACCTCCACCGTGCCGTAGAGGGCCGGCTCGCCGTCGCTCCACACGACGTTCAGCTCGTCGGAGGTGATCTCCGCCTCCACCTCGACGGTGGAGAGAGAGGTGCCGAGTCGCCCATAGTCCGCGCTGAGTGGGAAGACCACCCCGACCGGGACGGGGCGCGTGAACGAGAGCAGAAACTCCGCGTCGAGCGTCGATAGGAGATCGCTCTCGATCAGCTCGCGCGTCGGCGTTGGTTTTACGCGCCTGTGTACGCGAATCGCCGGGTTGAGCTCCAGCGCGCTGTCGTCGAGGAACAGCGACTCGCCGAGGTTGATCTCGCCCTCCAGCATCTCCATCTCGCCGCGGACGATCAGGTCGGGCCACGTCCCTGTGACGGTGGTGTCTCCCCGAGACAGCAGCTGCGCGGAGAACAACGGCGTGTGCATCGCGTGGAAGCCGTCCGCGTACACCTTGAGTTGGAACCGGCCGGGGGTAAGGTGATCGAGCAGCACCGCGCCGTTTATGCGCAGCTCGTTGCTGCCGCCGAGGATGCGCTCCAGCTTGGCGTACCTTGGCCTGCTGCCGATGATCAGCGTGTTCAGCATGATCCTGTCGGGGGAGACGTCGGCGTCCATGGTGATGCCGGTGTACTGCACGCCCGTCTCTGCCACATCGAGGGCGCCGTCGGTGAGCTCGATCGTGAGGTTCGGCAGCGGCTCGGCGAGGGTGCCGGTCACGTCGCCCTCGACCGTCAGCAGCCCCGAGGCCTCGGAGACCCCGGGGATGAGACCGGACGTGGTGATCAGGGGCAGGCCTGCGCCGGAGATCTCGATGTCGAGGCCGGGGCGGTCGAGGCGGGTGGTCTCGCCGACGCCCGACGTGATCACCAGGGGCACGAACCCCTCCAGCTCCAGATCGCCCAGCTCCTCCGGCTCCCCATCGTCGCCCTCCCCCGAGAACACCAGCCGCCCGTCCAGCTCGTAGCCGCCCTCTGCGGGCAGGAGGGAGACCGTGCCGTGTGAGATGTCCACCTTGCCGATCTCACCATCGCTCCACTGCAGGCCGCCCTGGAGCACCGGCCGGGCCAGGCGACCGGTGAGCAGCATGCCGCCGGAGATACGTCCGCCGATCTGCTGGGGCAGATCGACGAAGGGACGCAGCGCCTCCACGGGTACGCCCAGCGGCACCACCGACAGGTGGAGAGCCGAGGCGTAGCTGGCGGGCTCATCGAGGGGAGGCCCGGGTGTTCCGGTGACCACCGAGCGCAGCACCTCCCCAAGGTGGGTCTTCGCGGCCCCGTGGATCTCCGCGCGCCGCACCATGTCCTCCTCGACCGCGGCCTCCAGCAGTAGATCTGCGCCGTCGCGCACCAGCTCCAGATCGAACCGGAACTGCCGCGCCGCCAGCGGGGTGCTCCACGCCGCCACCAGATCCAGATCGGGATCGCAGGCCGCGCCGCTCGCCCGCAGCTCCGCGCTCGCCTCGCCCGCCAGCGGAGGCGCCGCCGGCAGCGCGTCCATGAAGCGGGACATCCCTCCGGGCGGGACGATCGCGTCCAGGTGAAGTTGACCGTCGCAGTCCAGCCCCACAACCTCGCCCTCCAGCACCAGCGGCAGCCGACCCTCGGCCGCCAGGAGCGGCCCGCCGTCCCCGGCGATATCCACCGAGAACGCTGGGGCGTCCAGCACCCCCCGCGACTCCGCGGCGATCGTCAGGTCGTCGGCGACGTCGGGGTAGGAGAAGTCGCGCAGGAGCAGGCGGCTGTCCTGGTGCAGCACCGCGCCGTCGCCCGTGATGTGGACCTGCGCGTCGAGCACCCCGTGCAGGCCCGTGGTGTCCGGGAGCGTCCCGGGCGGAAGATGCGGCGTGGCGATGCGCACCACCCACGGCAGATGCAGCTCATCGACGCGAGCCGTGAGGTCGGTGCCCGCGGTGCCCGCCGGGAGCCAGTCGCCCGAGATGTGCACGCCGCCGTGCTCGCCGCCGACGGCGAGCTGGATGTCGCGGATCCCTCCGTCGGTGAGCCGGAAGCGCACGGGCTCGTCAGAGCGCACGGGGGTGTGGCTGTCGGGGGCCAGCACCAGATCGCGGATCTCCCAGGTCTGCGTGGCGAGGTCCGCGCTGATGAGTCCGTGGAACACCGGGCGCTCGCTGCGATCGAGATCGAACCGCGCGATCACGCCGTCGCCGGTGTACTCCATGGAGACGGGGCCGCCGTCCACCGCGACGCGCTCGGGGCCCAGCAGCAGCTCGCTGAGATCGAGATCGGCCTTCACCGCGACCGCCCCCGAGGGAGCGACCGAGACGCGGGTGGTGCCCTTCGTGCGCGAGATCTCCAGCGCTCCATCGCCGGCCGTGACGTCGCCCGCTTCGAGCTGAGCCTGCACCGCCACCGCACCACCGGGGGCGACCTGCGTAGACCACGTTCCCTCCACCGACGCCACCCCCACGCCCCCCGCGAGGACATCGGAGGCGCGGATCCAGCCGCTCGCGGTCACGGCCTCCCCGACCACCTTCACCTTCAGCGGTCCCCCCGCGCGGCCGATCTGCACGTCGGGAGAGACCACGCGCGCGACGTCCAGCCGCCCCTCTGCCACCACCGCTACCGTCTCTGCATCGCTCCAGTCGACGGTGACTGGCCCGGCATAGTCCACCCGCCCGCGGTAGCCCGGGAGCTCGAAGCGCCGCAGCTCCGCGAGCGTGGGGATCGCCGCAGTCACCTCGACGTCCGCGGTGGAGGCCAGCGGATCGACGCTCCCGGAGAGGCTCGCGGTCCCCAGCCCATGCGCCACCTCTGCGCGAGCCAGATGCACCACGCCGCCCGCCACGCGTCCCTCCAGGGTCAGCGCGCGCACGGGCTCCCCCCAGATGATCTGCTCGCCGCTGGCGACCGAGAAGCCCGCGGTCAACGCGTCGGGCCAGGAGGTGCCGACGCCTTCTGCGCGGATCGCGGTGTCGAGGTGCACCCGCTCGGTGACGGAGGTCAGCAGGCGATCCAGAGACAGGCCGTCGGTCTCGGCGCGCGCGCGCCAGATGAGGGGCGTCACGGTGGTGTTCGCGCCGGCCACCAGATGCAGCCCACCCGCCCCGTCCGTCCGTGCGTCCGCGACCAGCTCCAGGTCATCCAGCGGCCCGGAGATCTGCCCCGTCAGATCCAGCGGACGCCGCAGCACCTCGTCGCCCGCCAGAGAGGCGACGTCTTCCGGGGCCACATGCGCGCTGTCGATGGTCAGGCCGAGGCCGGGATCGGTCTCGACCTTCCGCACCCACCCGGTGAGCTGCAGGTGGCTGTCGCCCAGGGACAGGCGCAGCGCGTCCGCGAACAGGTGCCCGTCGTCGTAGCCCAAACCCCCGCGCAGCTCCAGGCGCTGCTTCAAGGGCTCCGCGATGCCCACGGCGAGGCGATGCATCGTCACGTCGGCCTGGCGTCCGCTGACCGAGAGGGCCGCGTCCAGCCCGACGCGCGGCACCGACACCGGCGCCTCCGGATCGGCCAGCGTGAACGCGCCGTCCTGCAGGCGCAGCCGCTCGACCTCCACCGTCCACGGCCCGATGCCGCTCCAGGGCTCCGGCTCGGCTGGGCTGTCGTCGCCGCTGCTGAACGCGGAGGCGAGATCGAGGGTGCCGTCAGGGCCGGGCGTGGCGATCACCCGCAGCCCCGAGATCGTCACCTCGCGCAGGGTCACCCGCCGGCCCAGGAGCTGGAGGGGAGCGATCTTCACAACCAGCTCGTCCAGCGCGATCAGCGGCCGGCCAGCGGGGTCCACCAGCGCGACGCCCTCGATGAACAGGCCCTTGCGGAAGACCACCTGCAGCCGACCCACCCGCAGGTCCGCTCCGGGCATCGACGCGCTGGCCTCCTCCTCGATCAGCACCCGCGCGCGCTCGAGTCCCGCCGGTGAGCGCATGTAGAGGCCCGCGCCCAGCGCCAGGGCCACCACGCCGCCGCCGACCGCCGCCCCCACCAGCGCCAACCAGCGCAGCCAGCGGCGCCTCGGACGCGGCTCCCTGTGCGGCTCGGAGCGACCCACCGGTTCCATCTCAGAAAGCCCCATCTCAGAAAGCTTCTGAGAGCGAGAAGTGGAAGGCCCAGCGGTCTTCCTGGGCGAACATGGGCTCGGCTCCCATCCGTCGCGCCACGTCGATCCGCAGCGGTCCCAGCTCCGTACGATACCGTCCGCCGAGGCCGATCGAGCGCTGGAGCTGCCGCAGCCGCAGGTCTCCCGGCTCCTCCCAGACCATCCCGACGTCGGTGAACAGCACGATGCCCAGCGCCTCCCAGCGCGGCAGGTAGAACCGCAGCTCAGACGCCCCATAGAGCGACGCGAGCCCGCCGATTGGCAGGATCTCGTCGTCCGGCTGGCTGACCCCCAGCGCGCTCTCGCAGTCCGTCTCGGCCTCGTCCGGATCGCAGATGTAGGGGCCCAGGTGGTCGATCGTCCAGCCGCGGACGCTGGTGGAGCCGCCCAGCGTGAGGCGCTCGGCGTAGGGCACCCGCGCCAGCTCTGGATCGTCGCCGTACGGAAAGATCACGCCCGTGCCGACGCGCAGGCCCACGCTGCTGCGGAGCAGCACCGGCAGGAAGTTCCGAAGACCCCGGAGCGGCACGTAGCCCCGCTGATCGACGGTGAACCGCAGGAAATTGTACTGGCTGCCCAGCACCTCCGACGACTCTGCGACCTCGTAGATGCCGTACATCCCCTTGCGCGGGTTGATGGGATCGTCCCGCGAGTCAACGGTGACCTGCTGCGAGAGGTAGGACAGGAGGTACGGATCGGAGCAGTCCAGGCCCAGCGCGGCGCTGCTGAAGGCCGAGCAGTCCAGCTCCAGCTCGAGGTAGTCGAAGTAGCGCAGGTGGTAGGCGCGCGTCACTGTGACGTTTCGCCCCAGCCGTCCGGTGAGCGACGGCGAGAACTCCGGAGACGCGAACCGGTAGCCCTCCTCGACGCCCAGCTCGAACCGGAAGTCGGTGCCGATCCGCCACCGCTGGGAGGGCAGCACGGGGATCTTCAGCCCCACCGGAACCGACAGCTCGGTGTCGAAGGCGACGGTGGGGACCGCCTCGGTCACCAGCTCCTCGGTGAGCGTCTCGGAGTCGTCGAAGTCGGGGGTGAGGCAGGTGTCGCCCGGCTGCGTCTAGGTGCGCAGGCGGACGAGCCGCTCGAACAGGTTGACCTGCTCGAATTCCACGCTGGCGTGGACCTCGCGCCGGCCGCTCTCGAAGTCACCGCCGAACCCCGCGCGGATCTGCCGCGCCTTGCTCTGGGTGAGCTGCACCCGGATGGGCACGCGATCATCTTTGATTTTGGCGACGTCGGGGGTGATGGACACCACCGAGAAGGCCCCCAGCGCGAACAGGCGCCGCTGCGCGCGGGCGAGGGTGCGCGAGGAGTAGCGCTCGCCCGGCACCAGCAGCTCATCCAGCTCCGCGTGGATCAGCGCTTTCGGGACCGTGAACTCTCCGGAGAGCACGGTCTCGCCGAAGTCACACAGCGGCCCCAGCTCGACGTCGAGCGAGACATCCACCGCGTCTTCTGAGGGCCACACGTCAACCCGGTGGGTGATCTCGACCGCCGGATAGCCCTGGTTTGCGAGGTGATCCGCGGCCACCGCCACCGTGTCCTGCAGGTCTGTCAGTTGAAAGACCTCTCCGGGCTGCAGTGCGGCGCTTCGCTCCAGCCGCCCCAGCGTCACCTTGATGGCGTCGAGCCCCCTCCATGAGACCTCGCGGATGGGGTAGGGGCTGCGCGCGTCGATGTGCCCGACGATCTTCACGCGGGCGGGGAGCTTCCAGAACAGCACCGCGCGCGGCTCACGCACCCGGCTGACATCCCAGCCGACGAACCGCGCGTCGAAGTAGCCGCGGTGCGCGTACCAGGTCTCCAGACGCCACGCGTCGCGCCGGAGGGTGTCCTCGTCCAGGTACACGCGACGCGGGCGTGGCTTGACCCACACGAGGGGGGGGTTCTGCCCCTGATCGATGGCGCCGCGCAGGTTGTAGTCCGCGCGTCCTTGCCAGCGACCGCTGTTGCCCTCGAACGAGATGCGAGCGACGACCTCGCGATCACGGTCGATGACCGCTCTTCCGCCGCTCTCCGGAGGGCGTGACCGCGCGCAGCCATGCAGCGCGACCGCGCTCGTGATCAGTCCGAGTGCCCGCATCGTGCAGCAGTGCGGCCCCCGCCGTTGGCAGGTCCCGACAGAAAGGAAATACTATAAATTATAATAATTCCCCTTCGTTTCGGAGCCCATGCGCCCAGACATCAAAGCTCCGATGACCCGATGCCTACCGGGAATCAGAGCCGCTGGAAAACAGAGCTGCTGGAAAACAGAGCTACCGGGAATCAGAGCTGCTGGCTGTAGTACTCAACGACGGCCTGGGTGTTGACCTCGAAGGGCAGCTCGGTGAGCCCGGGGCGGGTCACCATGCGACCCTCGGCCTTGGCCGGATCGAACTCGAGGTGGGCCGGACGCGCGCGGGAGGTGGACTGCTCGAGCGCCTCCTGGATGAAGGGCTTCTTGCGGCTGCGCTCCTTCACGCCGATGGTCTGACCCACGGCCACCTGGAAGCTGGGGCGATCGACCCGCCGGCCCTCCACCAGGACGTGACCGTGCACCACGAGCTGGCGAGCGGCGGGGATGGTGGGCGCGAGGCCGAGGCGCCACACCACGTTGTCGAGGCGCGACTCGAGGAGCGTGATCAGGTTCTCGCCGGTCGGCCCCTTGGCGCGGTTGGCGCGCTTGACGTAGCGCTTGAACTGCCGCTCCAGCACGCCGAAGTGGAAGCGGAGCTTCTGCTTCTCGATGAGGCGGAGTTTGTAGTCGGAGACCTTGCCGCGGCGGCGGGTGCCGTGCTGTCCCGGGGGGTAGGGGCGGACGAGCGTGGACTTCGAAGTGAGCCCGGGCAGGATGGTGCCGAGCTGACGGCAGACCTTGAGACGGGGGCCGGTGTAGCGAGCCATTGGGGTTCCTCATGCACATGGCAGGCGTCAGGGCGATCCACCAGGCGGCGCTTGCGCGGGATCGCGATCGGACGCGGACGGCCCCGGCTATCGCGGGTGAACCGCGACGTCAACCGCGGCGGGGGCCCGCGCGGGGCGACGGTCGCGCTGGATGGTCACGACGGGAGGTTGCTCGCGACGACGTCTGCGAGCTGATTCAGCGAGTAGGGCTTGGCGAGCACGTCCACGAACCCCAGCGCCGCATGATCGGACATCACGGGCCCGTCCGCGTAGCCGCTGGAGGCGATCACGCGGGCCTCGGGGAACAGCACCTTCATCCGGCGCAGCATCTCCAGCCCGCCGCCGCCGCCCGGCACCGTGAGGTCGGCGATCACCAAACCAAACCCATCGCCCATCCGACGCGCCTCGGCGTAGCAGGCGAGCGCCGTGTGGCCGTCACCACAGGAGACCACCCGGTACCCCAGGGCCTCCAGGATCGCCGTCGTTCCCTCTGCGATCGTCTGGTCGTCATCCATCACCAGGATGCGGCGGCCGTCGCCGGAGGGCAGCGCGCTGCCGCCAGCGGGGTCGTGCTCGGCGGGGGCGTCGACGCTCGCGGGGAGGAACACGCGGAACGTGCTCCCGACACCCTGGGTGCTCTCCACCCGCAGCGCGCCCGCGTGCGCGCGCACGATGGAGTAGCTGCTGGCGAGCCCCAGCCCCTGCCCGGACTCGCGCGTGGTGAAGTACGGCTCGAAGACGCGCCCGATGGCGTCTTCGGGGATCCCCACGCCGCTGTCGGACACGGCGATGACCACGTAGCGCCCCGCGCTCAGCTCGTCGTCGGCGGCGCTGGTGTGATTGGAGAGCGAGACCCGCACCTCGCCCCCACCCGGCATGGCGGCGTCGGCGTTGAGCACGAGGTTGGTGATGACCTGACCGATCTGCCCCGCGTCGACCTTCGCGGGCCATAGACCGGGGTCTGCGCAAACCAGGAGACGGGCCGAGCGTCCCCGCAGGGCGAACTCGGCGCTGCTCCGGGCGATCGGCTCGAGCGACGACGACTGCCGGACCGGCGCGCCGCCCGAGGAGAACGTCAGGAGCTGACGGGTGAGGCGTCGGGCGCGATCGCAGCTCTCCTCGATCTTCTCGAAGATGGCGGCGGCGGCCTTGCGATCGTGCGCGCGCAGGCGCCCCAGCGAGGCGTGCATCATGATGCCCGAGAGCATGTTGTTGAAGTCGTGCGCGATGCCACCGGCGAGCACCCCGACAGACTTCAGCCGCTCGACCATCTGGAGCTGCGCCTCTGCGCGCCGCTCGGCGGTGACGTCCCGAAAGACGACCACGACGCCACTCACCCGCCCCCGGGTGTCGTGGATCGGCGCCCCGCGCGCGGCGATCTGCCGCTCTGCTCCGGGAACCCGCAGGAGGCACTCGCGCGGAAACGACGCGGGCGCCTCGGTGGCGAGGACCCGCTCCGCGAGACCGCGGAGGGGCGCGCGATCCCCGGCGCGGACGGCGCGGAGGAGCTGGTCGAGCGGTCGGCCGATCGCGGCGTCCTGCGGGACGCCCAGCAGCTCCTCGGCGACGCGGTTGATCATCTTCACGAGGCCCCGCTCGTCGGTGGCGATCACCCCCTCGCCGATGCTGCGGAGAGCGGTCGTCAGCCACTCGGTGCGCTCGTGGAGCCTGCGCTCGAGGTTCGCCTTGAACAGCGCCGTCTCGATGGCGGAGAACAGCTCACGCTCCGCGAAGGGCTTGAGCAGGTAGCCGTGCGGCTCGGTCTTCTTGGCGCGCTCCAGGGTGTAGGGATCGGAGTGGGCGGTGAGGTAGATGATGGGGATGCCGAAGCGCCCGGTGATCTCCGCGGCCGCCTCGATGCCGGTCATCGGCCCCGACGCCAGGTGGATGTCCATCAGCACCAGATCGGGGCGAAGCTCCTGCGCCAGCGCGATGGCCTGATCGCGCTCATCGGCGATATCGACGACCGTGTAGCCCAGCGATGTGAGGCAGGCCTCGATGTGTGCCGCCACCACGAACTCATCCTCGACGATCAGGATCTCGCTGGTGGTCACCCCTGCCTCATGGGCTTCGGTCCTCCGCGGTTGTCTCTGAACGAGATCCGAAAGTCGGTTCCCCCCTCGCTAACACAGGACAGAACGCCCCGAATCTGGCGAACCAGTCCGACGACGAGGTGCAGGCCCAGCGAACGCGAGCGCCGGAAGTCCATTCCCGCGGGGAGACCCGCGCCGTCGTCGGCGACGGAGATCTCATGAAAATCGCCGTCAGAGCGGAGCGTGACGCGGACCTTCCCTGTGCGCCCGCCGGGGAAGGCGTGCTGGAGAGCGTTGGTGACCAGCTCGTGTACCGCGAGCCCCGTGGGGACGGAGACGTCCATGCTCAGCTTGACCGGGTCCGCCTCCAGCTCGAGCGAGATCCTGCTCGGATCGATGTCGTACCCCTGCCGAACGTCGCCGATCATCCGCTCCAGCCAGGCGCGAAAGTCGAGCCCCTCCTCCCCGGGATCGCGGTAGAGCTGCTCGTGCATGCTCGCCATCGCGCGGATCCGCGAGCGGCTCTCGCGGAGCGCAGAGACGGCCGTTGGATCGGCGATGCGACGCGCCTGCAGGTCGAGCAGCCCCTGGACCACCTGCAGGTTGTTCTTCACCCGATGGTGGACCTCCTGGAGCATCCGCGTGGAGATCTCCGCCGTCCGCTGCGAGCTGATGTCGCGCAGCACCACGACGCCTCCGCGGAGTTCCCCGTCCGGGCCGCGGATGGGGCTCGCGGTGACGGCCAGCCACAGCCCCTCCGGGCGCCCCTCGTTGCGGATGAACAGCTCCTGTCGAGCTGGCTCTCCGCCGCCGAGCGCGGCGATCAATGCGACGTCTTCTGGCGGCAGGGTCTCGTCGTCTTCGGGGCTGGCGCGGAAACCGCAGCGAGCGGCCCACTCGCGGGGACGCGCGCGCTCCAGCGGCACGGCGAGCAGGGCCCCGGCGGCGGAATTGACGACCTGTGGAGCCCCGTGTGAGTCCACCACGATCACGCCCTCTCCGAGAGCGTCGAAGACAGCGTCGCGGGTGAGCGTCAGCGTCGCCTGCTCCGCACGCCCGTCGGTGATCTGCTGCGCCAGCGCCGCCCCGTGGTCACCAAGCGCCTCCATAGGGCCTGCGAAGCGCCGCGCCTGCGCGATGCTCCCGATGACGACGCCGAGGATGAGTGCGCTGGCGCAGAGCAGCCCTGTGCTGCCGATCGCGAGACCGATGACGCCGCCGCCGAGGGAGAGGCCCGCGATCCATGGTGCGGCGTCGGACGACCGCGTGGAAGGGGAGTGGGCAGGCAACATCTCGTGCTCCGCGCGCTTCCTATTCGGATACCGACGCCCGCGGGCGATATGCTGGTAGAAGACACCTTCCGGGGTTCACCATGCTCGTCCGTCATCCCCGTCGCGGGTTCACCCTCCTGGAGATCGTCGTGACGGTTGGCATCGCGCTGGTGCTGACCAGCATCGGGATCGGCCTGTCCGACGAGATGATCCCGCGGTTCCGCACCCGCAAGGCGGCGATGACCCTGTCGAGCCACATGCAGCAGTGCCGGAACATCGCCGTGCGATCGGGCAGGGAGTGCTCCATCTGGATGCTCTCGTACGACTCCGATCTCACCTCTCCCGAGACCAACTACGGCGAGTACTGGGTGGGACTCGGAGACTCCTCCCTGGAGAGCTCTTCCTGGGACTACCTGCCCATCGACGCCGAGGACGACGGCTCCGATGACTCCCGCTACGAGGGGACCATCGATCTGGCCGACGAGGACAGCCAGTACTACTCGCGCCGCGTCTCGATCTCCGACTGGGGCACCATCACCGGGCCGGGCTCGGGGAATTCCAACCGCATCGTGTTCAACTCGCGGGGCTTCGTCTCCAACCCCGTGGGCGACTTCACCGACGGCCACATCACGATCACCTTCGTGAACGAGATCTCCAACGCGAAGGGGCGGGCCGAGAACTTCTCGGTGATCCTCTCGCGCAGCGGCATGTCCCGCGTGAACTCAACCGAGATGGACCGCTACGACGGCCTAGCCTCGGGCACGCCTACGTCGTCGTCGGAGTCGGACTGAGCAGCGCGCCCGTCTGAGGCGGCTCGCCGAGCGCCACGCGCGCTGCGGCGGCCACCCGCGGACGCGGGTCGGTGAGGAACGGGCGCACGCGCGCGCGCTCTCCCATCGCACCCAGCACCCCCAGGGCGTTCGCCACCACCAGCTCATCGCCTCCTAGCAGCGGCACCACCGGCCCAGGAACGCCGATCTTGACGAGGGCGTCCATCGCAGGAAGATAGAAGCCGCCCAGCGCGGAGCCGTGGGTGTTTCCCAGGTACCCCGCCAGCACCTGGGCAGCGGCTCGATCGCCGCACTCGCCGAGGGCGTAGAGGAGCGCGCTGCGAACCGGGAACTGGATCCCCAGCCCCGCGCCGGGGCGCCCTTCGAATTCCAGCGCCTCGGTCTCGAGCGCCCTGCGGAGCGCCGCGCCCACTCCGGGCAGGCCGAGCTGCCCGAGGGCGACGCCCGCCAGCCGTCGGCTGGTGAAGCCGAAGCCCGGATCGACGTCCATCGCCCGCATCGCGCGCGCCAGCACGCGCAGCGATCGGGGATCCCCGTGGTGACCGAGGGCCGTGGTCACCGCGTGCGTGGCCCTGCGACCGTCGGACTTCAGACGCTCCAGCAGCCGCGCGAGGTCGTCGGGGTGCCCCTGCGCGCCCAGCGCCAGCAGCGTCGGTCGGTCCTCCGGGTCCGCGCGTAGGCGCTCCATGAGCAGGGGTCGCACCTCTGCCGCCGCCCGTGGCCGCACGCGATCCGGCGCGACGGCCGAAGAGAGGGGATCGAGCAGCTCGAGCCATCGGCGGGCCCGCTCGGAGGGGCCCACACCGACGGCCGCTGCGGCGTCGCGCCGCCCGTACCAGGTGGCGATGGTGCGTCGGGCCCAGGAGGCGACGACGGTCCAGCCCTCCGCCGGAGGGAGCCCCAGACGGACCGCGGCGGCCGCCAGCGCGAGGCGCGCCTCATCCGTGGGTTCCGAGATCGCGTGGCCGAGCAGCGTGTCGATATGGGCACGGCCGCCCAGATGACCCAGCACGAGCGCCGCGGCCCTGCGGACCCCTGGCGCGGGGTGCTGCAGGAGAGCGGGGACCAGGGGAACGGCGCCGGTGCGGCCAGCCCGCCAGATCTCTCGCAGCGCCCGCACCCGGATCGGCGTGGGAGAGAACCGAAGCGCCACCGAGAGGCGCTCCCCCTTCACCGCGCGCCGCAGCCACCGATCACCGCGGGATCCGCTCATTCGGGGTGGGCTCCAGACCACGCGGAGGTCGCGGCGCGTGGTGAGAATGACCCGCTCCAGTCGATCATCGCGCTGCCAGATGATCGATGTTCACAGGGTTTTCCACAAGCTGTCAGGGATCGGTCCCGACGCGCGACCCGTCGCCCGCCATCCATCGAGTTTCCCATAATGGTTTCGGTTCGGGGATCCCCCGACCGCCGGGATCCCCGGGGGTGGTGCGGGGTTTTCCACAAGAGAGCAGACCACTACATATGGGGGGTTGAACCCCGGACAGGCCGCACATCTCGTGGTTGACCCCCCCGAAATCCACCGCTAAAACAAGGAAGAGCCGGGCACCGAATACCGGCATCCCCAACCCGCCGGCGGGCACCAGCGCTGTCGGCCTCCTCCCCCAGTCGGCGTCCCAAGGGGCGCACGACGACCCGTCCGGACAGCGGCCATCCCCAGCCGGGGCTCGACCTGTGTCCGCACCAAACCTCCGTCCGTCCACTCCGAGGCGAATCATGGAAATCAGAACCCCTTCGGCCCCCATCGTCGCAGTACCGTCGACCGACGTCAGCAGCCTGAGCTGGACGCGGGCCTTCGCGCCCGCCGACACAGATGTCTGGAAGACGGTGCAGTGGGAGCAGCGCGAAGCGGTCATCACCGACGCCAACGGCGAGACGGTGTTCGAGCAGCGGGGCGTTGAGGTTCCGCGCTCGTGGAGCCAGACGGCGACCAACGTGGTGGTGTCGAAGTACTTCCGCGGCCACGTGGGCACCTCTGGACGGGAATCCAGCATCCGCCAGCTCATCGGTCGGGTCTGCAACACCATCACCGACTGGGGCCTGGCCGACGGCTACTTCGCCACCCGTGACGACGCCGAGGCCTTCCGCGCGGATCTGATCTGGCTGTGCCTGCACCAGCACATGGCCTTCAACAGCCCCGTGTGGTTCAACGTCGGCGAAGAGGAGCACCCCCAGTGCTCCGCATGCTTCATCAACTCCGTCGATGACACCATGGGGAGCATCCTCGGGCTGGCGAAGACCGAGGGGATGCTGTTCAAGTGGGGCTCGGGAGCGGGCTCCAACCTCTCTCCGATCCGCTCCAGCCGTGAGCTCCTCCGGGGCGGCGGCACCGCCAGCGGGCCCGTGAGCTTCATGCGCGGCTTCGACGCCTTCGCGGGCGTGATCAAGAGCGGCGGCAAGACCCGCCGGGCGGCCAAGATGGTCATCCTGGACATCGACCATCCCGACATCGCCGACTTCATCACCTGCAAGGCCACCGAGGAGCGCAAGGCGTGGGCGCTGATCGACGCCGGCTACGATGGCGGCTTCAACGTGCAGGGCGGCGCGTATGACTCGGTGTTCTTCCAGAACGCCAACCACTCGGTGCGCGTCACCGACGCCTTCATGCGGGCGGTAGAGGCTGACGAGGAGTGGCACACCCGCGCGGTGACCGACGGCGAGATCATGCAGACCTTCCGCGCCCGCGAGCTGATGAACGAGCTCTGCCAGGCGACGTGGCTGTGCGGCGATCCCGGACTGCAGTTCGACACCACGATCAACGACTGGCACCCGTGCATCAACACCGACCGCATCTACGCGTCGAATCCGTGCTCGGAGTACATGTTCCTGAACGACTCGGCCTGCAACCTGGCGAGCCTGAACCTGATGAAGTTCCGCGACGAGAGCGGAGCGTTCGATGTCGAGCGGTTCCGCGCGGCGGTGCGCACCACGATCACCGCGCAGGACATCCTGGTCGACCGCGCCAGCTACCCGACGCCGCAGATCGCCCGCAACTCCCACGACTACCGCCCGCTGGGTCTGGGGTACGCCAACCTCGGCGCGCTCCTGATGGCCTCGGGGATGTCGTACGACAGCGACGACGGACGTAACCTGGCGTCGGCGATCACCTCGCTGATGCACGGCGAGGCCTTCAGCCAGTCTGCCCGCCTCTCGGAGGTGCGCGAGCCCTTCGCCGGGTACGGCCGCAACCGGCTGCCGATGCTGCGCGTGATCGGAAAGCATCGCCAGGCGGCGCGAGACCTGACGGGCGAGGGCGTGAGCGCTGCCCTCAACGAAGCCACCGTGGCGGTCTGGGACGAGTGCCTGCGCCTCGGCAAGCAGCACGGCTACCGGAACGGCCAGGTGACGGTGCTCGCGCCCACCGGGACGATCGGGTTCATGATGGACTGTGACACCACCGGCATCGAGCCCGACATCGCCCTCGTGAAGTACAAGAAGCTCGTCGGCGGCGGTCTGATGAAGATCATCAACCAGACCGTGCCGCTCGCGCTGGACCGGCTGGGCTACTCGCCCACCGAGCAGGCAGCGATCGGCGCGTACCTGGAGACCCACGACACGATCGAGGGGGCGCCCTTCCTCAAGGACGAGCACCTGCCCGTGTTCGAGTGCGCCTTCAAGCCCCGCAACGGGCAGCGCTTCTTGAAGCCGATCGGACACATCAAGATGATGGCCGCCGCGCAGCCGTTCCTCAGCGGCGCCATCTCCAAGACGGTCAATGTGCCAAACGAGGCGACCCCCGAGCAGATCGCTGAGCTGTACATGACCAGCTGGCGGGCAGGGCTGAAGGCGGTGGCGATCTACCGCGACGGCTGCAAGCGCACGCAGCCGCTGAACACCGGTCTCGATGAGGACACGCAGAAGGACACCAAGGTCGTTGAGTACCGCCCGACCCGCCGCAAGCTCCCCAACGAGCGCCGCGCCATCACCCACAAGTTCTCCATCGCCGGTCACGACGGGTACATCACGGTGGGCATGTACGCGGACGGCAAGCCCGGCGAGATCTTCCTGGTGATGGCGAAGGAGGGTTCGACGATCTCCGGTCTGATGGACGCCTTCGCGACCTCGGTGAGCCTCGCGCTGCAGTACGGCGTGCCGCTCGAAGCCCTCGCGCGCAAGTTCTGCCACATGCGGTTCGAGCCGTCGGGCTTCACCGGGAACAGCGAGATTCCGATCGCGAAGAGCATCATGGACTACATCTTCCGTTGGCTTGAGCTGCGGTTCATCCAGGAGGAGCAGTCCGGTGAGCTCGAGACGCCCTTGCCGCAGCCGGCGCAGCAGTCCCTCGGTGCCGCCGTGAACGACACCCCCGATCTGGAACAGAGCGTCTTCATGGCCCAGAGCGACTCTCCGCCCTGCCACGCCTGCGGCTCGATCATGGTGCGGTCCGGGAGCTGCTACAAGTGCTTCAACTGTGGCGCCACCAGCGGATGTTCCTGAGCCGTCTGTCTCAAGGGTCGCTCTGACCCTCGAGAACCTGATGCGCAGGGGCCCACACAGTGTTCCCTCTACACAGTGTTCCCTCTACAGGGCCCCCGACCATGGGGGCCCTCTCTTGTAGAGAGCCCCGTGGTGGGAGCCCGCGAAGGAAGTTCACAGAGATACTGAGAGGGAGACCCTGAGAGGGATTTCTGCTGGGGGACTTCCGCTGAGAGGCTTCTGCTGAGAGGCTTCTGCTGAGAGGCTTCTGCTGAGAGGCTTCTGCTGAGAGGCTTCTGCTGAGAGGCCTGCTGAAGAGCTCCTGTTGTGAGGAGTTCCAGTTGAGGAAGCTCCCGCGGATGTGTCTGACGGGCTGGTTCCGCTCCCCTGGGATGACCTTCCAGGGGTCTGCGTTGCAGGCTGTCAGGGCCTCGGGCGAGGTGCCGCCCTCGGGTGGAGTGCCGCCGTCATCCAAACAGCTTTGTCTGTGGGCTGTCGAACAGCATCACCTGCCGCTGCTCCTCCTCCTGGGCGCTCCATGGCCCCGCGATGACCTGCCCGCCAGAGGACAGCACGTCGAAGCGCAGCCAGCCATTCCGGGCCTCGACCGCGAGGGCCTCGGAGCGCTCCGGAGTGGCAGCGAGACCGACCGCGAGGCCGACGCCCAGGCGCTCCGGCGTGACAGCCGCGCGCAGGAAGAACGGGCCGAGGGCGTGACCCTCCATCCAGCCGCCGACGAACAGCTCGCGCGCTGCTCGCAGCGCGGCCGGCGTGGAGGCCTGGAGCGGAACCACCCGGGTGGTCACGTGCCAGCGCCCGCCGAAGGCACCGCCGCGCTCAAGACGCCGCTCGACGGACGAGACCCCGCCAGCGACCTGCCAGCGCGTCTCGGAGGCCCGAACGCCGCTGGGCTCGGCGAAGAGCTGCGTCCCGTTACGGCGCCCGAGCATGGGCCGGCCGTGGCCCCGCGGGACGAGCAGCAGCAGACGACCGACCTCTGCGGCGCCGAGGAGGAGGTGATCACCTGCGCGGAGGATCTGGCCTTCAATTTCACCCCAGGAGGTGATGACAATTGCTCCGTCGCGGTTCTGGCGAATGCGCGGAATGTTGAGGGAGGGGGAGGGGAGTGTGTGGTGGGTCATGGTCTCATCCTGAACGGAGAATCAGCCTACCCGAGGTTGGAGGAAATGGTCAGGTCAGAAACAGTCCGGAGGACAAATTTCTGGTTGGCAAGACACATTTTGTCCGACTCCAAGCCGATATCCCCTCTTCAACCCCTGTACATCTGAGGGTGGTCGCCATGGAGAAACTCCTCTGGATCGCTGCTGTCATCGGTAGTCTCGCGGTTTCATCGATGTCCCTGCGGGGTCCGGTACCGCCCGATACCCCGCCGACCCCACCAGCGCTGCCCCGCCCACCGACCGCCGACGAGATGTCCGATCTCCGGTCCCTCGCGGCGCGCATGACCGCCGAAGTGGCCGCGGCCCGCGCACGCCACGGGGCGCCCATCCCCGCAGATCGTCTGGAGGGCGAGGTCGCAGGGCTACCGGTGCTCCCCGATGGTCTCCCGGACAATCCGCTGGTGCCTGGGGTCGGGGGTGTGCTCACGGACTGCCGGTCCGGGCCGACGCAGGAGGCGGCTCCCGACTGGCGCTACTGCCCCGAGACAGGTCTCTTCACGCCGACCGTACCGCTGTGAGCCCCTCGTCAGCGCGTGTAGCGGAAGGCGTACAGCGCGGCGACGCTCCACGTCCCGTCAGCGAGGGGCGTGACGTCAGCGGGCCCCTCCTCCCCAGCGTAGGCACCCGCGGTCCCCGCGACGCCGTACACCACGATCTCAGCGCCATCGATCGACGCATACGCACCGTTGAGCGTCTCGACGGCGCCTCCCGCGTCTGACGACTCCAGCACCGCGCGGATCTCCGAGTGGAGCTCCCCGAACCCGATCTGCACCGGGTCCAGCTCCGGCGGTGTGATCGGCGTGACGTCCTCGCCCCCGTCGATGCAGGTGCCGGTCCAGTCATCGGGGGAGAGCGTCCACCAGGTCAGCAGCAGGGGATCGGGGACCTCCTCGGTATCCGAGGTGGTCAGCGCCGCCTCAACCTCACACAGCGCCGCCCCGTCGCCATCCTGGAGCGTCACGTAGAGCGTGCTCTCCACGGCGATTGGATCGCCATCGAGCAGCTCGATATCGGCGGAGAGGCGCCACCAGATCTCATCCAGATCTGTCTCGGATGAGGAGCCTCCGGCCAGCGGGGAGCTGTTCGAGCTGTCGTCTATGCTCGCTTCGGCAGCATCATCCGCATCGGCGCTGTTGTAGCAGCCCACGGAGAGCAGGAGAAGAGAGCAGACGTAGGTCGTCCGCATGATCACGCTCCGGTCCGCCCCGATGGCCCCACCTTAGCATGACCGCGGTGGTCTCACAGCTCCCAGGCGTAGGCCGGCCAGAGGATGTAGCGCTGGTCGCCGGTCCAGCCCGGGTCATCGACAACCTCACCCAGATCGAGCCCCTCGTTCCAGGCGTAGCCGAGGATCTCCGCGCTCTGGCCGTCGAAGCTCACGTACCAGCCCAGGGTCTGCCCCGGGTAGGGGCTGTCCTCCCGGAGATCTTCTGGCACCGTCCCGAACCCGAAGTGCGTCGGAACGGAGACGCTGGCCTGCTCTGCGTCGCAGTCGCTCTCCAGGTTGGCGACGGTCAGCTCGAAGGTCTCCGTGCAGCCATCGCAGCCGGAGAGCTCCCCCGTCGCTTCACCCGCGATCTCCTGCACCCGTGCGCAGATGTGGAATTTCTCCTTGCGCTTCTTTCGCCAGCGCTTGGAGAACAACTCCCACACCTGATAGCCGCTGAACGCCTCCGCAGACGCCGCCGAGTCGATGGTGGCGTGCTGGAGCGCCCAGCGGGCCTCGTCTCGCGCGCAGCCAAACGCGGCGAGCGACGCTGCGAGTCCCATCGCCCGCATCGCTCTCCCCCGGCCGCCGAACCGCGGTCTACTGAAGGCCAAACGCGTAGTAGAAGCTGGAGCTGTAGTACCCGTCCGGGGGGTAGTCCTTCCCGGAGATGTCCATGAGCTGCAGGTAGCCGTCGGCATCCACCACGGGCTCTCCCGCCTTGTTCATCTCGAACGCGAGGGTCAGGAAGAACTCGGTGTACTCGCCGCTTCCGAACATCTCGTGGTAGAGATAGCCGGTGGCCATGGAGGGCTCGTAGTCGGCGTAGTGATCGCCGTAGATGCCCTTGACGTCGCTGGTCCACTCGTCGAGGACCGGTCCGATTCCCCAGCCCCAGTTCAGCGCGCCGAAGCTGGCCGCGAGCTCGTCGCCGGAGCCCCAGGCGCTCGGATCGAGGTCGTCGCAGGCGCCGCCCCAGCTGGTCTCGGACTCGGCCCCAGCGAAGCTCCAGCCGGCCCATGCGCCGATGTCGGTGAAGCCGGAGTCGAGCGCGAGCGCCTCATCCGGGGGGTAGATGCCGATGTAGCAGCCGTTGTAGGCGTCATCCCAGCCGGTCCAGGCAGCGCTGTCGATCATGCCGATGAGCATCTGCGTGGGGTACTCGTGGCCCTGGTAGGAGTAGCCGCTCATCTGGCTGTCTTGAATCGCGTTGGCGAACTCGACCACCATGTAGTCGGGCTCGAAGTACTCAGGAGTGGTGCCCGTGGTGCCCGTGGTCGTGGTGGTCGTGGTGGTCACGCTGGTGGTGGCTCCGCCAGAATCCCCGTCCTTGTCTGAACAGCCAGAGAGGGTGAGCGCCGCGAGCGCCGCGAACGTGAACGTGTGATGGGTCATCCAGGTCTCCTCCGAGCGGGCGTTGAAAAGCCGCCAGCGGCGCGCAGAATAGCCCCTCGTTTGAGGCGGGTCAACCCGGAGCTACCGACCCAACGCCGCTTTCGCCGCCTTCGCCCGCGCACCTGACGGCGACAGCGCGAGATAGCGGCTGTACGCGGTGGTGGTCGCGCGCCGATCCCGGCCGGAGTTCCGCTGAGCCAGCTCGTACCACACCCGCGCATGCTCGCCGCCCTCCCGCCAGACCCGCTGGACCTGTTTGCCGGCGGTGCGGTGCCGCCCGCGGGCGGCGTGGTAGTCCGACATCGCGAGCGCAACGACCGGATCGGATGAACTGCTCGCCTCCAGCTCGGCGAGTACGCGGGCCTGATCACCGCGCGGTCCATGCACCAGCCGAAGCGCCCGCGCGCGGTTCACCATGAGGATCTCGAAGGGGTCGTCTCCCCACAACGCGATGGCCTCGTCGAGCGACGCGGCGACCTCAGCTCGACCAGCCCCGGTGGCGATCGCAGCCTGAGCCGAGAGGTACTGCGCCAGCGCCCTGTCAAAACCGGGACGGCTCGGATCGAGCGAGGAGGCCGCTCGCACTGCCGGCCAGCGCTCGCTCGCTGCGGCCACCCAGATGTCGAGGGGGGTGACGTCCAGCCCCTCGTCCCGCCACCCGCCGATCCGCTCCTCCGCGATGACCACGCGGTCCAGTTCGAGGTCGGTGAGGATGGCAGCGCGACGGCAGTGGGCATCGAACGGCCGCCCCTCCAGACAGCTCGTCACCAGATCGGCAGCCATCTGCGCGCGGTGGGCGTCGAGGTGGGCGCTCGCCATCGGGAGCGCGATCTCCGGATCGCCCGGATCCAACCGGCTGGCCTTCCGCAGCGCCCGCGCCGCGTCGTCGGGCTGCCCCAGCCCCTTGAGCAGCTCAAAGCGGGCGCGATGGATCCGCGCTACCTGGCGCCGCCCCAGCACGTCACTCGCGGTCTCCACCAGCTCATCGAGGAGGCGCAGGCGCGTGGCGGGCGCGGCGCTCCCCCAGCCCGCCTCGAGCGCCTCGAGCTGAACAAGCGGAGAGCCCCCACCCGATTTCAGCAGCGCCCGCGCGCTCGAGCCGTCGTCACCGCTCGCCGCATGGATGCGTGGCAGCATGAGAGCGTGCCGGGCGTTGTCCGGGCGGGCGTAGGCGGTCCCCCACAGCATGAGCGCCTCGCGCGGCGCGCCGCGCTCCAGCGACGCCGCGGCGCCGTAATAGCGCGAGATCTCGTCAGTGGGATCGAGCGCGTCCAGCCAGGGACCTACCGTATGCACGCCGCCCTGTCCCAGCGCCAGCGCCAGCTCGGCGGGCGCCAGCGCGGCGGCGTCTGCGTCTTCTTCCCGCGCCAGCTCCAGGGCCGCGAGGCCGGACTTTCGATGCTCCGCGCCGCCGGTATACTCCGACCAGAGCACGATGCGAACCAGCGCGAGCTGGGCTGCCACCTCGCCGGTGTCGACGAATCCGCGGTCGAGCGCGCGAGCCAGGATCGCCTCCTGGGTGACCAGCGACCGGTAGTCGCCCACCGCCCGCGCCCCGCTGGCGGCCTCCAACCGCGCCCCGGTCGAGCGATGCCGCATGAACAGCGCCGCGGAGCTCGTCATCACGACGAGCACCACCCCCATGACAGAGACCAACACGAACGCCTTGAAGCTCCGTGCGATCAGCCCCGGAGGCCTACGGCGTTGAGGAGGCCGCGCGGCGCCGCCCGGAGCAGTCGACGCTGCAGGCTCTGGCTGGGCTGTTGGCTCTGGCTGGGCTGTGGGCTCTGGCTGGGCTGTGGGCCTTTGCGAGACTGCGGGGATTGGCGAGACTGCCGGCCTCGGTGGGACAGCAGGTCTTGGCGAGGCTGCGGGCTTCGGAGCTGCGGACCTCGGAGCAGTCGGCTTCGGAGCAGTCGGCTTCGGCGCCGCGGACCTCGGCGGCGCAGATCTCGACGGCGGCAGCGAAGGGGGCGGGACAGCGGGCGAGCGCGCCGGTGCTCGCCGCCGGATGGTGGGTGGTGGCCGGGGGGGGAGCGGTCGCTCGACCACCTCCACCGGACCCGTCCGCTGCGACGCGGGCGTCGGCGTGGTCTCCCGCCGGGTCATGATCACGACGTCGTGATCTTCCTCCTCCAGAAAATCGTCGATCACGAGATCGGGGTCGGTGCTCGCCTCGGCGTCTGCGGGGTCCAGCGAGCGGAGATCCAGCGCAGCGGAGCCGCCGACCACGTCCTGGATCTCGGTGTCCTGCGGCAGCCCCACATCGACCGGCTCGGAGATCGCCTCCCGACGCGCCCCCTCGGGCGTGGAGAGGATCGCGATTTCGGTCACCTCGTCGTCGGTGTCCTCCTCGTGCGGGACGATCGTGTGCGATGCGCTGTTGCCCCGTCTGAAGAGAGATGGAAAGTCACCGCGCTCGGTGTGAACAGGGACTGACGCGCTGGCCTCTGCCGTCTCGAGGTCTGCGGCGGGGATCTCTCCAGCCGAGGCAGAGGGGAATAGCGTTCCCATCAGCGTGGTCGGCTTCAGCTCGACCATCAGCTCGGACAGGGACTGCTCGGAATTCGTGAAGTCACCGGAGAGGCCCCACAGCAGGCGCTCCACCCGGATGTTGTCGGGAGCGGTGCGGCGGAGACGCTCCAGCAGCGTGCGCGCGCGCAGCAGACTGCCCGTCGCCAGGTACCGCTCGGCCAGGGACAGCACCTCTGCGGGCTCTCCGAACTGCTCGATCTCGCGAGCGTCGGATGGAGGACGGGCGGGGGGCTCGGCGGCCCGGCGTATCAGGGCATGCAAGCGCTCGGGATCCGCGTGGGTCCGCGCAGAGGCGAGCACCCTCCGAGCCCGCGCGGGCCAGCCGCGAGCGAGGAACACCTCGGCGGTCAGGAGGAGCGCCTCGCCGTCGGTGGGATCGGCGTCTGTAGCCTCTCGCAGCCGCACCCACGCGCGATCCATCTGACACAGGTCGAGGAAGGCCCGGGCCTCGATGCGCCGAGCCTCCTGGGAGGGCGCGCCCACCTCAGACCAGCGCTCGACCAGGCGAATGATCCCGACCGGATCCCGCGCCTTCTGGAGCTGCCGAAGCAGGCGATCGAGGGTGCCCGGGCCGGGCAGTCCCTTTGTGGGGCCCTTTGTGGGGCCCTTTGTGGGGCCTCTCCCGGCCCCTCTCGTGGACCCCTGCGTGGGCCCGTCCGCTCCTCCAGGGGGGCCGCCCGATCCTCGCATATCAGAGCCTGCGGGCGGCACGCCGGACCGAGCCCCATGGTTGAGGAGCGAGCCAGGCGGCGACCGCCCGATGAAGGGCGACGCGGGAATATGCGCGAGGTAGACGGCGCCGCATGGCGACGCTCAGCAGCCTCAAGGCGACGGGGGTCGGACTCTCCACAGACGCTCGCTTAACTCAGCGCCTTCTCAAACGCCGCGGCGAGCTTGGGACCGACCTCGAACATGTCACCTACGATGCCGTAGGTGGCGTGCTGGAAGATCGGCGCCTCGGGATCGGTGTTGATGGCGACGATGACCCGCGAGGTGCGCATGCCCGCCAGGTGCTGGATCGCACCCGAGATGCCGCAGGCGATGTACAGCGACGGGTTGACCACCTTTCCGGTCTGGCCGACCTGCGTGGAGTGCGTCGTGTAGCCGGCATCCACCGCAGCGCGGCTGGCGCCGGGGGTGGCGCCGATCGACGCGGCCAGGGGACGGATGAGGTTGTCGAAGCCGTCCTTCGACTTCACCGAGCGCCCGCCGGAGACGATGCGATCCGCCTCGGTCAGATCGACCACGGTGGACTGCGCCGCCTCGACGCTCACCACCTTCGCCGCCAGGTCGCCGTCGGTCAGCGCCACGCTGAGCGCCTCGACCGCCGCCGAGTCGCTCCCTCCGTCCGTCACCGGGAAGGAGTTGGGGCGCACGGTGAAGATCGCCGTGGCGGAGGAGATGCGGACGTCGGCCAGCGCCTTTCCGGAGTACACCGGCCGCCGCCCGACCACCTGACCGCCATCGGCCCGCAGATCGGTCACCTCGGTAGCCATGCCCAGGCCCATGGCCGCGGCGACGCGGGGCAGCGCTTCGCGCGTCTGCGGACCAGCGGCCGCGAGGAGCACGCCCGGACGGACGCGCTCGATGGCGGCGCGGATGGCCCGCGCGCGCGGGCCGGTGTTGGTGGTTGAGAAGGCCTCACCGCTGACCGTCAGCACCTTCTGGGCGCCATACCCGCCCAGCTCAGCGCCGCCGTCGTGGCCGATGACCAGCGCGATGACCGGACCGCCCACGGCAGCGGACAGCTCGGTGGCCTTGCCCAGCAGCTCGTGCGCCGTCTTCTTGAAGACGCCGCCATCATGTTCACACAGGACCAGGATCCCGTCACTCATTGGAAACTCCAGGAATCAAAGAAGAAGATGTCAGAGGACCTTGGCTTCGTCGCGCAGCAGGCGGACCAGCTCAGAGACCTGGGTGTCGACGTCGCCGTCGATCATGCGGCCGGCAGGGCGCTGGGGCGGAGGACTCCAGTTGGACAGGGTCACGGAGCCGGCGGTGTCGCTCACGCCGAGCCCCGCGGCCGTCTCGACCGGGATCTTCTTGCGCTTCGCCATCATGATGCCCTTGAGCTTGGCGTAGCGCGGCTCGTTGAGCCCCTTGTCCGCAGAGATGACCGCGGGGAGGGTGGTCTCGACCACCTCACTGGCGCCGCCGCCCGCGGTCCGCCACGCGCGCACCGCAGTGCCGCTGATCTCCAGCTTGCTGATCACGAGCACCTGCGGCCAGCCGAGGATCTCCGCCATCATCGGCGGCACCTGACCGTTGTCGGTGTCGACGGCCTGCTTTCCACAGAGCAGCAGATCGATGCCGTGCTTCTGCGCGGCCGCAGCGAGCACGCGAGCCAGCACCAGGCTGTCTGCGCCCTCGAGGCCGGCGGTGTCGATGCGGACAGCGCCGCTGGCGCCGCGGGCGAGCGCCTCGCGGATCTTGGCCTCAGAGGCCTTCGCGCCGACGCTGAACACGGTGACAGATTTGGCGATCTTCGCGTCCTTGAGGCGCAGAGCCTCCTCAAGGGCGAACTCGTCGTAGGGGTTGATCTCCCACTTGACCTCGGACGTGTCGATCCCCTTGCTGGGATCGCTGATCGTTATCCGGGCGTCGCTCGCGGGGACCTGCTTCAGGCAGACTCCGACTTTCACTTGGCCTCCATGCCACATGGGCTCGGGCTGGTTGGTTTGGATGGAACGGATGTGAGCTCTGCCCCAGCGGGGCCCTCCGCTGCTGGCTCGAACCCTGCTGGCTCGAACCCTGCTGGCTCGAACGCTGCGGGTTGAAACGCTGCAGGCTGGAATGCTGCGGGCTGGCAGATCCCCTTGAGAAAGATCTCGAGGACCTGATCGGTGGCCCGATCGAGGTTGAAGCGGTCGCGTCGGCGGGCCAGGACCCACTGGATCGACATCTCATCGAGGGCGCCGAAGATCGCCCACTTGACGAGGAACGGCTCGACGCCGGGGCGGACCACGCCGACCTCCTGACCGCGATGGATCATGCCCTCGAGCACGGCCAGGTAGCGCCAGAGCTGTTCGGGGCGGTAGTCGCGCAGGAAGGTGCTGGACTGCCGCAGCTCCACCTGGAAGACCTGCGCCAGCGCGGGGTGCTCGCGCATCTGCTCGAAGTGGAAGCGCACGAAGACGGCGATCTGCTCCAGCGGCGCTTCGACGCCCTCGAGGGCGGCGTCGAGGCTCACCAGGAGGTCCTCCATCTTCTCTTCGAAGATTGTCAGGAGGAGCGACTCCTTGTTGCGGAAGTAGATGTATATGGTGCCATCGGCGACCCCGGCGGCGCGAGCGATGTCGGCGACGCGCGCCGCACGGTAGCCCTTCTCGGCGAAGACGCCGATCGCTGCCTCGATGATACGCGCGCGCGTCTCGGAGCGCCGCTGTTTGCTGGAAGAGTCCGCCATGGGTCCCACAAAAGTAGTCGGGGAGCGTAGCGGGCGACCCCATCCCTGGCAAGGCGCTCTGGCGGGCCTACCTGGCCCCGGACAGACCCAGCTCAGCCGCCAGCGCGGGGACCCACCTCGGACCATCCCAGCCGCCCTCGCGCGCCAGCATCGCGACGCGCTGGCGTGCCACGTCGAGCTGCCCCGCGTCCCGCGCGGCGCGCCCCCACCAGGCAACGGTGTCAGCGGTGAGTCCGTCGCGGGGGCCCGCCTCCGCCCACTCCAGCGCCCGCCGCGGTTCTCCCGCCAGCACCAGACTCTCCAGCGCGAGCAGCCGATCGAGCGGGTGGGGATGCCCGGTCTCCACCGCGCGGACGAGCGCCGCAGCGGCCGCGTCGTGTGCGCCCGCATGCCGGTGCGCCATCCCCAGGAAGTGCCAGGCGTAGGAGGACCCGGGGAGAACCTCCGTCGCGCGTGAGAACAGCGGCACGTCGCCGCGCCAGTCCGGGGCCCGGAGGACGTGCAGGGAGATCCCCAGCGCCGCCACGAGGGGGAGCGCCAGCGAGCGCCGCGCCGGCCCGCAGGCCGCCACCCACGCGGCGAGCCCCACCAGCGCCGGGTAGGCGTACCGCTCGGCGGCGAGGTAGCCGTGGAGCGTCGGCGGCAGCGCCAGCGCGGCGGACGCGATCACCAGCCCCGCTCCCGCCAGCGCGAGGGGAGCGCGCCGCCCCCACCACAGCGCCACGGCGAGCAGCGCGAGGCCCGTCGGTCCCACCCACGCCGGCGCCGCCAGCAGATCGCGCACCGCGGTGAGCGGCCAGGGGATCACCAGGCTCACCGCCGGCCAGCCCAGCGCGACGAGCGCGAGATCGGACTTGCCGGCCAGCGACCACGCCGCGCCGGTGCCGCTGGACAGGCGCATCAACGCGACCGCGGCCAGCGCGCCCCCCCAGGGAAGGAGCGCCCGCCGCGGCGCGAGGCCGGCCGCCACGCCGAACGGAAGCAGCAGCACGGCGGTCTCCTTGCACAGCGCTCCCGCGAAGACGGCCAGTGCGACGCCGACCGGTGTCGTCCAAGACAGGGCGATCGACCACAGCCCCGCGTGGACCGCCAGCGCGTCGGGCAGCGCGGAGCACCACCCCAGCACCTCCGAGGCCAGGGGGTGAACTGCGAACACCCCCGCACCCAGCCGCGCCGGGTGGGGGCGGACCTCGGAGCTGAAGAGATCCCACAGCAGGAGGGTGGAGCCCACGTGCAGCGCAGCGGCGGCCAGGTGGATGGCCCACCAGCCCAGGCGCGAGAGCAGCGCGAGCGCGCTCATCGCCAGCGGTCGGTAGTAGCCGCCCCCCACCTCACCGCCGCCGACCGGGGAGGTCCACAGCGCGCGCAGATCGACGTCAGCCAGCGCCCCCGCGATCAGCGTGTGGTCGTCCCACACCGGTCCGCCGCGCAGATAGGGAGCGGCTGCGGCGAGCGCGAGGACGGCGAGGAGGACCTGTGGGCGCCCCCGCAGGAGGCCGATCACCCGTCGCGACGCGCCAACCACTCCGTCGTCAAAGCGACCACGTCGGGGTTCGGGACCTTCGACCAGTCCTTGAGGAACGACGCCAGTCCGCTCTCGGTGAGCGGATGGTGGAGGGACTTGTGGAGCGCCTTGAAGGGCACCGTCGCCACGTCAGCGCCGGCCAGCGCGACCTGCATGAGGTGCATGGGGTGGCGGATGCTCGCGGCGAGGATCTCCGTGCCGAGCGCGGAGTAGTTGTCGTAGATCGCGCGGATCTGCTCGATCAGCCCCTCGCCGCAGGAGCCGATGTCGTCCGCGCGACCCAGGAAGGGAGAGACGTACGTGGCGCCGGCCTTGGCGGCCAGGAGCGCCTGCACGGGCTGAAAGCACAGCGTCACGTTGGTGCGTATCCCCTCCTCGGACAGGCGCGACGTCGCGGCGATTCCGGCCCAGGTGAGCGGGACCTTCACCACGACGTGCTCCGAGACCTGCGCCAGCAGCCGACCCTCGCGCAGCATCCCCTCGGTGTCCGTGGCCACCGTCTCCGCGGAGACGGGGCCCTGCACCAGCTCGCAGATCTGGTGGATGATGGAGATCATGTCCCCGCCCTCTCGCGCGATCAGGCTGGGGTTGGTGGTCACGCCGTCGATGATCCCCCACGAGTGGGCCTCGTGGATCTCGTCGAGGTTTGCGGTGTCCAGGAAGATCTTCATCGATGCGCTCCCGCTGCGCGGAGGGGGGGTGCGGGAGGCCCGCGGCGGGGTTGTACACCAGCGCCGATGGACCCGCAACACGCCCGCCCCAGCACCCCCCATCGCAGCGGCGGCGGCCCTGCGGGAGCGCGGACCTCCGCCAGCGAGACGCCGAGACCGGGGTGGATGAGATCTCCCGCGACCTCGCCCGCCGGTATGAGCGCGAAGCCCCGCTCGGTGAGGCGCGGGTGTGGGATCTCGAGCGCGGGGGACCGCAGGAGGACGTCGCCCATCAGCAGCACGTCCAGGTCGATCACGCGATCCGCCCAGCGTCGCGCAGGTCGGCGGCCCAGGCGCGCCTCGATCGCCTTGCAGACCCCCAGCAGCGCCTGGGGCATGAGCGTGGTCTCCAGGCGCACCGCGGCGTTGAGGAACCCCCGCCGCGCGCGCCCCTCAGGGGCGGTCCTGTACAAACTCGAGACCCCCGTGAGGGCCAGGCCCGGCGTCACCGCGAGCCCGGCGACGGCCAGGTGGATGCGTCCCCGCCGATCGCCCAGCGAGCTCCCCAGGCCGACCACCGCCGTCTGCGTGAGCCTCTCGGTCAACCGTCGCTCCGCTCCTTGAGCCACACCTCTCCGCCCGCGCGACGGAGCAGCAGCCCGCGCTCGTCGTTGCGGGCCTTGCGGGAGAGGATGGCCTCCATCCGCGCGCTGTGGATCCCGCCGTCGGGGCTGAGGATCCACCCCTCGCCGAAGGGGTCCGCGGGGAGGGCGTGGGCCTTGAGGATCTCCGCGACCTCCGCGACGTCTCGCAGGGGACGTCCCTGGCGCGCCTCCACGCGGCGCCGGGCTTCAGACAGCACCTCCGCGAGCTGCTCGTGGACGATTCCGCGCTGGCGAGCCTGGAGGATCTCCAGCGCCTGGGGGTTGGTCTCCACCTCGATCTGTCCCTCCAGGTACTTGAGCGCAGCGGCACGCTGCCCTCGCTTGTGAAGGAACCCCGCAGCGGCCGAGCGGTACCAGGCGGGGGCGCCCGGCAGATCCGCTGCGGCCGACATCAGCTCGCCCGCGGTCTCCACGTCGTCGTGGTACAGGTAGGCGTTCATCGCCAGGGAGAAGGGGAAGAAGGGGTCATCGGGGATCGCGCTCATCCCCCCGCGGTAGAGCTTGTCGCTGCCCTCGATGTCACCACAGAGGCGCAGAAATCCCCCTCCATAGAAGTACGCGGTCCGCCAGCGCGGATCCAGCTCGACGACCGCCTCAAGGGTGGCGCGCAGCCACCCTACCTCCAGCTCACCGCCGTCATCCTGCGCGTCGAGGACCTCCGAGAAGGTGAGGCCGGCGCGTATCCACAGCAGACCCGCCGCGAGGATGTCGAAGCCCATCGCGGCCACCCGGACGGTGCGCGCGTCCGGCAGCACCAGCCAGCGAGAGTCGACGCCGCCGCCGAACCGCCCCTCGTCCACCGCGCGCTGGGCGTGATGGGAGAGCACCCCGAACCCGGCGATGAGCGCCAGCTGGATCAAGGTGGCCCGCTGGACGAGGACTGGCATGGCTGCCTCCGATGAGACCCTATCGCGGCGCGTGCTGCAGCAGCCCCTCGACCTGGGCAGTGAAGCCCGCGCCGCCGTCCGGCCAGCCCGCCGCGAGCGCATCAAACGCGGCCTCGTCGCCGCGCTGCCGAGCGAGGGCACCCCGAACGACGTCCGCGCGTCCCTCGGGATCCGGAGGCGCGTGGGCGAGCGCGCGCGAAGCCATCTGCCAGCGACCGGTGAGCGCCAGCGCCACGGCGTACTGGCCGAAGAAGACGCCGTCTTCACAGCCACGAGCCTCCGCCCAGCCGCCCAGCCGAGCCGCTGCCGCGGGATCTCCCGCGCGCAGGGCTGCCCCGATCATCCGCGGACACACCGTGAGATCGGGCAGCGGATCGCTCAAGGCCGCCTGGAACTCCGCCGCCGCCAGCGCCTGATGACCAGCACCCAGGTAGGCGTGCCCCAGCCCTGCGTGGGTGTAGGCCGAAGGGGTATCTGCGACGGCCGCCTCCCACAGCGTGACGTCGCTCACCCAGTCCAGCAGGCGCGCGTGGATCGCCAGCAGCGCGAAGGGCGCCAGCGCCACCGCGACGAGCGGACCGCGTCGCCCGAGCAGCGCGCCGGCCGCCAGACCGATGCCCACCAAGGGCAGATACAGATAGCGCTCGCCGTGGAGTCCCTTGTCGGCCAGAGGGAGCACCAGCGGCGCCAGCGCGATGAAGAACCACGCCGCCCCCACCCGCCCGGCCCGACCGCCGCGCAGCGTCGCCGCGAGGAGGAACGCCGTCAGGGCGGCGCCACCGATCGCCAAACGGATGGAGGACAGCCGGTCGATCCACTCCAAGGCGTAGCCGATGGACAGCGGCCAGGGAGCGAAGACACCCGCGCCGATCAGTCCCCACAGCCGCGGACCTGCGTCCACCAGCAGGGCCCACCCCTCCGGAGGGGGCGCGGCGCTCACCCCCGCCAGCAGTCGGAGCGCGATCACGACGCCGAGACCGCCCAGGAGTGGCGCGTACCGCCGCGCGGCCCGCTCGCCAGGAGGCGCCGCGAGATCGGCCGCCAGCAGCAGCATCGGCAGGAGGATCACAGACTCCTTGGAGAGCCCCGCGAGGATCGTGAGCGCGCCGGCGCCGAGCAGCTTCGCGTTGGACGGTCGCGGGGGCAGCGCGAGCACGAGCGCCCCCAGCCCGAGGGCCGCCGCCATCAGGTCGTTGCGCGCAGCCACCCAGACCACCGCCTCGCTCTGGATGGGGTGCAGCGCGAACAGCGCGGCGCCCAGCAGGGCTCCCGGCGCCGCAAGCCAGTGACGGAGCAGGCGATGCACGACCGCGATCGCCGCCAGATGCCACAGCAGCCCGCGGGCGTGGTGCATCGGAGCGGACAGGCCGAACAGCGCGCGGTCGATCGCGAGGTCCAGGAGCATCAGCGGGCGGTAGTAGCCGCTGGTGTCATCGCCGACGGGGGTGCCAGCCCAGAGGTCGGACGAAAAGAACGCCGGGAGGTTCCGCAGATCTGCCGTGAGCGTGTTGCGAACGACCAGCGGGATGTCATCCCAGACGAATCCCGCGTGGAGCGCGCCCAGGTACGCCGCGGCCGTCACCGCCAGCAGCAGGGGGAGGGCGGCGCGTGTCGAGATCCCCATCCCCGGAGAGATCCCCGTCCCCAGAAGCACGGAGGGGGGGGACCGATCGGTCCCACCCCCAGGCAACGAGGCCTTTGTCAGAGTGACCCTGTCACAGTGACGATGTCAGGGTGACGTCGTCAGGGTGACGCAGTCAGCCGACTCAGTAGGTGTCGTTGGTGGTGTTGAGCTTGGCGTTGATCGACTTGGTGGCGGTGTAGCTGGCGGTGACGCTGTCGCCATCGACATCACAGAAGCCGGTCACGAGGAAGTCGGTGCTCGAGGTGGTCGAGACGACGTACGAGCCGCGAACCTCACCATCCGGGCCCCAGCCCAGGGTGTCGAAGCCGCTGCCGGACGACCAGGCGCGCTGGGTCTTGCCGGGGGAGCTGTCGGGCTGCGCGGAGGTCTCTTCGATGAAGGTATCGAAGGCCGCGTCGTAGGCCAGCTGGGCAGTCTTGATGCCGTCGACGTTGCTCGGCACCTCGGCGCGCTTGGCGCGGTACTGCATGGCGACGAAGTTCGGAATGGCGATCGCGGCGAGGATACCGATGATGGCGACAACGATCATCAGCTCGACCAGCGTGAATCCCTTCTTGTTGAACATATTGAATCTCCGATGAGCAGGAACAGGATGGTGCCGGACACGCCGGCCGGTGGGTACGAGAAGGATGTCTTCCCTTCACAGCTTCTTCTTCTACAAGATCCGTGCCAGGCTCGCAGTGACGTTGGAACCACTGCTTTCCCGGCTCGGAGCCCGATGCTGCCACTTTTCGTCAGTTCGGCAGTGACAAGAATTGTCACTGTGACGACCAGGGGCAACCTCGGGGGGAATGGCCCCCGCCGACGGCTTCGAGGCAGCGCCCACGGATTCAGTCCAGTTCGTACTTCGCCGCGCGGTAACGAAAGCTCCGAAAGCTCATCTGGAGCAGCTCGGCCGCACGCGTCTTGTTGCCCCCCGCGTGGTCCAGCGCGGCGGTGAGCCAGCGCCGCTCGAACTCCGCGAGGAGCGCGTCGAGGTTCACACCGTCTTCGGGGAACTGGATCTCCGCCTGGTCGGGCACCACCACCGCGCCGCTCTGCCGCAGCCGGTCTGGTAGATCTTCCTCGCCGATGACCGGCCCGGCGCACAGCGCGACGGCGCGCTCGATGGTGTTCTGCAGCTCGCGGACATTGCCGGGGAAGGGCCACACGCGGAGCGCGGTGAGGGCGTCGGGCGTGATCCCCGAGACGGTGCGGCCGTACTCCTCGGCGTAGCGGCGGATGAAGTGACGGGTGAGCAGCGCGATGTCTCCCGTGCGATCGCGCAGCGGCGGCAGCGAGAACTGCACGACGTTGAGGCGATAGTAGAGGTCCTCGCGGAACCTCCCCGCGCTGACCCGGGCCTCCAGATCGGCGTTGGAGGCGGCGAGGATGCGGATGTCCACCTCGATCTCACGGGTGCCGCCCACGGGCAACAGGCGCCGCTCCTGCACGACCCGGAGCAGCTTGACCTGCGACGACAGGGGCAGCGCGTCCACTTCGTCCAGGAAGAGCGTGCCGCGGCTGGCGGACTCCAGCAGGCCGATCTTGTCGCGGTGCGCGCCGGTGAAGCTGCCCTTCTTGTGTCCGAACAGCTCGCTCTCGACGAGGTTCTCGGGGATGGCCCCGCAGTTGATGGCGACGAAGGGATGCTTGGAGCGTGCGCCGCTGTAGTGGATGGCGCGCGCGACCATCTCCTTGCCGGTGCCGCTCTCGCCGACGAGCAGGCAGTTGATCCGGGTGTCCTTGACCCGACGGATCATGTCGTACACGGGGATCATCGCGGGAGAGGACCCCACGAGGTTGCCGAAGTGGTAGCGCTCCTGCAGCTCCGTCTTCAGGCGGGTGTTCTCCACCTCCAGGCGACGTCGGCCCAGGGCGCGGCGAGCGATGAGCCGCAGCTCCTCGTTGTTGAACGGCTTGAGCACGTAGTCGGCGGCGCCGTGCCGCATGGCCTCCACGGCGCTCTGGGTGCTCCCATAGGCGGTGACCATCACCACCTCGACGTCGCTTCCCCGCCGCGCGCCGCGCGCTTTGAGCCTCCGCAGCAGCTCCACGCCGTCCATCGTGGGCATGTTGAGGTCGGTGAGGACGAGATCGGGCCAGCGCCGCTCGGCGATCTCCAGCGCAGCCTCGGCGGAGGCCACCGCGGTGACGTCGTAGCCGTCCCGCCGCAGGAGGATCTCCAGGAACGTCCGCATCGACAGATCATCGTCGACGACCAGCACCACCTCACCGGACACTGCGCACCACCTCCGTGATGGGTTCGGGCCGCTGCTGCGCGGGGATCCGCACTTTGAACCGCGTCCCGCTCCCGGGGATTGAGTCGACCGTGATGTGTCCGCCGTGACCGCGGACGATGCGATCGACGTTCGCCAGACCGAGGCCGGTCCCGCCGCTTCGTGTGGTGTAGAACGGATCGAAGATCCGCGCCAGACGCGGGGGCTCGATCCCCACCCCGTCATCGCTGACGGTGATCAACAGATCGCCCTCGAGCAGCTCCCCGGAGATCTCGATGGTGCCGTAGTCCGCGGTGGCCTGGGCGGCGTTGAGCACGAGGTTCCACAGCACCTGCCGGAACCGCCCGCCGTCCATCCAGCAGCGGGGGAGCCCGACCGCGCGCGTGCGCACCACCCGGCGGCCGCGAAAGCGCGCGTCTGTGCGGAACGCCGTGGCGACGTCGTCGATGATCTGCGCGGGCTCCACCCAGCGAGGGTCCAGGGCGACCGGACGCGCGGAGTCCAGGAACTCCTCGACCAGCTCGTTGAGGCGCTTGACCTCCCGAAGGACGATGTCGTGCAGCGGGCTCTCTCCGTCGTCCTTGAGGAGCTGCACCGAGCCGGAGAGGCTGGCCAGGGGGTTCCGGATCTCGTGGGCCAGTCCCGCCGCGAACCGTCCGACCGCCGCCAGACGCTCGTCTCGCGCCACGGCGGTCTCCATCTCTCGCAGTCGGGTGACGTCCTCGACGAGGATGACCTGCGCGCCGTCGTCCATGACGCCGCGGCTGCACTGGATGGTGAGGCGCTCGCCGCCGCGGTCGAAGGGCTGCTCCCAGCGGGTGCCGTCCAGGCGAAAGACCTCAGAGACGAGCCGACGAGAGACGGGGCCGATGATGCGGCTCGCGGAGGGGTTCGCCGCCAGGATGACGCCGTCGGAGTCGGTGATGAGCACGCCGGTGTCGAGCTGCTCCAGCACCAGGCTGTGGCGCTCCTGGAGCTGCTGGGTCTGCGCGACCTGCTGGGCCAGCGCCAGGCGCGCCTGCTGCACCTTGGCGACCAGCAGGTTGGCGAGGAGCCCCACCAGGAAGAACGCGAAGATCTGAACGAGGACCTGCGTGTACAGCAGCAGCCCGCGCTCGCCGAGCACCACCTCCAGCCACGGCAGCCCGCGGTAGGCGAGCAGCATGCTGAACGCCGCGGTGTTGAGCCCCGCCACCGCCACCGCTCCTCCGGAAGGCAGCAGCCAGGCGCCCGCGAGGATGTTGAGGAAGTACAGCGGGAAGAACGGGCTGACCGGCCCATCGGTGAGGGCCACGAGAGCCGTCGAGAAGATGGTGTCGATGAAGAGCTGGAGCCAACGGTACCAGGGCGCCGCGCCGAACCGCGGCAGCCCGCTGGCGCTGACCCCCATCACACCGAAGATCAACGCGGCGAGGAGGAACTCGTCGGCCAGCTCCGCGAGCTGCGCGGGGTGGGAGCGCAGCGGGAGCGTGACCAGCAGCAGCAGGCCGAGCGCGAGCAGCAGGCGCAGCAGGATGTAGAGCGCGAGGGGCCGCTCGAACGCGCTCTGCGTGTCGGTCTCGGTCACCGCCGGCCGACTCCCGATCGATCGCTCACCCGATGCCCGACGCCATGGAGAAGATGGGCATGTACATCGCGATGACGAGGCCGCCGATGACGACGCCCAGGAACACGATGATGATCGGCTCGATCATGGACGTGAGGTTCTCGACGGCCTGATCGACCTCTTCCTCGTAGAAGTCGGCGACCTTGTTGAGCATGACGTCCAGCGCACCTGTGGCCTCGCCGACGCTGATCATCTGGCAGACCATCTCGGGGAAGACCTTGGCCTGCGACAGCGGCTCGGCGATGGTGCGACCCTCGGAGATGGCGTCGCGGACCTTCATGACAGCGTTCTCGATGACCTTGTTGCCGGCGGTGCGCCCGCAGATGTCGAGCGCCTCGAGGATGGGCACACCCGAGGCGATCATCGTGCCCAGCGTGCGGCAGAAGCGCGCGACGGCGACCTTGGTGAGCAGATCGCCGAAGACCGGCGCCTTGAGCGTGAGGCCATCGATGATGACCTCGCCCTGCTTGGTCTTGTAGAACTGGCGCAGGCCGACGAAGCCGCCAGCGAGACCGCCGAAGACATAGATGAAATTGGCCTGCAGCCACTTCGAGAGGCCGATGACGAACTGCGTGGGCGCGGGCAGCGCCTGGCCGAATTCCGCGAACATCTCCTCGAACGTGGGCACGACCTTCAGCAGCAGCAGCGTGACCACGACGCCAGCGACGATGATGACGATGAGCGGGTACATCATCGCGCCCTTGATCTGGCGCTTCAGCCTGTCGGCCTTCTCGAGGTACTGCGCGAGGCGGTTGAGGATGGTGTCGAGGATGCCGCCGACCTCGCCGGCGGCGATCATGTTGCGGAACAGCTCGTCGAAGGTGTTGGGGAACTTGCGGAGGGCGTCAGCGAAGGTGCTGCCGCTCTCGACCTGCTCCTTGATGGCTGCGAGCTCTTCGCGGAAGGTGGGGTTCGGCGCCTGCTTGGACTGGATGTCGAGGCACTGCACGAGGGGCAGCCCGCTGTCGATCATCGTGGCGAACTGCCGCGTGAAGATCACGAGGTCCTTGGTGGCGACCTTCGGCTTGAGGAAGTCCGGCGTGGGGATGTCGATGGCGCCCAGGCCGCCCTTCGGTTTGACCGAGGTGGCCTTGATGTTCATGCTGCGCAGGCGGTCGCGGGCGGCCTGCTTGCTCGCGGCCTCCACCTCACCCTTGCGGGTCTCCCCGCTGGCGGTCTTGCCTTCGTAGGCGAACATGGGCATGCGAGTGGACTCCTCGGGCGCAACAGGACCAATCTACCGCCGCTGCGCTGAGCGGCGCAAGGCGCCTATCAGGTGGCCCGACCGAGGCTGGCGCCGGAATCGTGCTTCCATCTGTGTAGCCCGCCCGAGGCGGGCGGTCTGGTCGAAGGAGCCCGTCGAGGCGAGTGACTGAAACCAGGACACGCGTGGGATTGCGAGGGCAAACGAGCCGACGGGAGGCTCAGTCGGCGGCGGTGGCGCGAACAACCTCCTCCATGGAGGTCCAGCCCAGAGACAGCTTGTTGAGCGCTGACATACGGAGCGTCTGCATGCCCTGGCGAATCGCCTCGCGCTTCAGCTCGAGCGTGGAGGCGCCGTTGAGCACGAACTCCCGCAGCTCATCCGTCATGATCATGATCTCATAGACCGCGATGCGGCCCTTGTAGCCGGTGTTGTTGCAGGTCCGGCAGCCGGCGCCGCGCATCAGCTGGAATTCGTCGACGTCCTGCGGGGGCACGCCCATGTCGATCAGCACCTGATCGGGCACCTCGAACGGCTCGCGGCAGTCCGAGCAGAGCTTGCGCACCAGGCGCTGGGCGCCGATGAGGTTGACCGATGAGGCCACCAGGAACGGCTCGATGCCCATGTTGAGCATGCGCGACACCGAGCTGGGGGCGTCATTGGTGTGCAGGGTGGACAGCACCATGTGGCCGGTGAGCGCGGCCTTGACCGCGATCTCGGCGGTCTCGAAGTCGCGGATCTCGCCGACCATGATGACGTCTGGGTCCTGCCGCAGGAACGACCGCAGCGACGAGGCGAAGTTGAGGCCGATGTCGTCGTGCATCTGCACCTGGTTGATGCCGAACAGGTTGAACTCGACGGGGTCTTCGGCGGTGCAGATGTTGGTGGTGGACTTGTTGAGTTCGGAGAGCGTGGAGTAGAGCGTGGTCGTCTTGCCGGAGCCGGTGGGACCCGTGATGAGGATCATGCCGAACGGCTTGTAGATCTCGTTCTTGAAGTCAGCGAGGACCTTCTCCTCGAAGCCCAGCTTGGTCATGTCGAGCTGCAGGTTGGACTTGTCGAGGAGGCGCATGACCACCTTCTCGCCCCACAGACACGGCAGCACGCTGACGCGGAAGTCCATCTCCTTGCCGCGGCCCATCTTCATCTTGATGCGGCCATCCTGGGGGAGGCGGCGCTCCGCGATGTCGAGGTTGCTCATGATCTTCAGGCGCGACGTGATGGCGTGCTTGAGCTTGATCGGCGGCTTCATGACCTCGTAGAGCACGCCGTCGATGCGGTAGCGGATGCGGAGCTGCTTCTCGTAGGGCTCGACGTGGATGTCGGAGGCGTTCTTGCGGATGGCGTCGAGCAGGATGAGGTTGACCAGCTTGACGACAGGGGCATCGCCGGCGGACTTCTCGAGGTCGAGGACGTTGATGTCCTCCTCGACGTCCTCATCGAAGTCGAACTCCTCCTCCTCCTCGTCGAAGTCCATCATCACGTCGTCGAAGGAGACGTTGGTGCTGTAGTACTTCTCGATCGCGTCGGCGATGGCCTGCTCAGAGCTGACCACCACCTCGATGTTGAACTTGGTGATGAACTTGATGTCGTCGACGGCGAAGATGTTCGACGGATCGGCCATCGCCACGATGAGCGTGTTGCCGGACCTGTTGACCGGGATGACCTGGTGCCGGGAGACGACCTCTTTGGGGATCAGCTTGAGGACGTCCGGGTCCAGCTCGATCTCGCCCAGGTTGATGCTGGGCACACCGTACTGCTTGGACAGGAACGACGTCAGCTCGGTCTCGTCGATGTACCCGAGCTTGGTGAGCTCGTGGCCGAGGCGGCCGCCGCTGGAGCGCTGGGAATCCGCCGCGCGCTTGAGCTGCAGCGGGGTGATGATCTGCTCTTTTACGAGGAGCTCGCCGAGCCGGCTGTTGTCGTCTGCCATGGGGTTCTCTTCCTGGGAAAGGGGCGCCTGCACGATCCTATAAGACGCTGGAGCCAGGGGGAGCGGTCCCGATTCGGCCCCAAGGCCCGCGCTCCTATGCCCCGCGGAGGAGGATCCGCCGGCCGTCGCGGGTGGCCTCCTCCTGCCAGAGCCGCTGCCGCCAGGAGGTCTGGCTGGCGCGCTGGTCAAAGATGATGAGCCACCCCTTCTGCTCGCCCAGCGTGTCCAGGTAGCCAGCGAGCTGCGCGATGCCCTCGCGCTTGACCTTGTCCATGCCCTTGCCGCCGCGGAAGACCCGCTTCAGCTCGACGACAAAACGCTCTCCCGCGTAGGTGACGACCAGATCCAGGGCGCCGCGTCCTGCTGCGTACTCCCGCGCCACCGCGCCGCCCCCGTTCACCACCCGCTGCAGGAAGGCCATGAACGCGAGGTGCGGCAGTGCCTCGGGGTACTGCTTGTTGCCGTGGGCGGTGATGGCCTGCTCGTTCTCCTGCCACCATCGCAGGAAGGCGTCCACCAGCGCGGGGAAGTCCAGCCCACCGTCGGACCGCCGCCAGCGCCAGGTGGGTGTCGGAGCGGCCATCTGCAGGCGGTAGGAGAGCTGCCGCGCCAGCACCTCCCGATACAGGGGGTTGGCCGGCGCGGCGCCAGCGGCGCTGTGCCGAATCAGCCCCAGATCCAGGACATACTGAAAGTCATCGTGCTCATAGGGGACACCAAACGGGGTGTCTCCGAGCAGCACCGGCTGCACGATGCGGGCGACGCGTTCCTCCTTGAGTCGCTCGGCGAGGCTGTCCAGGTGCGTCGTCCGCGCCTCGATGAGGCGCTCCTTGGCCGCATCGATGTGGTGGGCCTCGACCGGGATCGCCGGGTCGGTGACCAGCTCCATGACGCAGAACCGCGCGAGGGCGTTGACCAGGAACGGCTGGCCGGCTGTCCACCAGTAGGCACGCTCGGCGGCCTGCTCGGTGAACCGCTGTCCGGTGTCCGCGGTGTGCTGCGCGACCAGCTCGCCGACCTCCTGCGCGGTGAAGTTGCGCATGGTCAGCGAGGCGCTCTTGATGTTGAACGGGCTGCCCGGAGACACCGGCGAGCCGTCCTTGGACTCTGTCAGGTAGTCCCGGAGGTCCCGCATGCCGATCAGACCCACCGAGGCGGGGAAGTGCTGCGGGCGCTGGGTGAAGCCGGCGCGGAGCTGGCGCAGCAGGTTGACCAGGACCGCCCCCCGAACCACGTCGGCTTCGTCGAGCAGCAGCACCAGCGGAGCCGGGTACAGGGACTCGCTCCACGCGCGGAGCCAGGTGTGCAGCCGCCGCCCCACGGTCCCCGACAGGACCGCGGCCGTCAGGGGAGGCTTCTGCTCGGGCCGAAGCTGCAGGTCACCGGCCTCTTTGAGGGCATCCAACCACAGCGCCTCGGCGGCCTCGATATCGCCGAATCCCTGACACTCCTCCAGCGAGGCATAGACCGCGGGGATACCCAGGCCGCGGAGTCGATGGGCGGCGGCGATCACCGCTGTGCTCTTTCCGGTCTGTCGGGCGGCATGCACCACGAAGTACAGCTTCTGTTGCACCAGCGGCAGCAGATCTGGCAGCCGCTGCTCCGGCGGGAGCATGTAGTGGTCCGCTGCCCGGCATGGACCCGTGGTGTTGAAGTACCGCATGCGTCACTGTATCTCGGAGCCAACAGCCGCCCGGGCTATTCGACGTAGCCCAGCGCCCGGAGGGCCTCGAGCTCATCGGTCGACACCGCCACGCCCGCGCCGCGCGTCAGGTCCATCGGGATCTCCGCCCGGGCGGCATCTGCCAACGCCGCGTCGCCCTCGATGTCGCCGTCGGTTCCCACATAGACACGGCGATCACCATCGCGCAGCAGTCGCCAACCCTGAGACAGCTTCCCGCCCACGTCTCGCCGCCAGTGGACCCGCGGCCAGGCCGCCGCAGTGATCGGTCCCGGCCGCGGTGTGCCGGCGACCAGATCGCGCAGAGACCAAGGCGTCGTATCGACGCCGGCCAGCGCCAGCAGCGTGGGGTGCAGATCGCGGAGCTGCGCGGGGGACTCGATCACCGTCCCGGCGGGCAGCCCGGGGGCGAACAGCACCAGGGGGACCGCGACGACCTCGTCATAGACCGTTCCGCTGTGCTCCAGCAGGCCGTGCTCTCCGAAGTACTCGCCATGGTCGCTGGTCACGGCGACGATCCCGCTCGGGTGGCGGGCGGTCCAGGCGGCCAGTATCCGATTCAGCGTTCGGTCGGCGGCTTGGACCTCGCCCAGGTAGAGATCATGCAGCAGCGCCATCCCATCAGCGGGGATCTCCAGATCGCCGCGCAGCCAGGCCACCACCCCGTCCTGGCCTCCGCGGTGCAGACTCAGCGTCTGGCCGTCGCGCCAGGGCGCCGTCCAAGGGTGATCGTCCAGGTCATGCCGCGCAGACCAGGGGGCGCTGGTGCGCTCGTACGGCCCGTGCGCCGCCATTAAATTGACGAAAAGAAACAACGGCTCCGCGGTGTCCATCGCCGCTAAAGCGCGCGCCGCGACGGCTGCATCGTCTTCGAGGTGCTCCACGGTCGCGAAGCCGCGGGTCAGTCCAAGCCGGGGGGCCAGGAGGCGGTTGGCGACCACCGCCGCCGTCGCGTAGCCAGCGGCGCCGAACCGCTCTGCCAGCGTGGGCAGATCGGTCCGCATCGGGGTGACGCGGAGCGTCTCTTCGCGCAGGGGCAGGCCGCCGTCGGCTGGCGCGGCATGGGCGCCGCTCACCCACGGAGGCTCACCGGTGAACAGCGCCGCGTGGGATGGCCAGGTCCAGGATCCCGAGGCGGTCACGTCGTCAAAGCGGACGCCCGCCGCTGCGATCGCGTCTACCTGGGGGGTGGTGGGGTAGGGCTGGCCGTAGGCATGCACGGCGTCTGCTCGGACGGTGTCGAGCACGACGAGGAGGACGCTGGGGGGCGGGGGGGAGCGGCTACACCCGGTTAGAAACAGGAGCCAGGGGGCTTTCGTCTTCACCCGACGCCCCCATCTATGGCGGTCTGTGAGGGGGGCTCGCGGCCCGCGAATAGTGATCTCAAGAATCCTCGAACAGGGGGAAACACCGATGCTGAAGGGGCTTCGTGGGTTGCGCTTCCGCGATTCGTTAATCGTGGAGGCCTGGGTCATGAAACTGCAATACCCAAGTCGAGGGAGGCGAAGAGTTGGAGATCAATTTCGCGGTAAAGACAAGCAGTGTAAGTCGGCTCAATGGGCTCGGAGAGGCAGAGGAGGAGGGCAGCCTCGTCGAGGGAGCAGCCGAAGGCTTCCACGTCGAGGTCGGCGTAGGTTTGTTCGGCGGCGCCGAGCTTGGAGTCGATATCGACCAGGGAGGCCTGGGTGGGACAGTCGGCCGCCCACGAAGAGCTGGAATGGTGTAAGAGCAGCAAGACGTTCTCCTCGTTCAACACGGTTGAGGTCAGGGCCCGGAGGAGCCAAAAATGAGATACACAGCCCCTCCATGCTTGGCATACGAGCTCTCGTTGCGCGCTCCAATGACAACATCATCGAATCCATCTGCATTTACATCTCCAGCGAAGGCCACGGAATATCCCGCCTGAGCGGAAGCACCCTCTCCGACGAATCGGTACTCGACTGAACCAAGGTCGATGACTCCAGATGCGGGGCTCAGAACGACGTATGCAGAGCCTTCATTTCCAACCTCGCCATCAGCGGATTTCGCTCCAATCAACAGGTCGTCCAACCCATCGTCATTAAAGTCCCCCTGGTTGGAGACACTGATACCTGCTCCGTCACTTGCCGCCTCACCGGTCAACTTCAGGTCGGCGATCGACAAGTTCCCTGATACCGATGGAGGGCCGAAGAGCACATACGCTGCTCCCGCAGCACTGGCACCGGAGCTTTCGGCGTTCGCACCGACGATAACGTCTGAGTAGCCGTCATCGTTTACATCACCCTGAGCCGAAACAGCGATCCCCGCCGCGTCATTGACCGCCTCCCCCACGAGAGTGATATCGGCCGTTCCAAGCGATAGCGCACCAGAGACTGCACTGGAGACAATATACAAGGCGCCTGTATTGGAGTTGAAACCCGGAGCACCAACCGCAATGTCGGCCATTCCATCACCGTCAATGTCATCGACATTTGAGAGCGAAAGTCCTGCGTAGCTGCTTGCCGACTCTCCCGTCAACTTGGCGTCAGAAGCGGACAGAGGAACGTCTCCCGATGTGGGACCAAACAAAAGGTATACTGCTCCGGCTGAGCTAAACGCCGAATCATCGCCGTATGCTCCCACTGCTATGTCTCCCCACCCATCTCCGTTCACGTCTCCGAGGAACTTCACACTTGAACCTGCATAGTCGGAAGCGGTCTCTCCGATCAGCTCTGAATCCGATATCGACAGATCAATCACGCCGGTCACCGGGCCGTTGATCAGATAGACCGACCCGGGTAGTTTGGACTTGGTGCCTGGATTCGGAGCCGTGATGGCGAAATCGATGAAGCCATCTAGATCAATGTCCCGGCCTGACTCAACCACTCGACCTGTGGCTGCGCTTGCCTCTGCCCCAACGAACTGAACCGGAGCTGAGGACAATGAAGTCGTACCTGAGATCGGCCCTGACACCAGATAAGCGCCCCCCAAGGCCCCTGAAGTATGGGTTGCGGGGGCTCCGATGAAGATGTCGTCGTATCCGTCGCCATCGGCATCGCCAACGTAGCTCACACCTTCCCCCGCATCCGACCCCGCGACTCCCAACAATGACGCATCAGCATCGGAGAGATCGACAACAATGTAGCAGTTGCCCTCGTCGGGCGAGTAGCTGCTGTCGCTATCGTCACAGTCCTGGTTGTTATCGACAAACCCAGAGGGCGATGTGCACCACTCATCTCCCGGATATGTATCGTCGCCCCACCCATCCCCATCGGCATCCGGATAGTAGGTCGTAGTACCTTCCACATCGGAATCGTAGTCATCTGGCAATCCATCGCAGTCCTCGTCCGCATCCTCATCGTCGCAGACTTCAGCAGCGTCGGGGTTCACGTCATCGCGCTCATCATCGCAGTCGGTGCTGTCGATGACATAGCCAGAGGGCTGGGCGCAATCGAGGACTGAGCTATCGGCATTGCCGAACCCATCAGAGTCGGCGTCTTCGTAGAACGTGTACTCCACAGACTCATCGTGCGCGATACCGTCACAGTTCCAATCGGTGTCATCGCAGAACTCATCCGCATCAGGGTGAATAGTCTCGTCTGTGTCGTCGCAGTCAAGGGGGTCGCCTTCGCCGTGATCACTGTTGTCGAATCCGTCACCGTCTGCGTCGTAGTCGCTCAGCCCATCGCAGTCAGCATCGATGCCGTCGTACCAGACCTCAGTGGCTTTGGGGTTGACCTCGGCGTCGGTGTCGTCGCAGTCGGTCCCGCCATAGTCAGCGCTGTCGAAGCCGTCGCCGTCCGCGTCGTCATCGCTGGCTCCATCGCAGTCCTGGTCAACCC
>CAYXGP010000012.1:0-42765 GCA_964464515.1 uncultured Enterobacterales bacterium
GGCAGGAATGACGTCAGATAGCCGGTTATCAGTCAGATTGACTGATAGAGCTCTGTACGTCGGGAACAACGCGGCTTTGGAGAGCCTGAGCGGTCTCGGCAGCCTCGCTACCGTAGGCACCTACTTGAAGATCGAAGACAACGCCGCCCTGGAAGGTCTGAGCGATATCGGGAGCCTCACCTCCGTGGGGACCCACCTGTACATCGAAGACAACGACGCCCTGGTGAATCTGTCTGGCCTCGAGAGCCTCGCTTCCATCGGGAGCTACCTGTACGTCAGGGGCAACGGTGCCCTGGAGGGGCTGAGCGGCCTCGGCAGCCTCGCCTCCGTGGGGACGTACCTGTACATCGAAGACAACGGCGCGCTGGCGAGTATGACGGGGCTGGACAGCCTCGCCTCCGTCGGAAGCTATCTATACATCGGGTACAACGCCGCATTGGAGGATCTGACCGGTCTCGGCGGCCTCTCTGAAATCGGCACCGATCTGATCATCGACGAGAACAACCTCCTCTCCGATGTCAGCGACCTTCACAACGTCACCCATCTCGGAGACGATCTCACGGTCACCGACAACAACTCCCTGGCCACCGCCGACGCCGAGGCCCTCCGAGACGCCATCGGCATCAGCAACATCGGCGGCACCATCACCATCAGGGACAACGCTCCTTGAGTCGGCGTCACCCCTCCCAGAGCCGAAACAAGACCCAGATGCGGGTCCCGCCGCCGGGCGCTGTCTCGACGTCTATCGTCGCCCCCTGCGCGCGAGCCAACCCGGCCACCTGCGCGAGCCCCAGCCCCTTCCGGCCCGTCCGGGTCGTAAAGTAGGGGTCGAACATCAGCCTGCGTACGGTCTCGGTCATCCCGTCGCCGTCGTCTCGCACCTCCAGCGCGCCGCGACCACTGCGTCGGCAGGTCCGAACACGAACGGTCTCGCCAGCTTCGCGTGCGTTCTCCAGTAGACGCTGCAGGATGCAGCGCAAGGCGTCAGGCTCGGCATGGACGATCAGCGCAGGTTCGTCATGGACGGCGGGTATGATCGAATCGACCAGCGGAGGGAGGTCGAGCGCGGGGGTAGCGCCGCCGCTCGGGTGAGCGTAGTCGGCGAGCATGGTGGCCAGCTCGGTGAGGCGGTGCGCGGCGGTGTGGATGCGGGTGAGCTGGCGGTGCACGCCCGTACCTTCGGGCACACGCATAAGCGCGATCTCGGCGTTGCCCTGGAGGACGGTGATCGCGCCGTTGAGATCGTGGGCGATCCCGAGGGCGAGGCGCTGGAGGCGTTCGGAGTCGTCGGGCATGCGAGTGACCTGATGGGGTAGAATCCAGACTACAGTAGTCTCCGGAAGACGGTGGGATCCGGCGATGGTAGTTCACCGGAAGCAGTTGACTCCAGGGGCGCAGGTGTACGGGTTGGTCTGGATTCTGGCTTGCGCCGAGCGGCCATCGCCGCCCAGCGGTTCGGCGCTGGAGGTCACCGATGCGTCCGCGGAGGGGGCGGTCTGTGACGCGCTGCTCCCGCCGCCCGATCACCCGACGCTCGCGTTGGAGGCAGGAGCGGTCCGGGACTGCGCGGCCCCGCTGGACGGCGTGCGCTGGACCGAGGTGGCGGCGCAGATGGGACTGTCGGGAAGCGACGGGGGGGTGACGGAGCACAACACAGGAGGGATCGCGGTGGTCGATGACTTCGACCTCGACGGGGATCTGGACATCGTGTTGGGCTTCGCCGACGGCTCGCCGCGCTACTACGAGCGGACCGCCGAGGGGTTCGTGGGCGGGGAGATCCCGGGGATGGGAAGCATTGATCCGGTGGTCCTCACGCCATCTCTGGCAGACTACGACGGAGACGGACTCCGCGATCTGCTGCTCGCCGGTCCGCCGAGCCGGACGCTGCGCAACACCGGCGCGGGCTTCGAGCCGGGCGGCGACATGGTCGCCAGCGCGGCCCCCGTGGAGCTGGCACCCCTCGACGTCGATGGAGACGGCCTGCTCGATCTGTTCGCTGCGTCGACCGGCGACTTGAACGCAGGCGCGGAGGAGCGTGCCGACAGCCTGCTGGTGGCGGACGCCGCGGGTAGCTGGAGCGCACAATCCCTCGATCTGGCCGAGGCGGGGGGGGTAGCGTTCGACGCCGTCGTCTTCGATTGGGAGGGCGATGGAGATCAGGACGTCTACGTGATCAACGACAAGGGCCCGGAGTACGGCGGCAATGTGTTGTGGGAGAACGTCGGCGGTGAGCTCGTCTCGGCGACGGAGCGCTGCGGCTGCGGCCTGGTGCACTCGGGGATGGGTGGGGACATGGGCGACTTCAACCGCGACGGAAGGCCCGATCTCTACCTGAGCGCCACGTCCCACAACGCGCTGCTGGAGGCGCAGGCAGACGGCACGTTCGCAGACGTCGCGGTCGCGCTGGGGGCTGACCCGCTGGCCGACGACAGCGCGATGAGCTGGGGGGCGATCTGGCTCGACCACGACAACGACGGCCGACTCGATCTGCTCGTCGCCGAGGGCGACCTCTGGTACGACGGGCAATTCGATCCGGTCGTGCAGGATCTGCCGATCGACCTGCTGAGACAGACTGAGGACGGCGTGTTCGAAGACCGCTCCGAGCTGCTGGGCCACGATCTGAACGGGTCATGGCGCGCGGTGATCGCCGTCGATCACAACGCCGACGGAGTGCTCGATCTGCTGATCACCGACGTCGAGGCGGCCCCGCGTCTGTACATGTCCGATGGATGCACCGCCGCCGGGTGGCTGGAGGTCTCCGCGCCGCTCGGCAGCAAGGTGGAAATCTGCACCGACGGGGTGGTCCAGACGGCGTGGTCGACCACCGAGTCTTCATGGGGAGGAGCGAAGCCGCCGACTGTGCACTTCGGGCTGGGAGATGCACAAGCGGTGGAGCGGGTCGTCGTGACGCTGCTGGATGGTCGGATCGCGACGGCAGAGGGGCTGGAGGCCCGGAGGTCGCTCACGGTGGATGGGATGTGAACCCCGGGGGGAAGGGATGATTGTGGAGGCGCTCGCTTCCACCTGTCCTCGCTTGATGGCACCGCGATTTCACGATTGCGCGGTTTCTCGATTTCACGCTCCTCGATTGCACGATCCGCGTTTCCGCGTCTCTACGAGCCTCGACCCACGTGGGCTCTGCCAGGCTTCAGCGTCGGTAGCTCTTCCGGTTCGCTGCCGGCGGCCCTGTCGTAGCGGTGGCCCGTTGCCTCCGGCCCTCGCGGATCGTGGATCGAGGTCACGCGGGACCGAGGTTCGTGGTTTTCGTGGCTGCGTGAGATCGTGTTTCCGCGGATCGGCGAAATCGTGGTGCCGATGACACGCGGGATCGAGGAGGCGCGGGCCCGGTCGTTTTCGCGGTTCCACGGTTTATCGGCACCGCGACTTCACGATTGCGCGGTTTTTCGATTTCACGCTCCTCGATTGCACGATCCGCGTTCACACGTCTCCACGACCCTCGATCCACGTGTTGGGTGGCGGGTCCCAGCGATGGTGGTCTTTCCGGTTCGCTGCCGGCGGCCCCGTCGTAGCGGTGGCCCGTTGCCTCCAACCCTCGCGGATCGCGGATCGCGGGGGCGTGTAATCGTGGATCGCGAGATCGAGGTCACGCGGGATCGTGGCTTCGCGGAACGGCGAAATCGTGGTGCCGATGACACGCGGAGTCGAGGTGCCGATCATACGCGGAGTCGAGGAGACGTGAAGGCGGTCGGCTCGGCATGTCCTCGCCAGGCGGGCGCCACTCCGCGGAACCGCGAGTCGACGCCGACAGCATGCCGAAGCGTCAGAACCGAGCCCGCATCATCAGATTGAACCCCAGCGCCTGCCGCTCGTTATCCGGCGCAGGCACTCGCTCCAGCTCGCCGTCTCCACCCTCGATCGCCTGCGACCGCGACAGGTTGTTATCGACCGTGTAGAGGATCTCCCCGACCACGACGACCGACTTCGACACGTCGATCTGCGTGCCGGCGACCGCCGACAGAACCGCGGCCGGCTCCTGCCCGTCGGGCACCTTCTCCTTATCGGTGTCACTGTATTGGACGAACACCCCGCCGTCCGACGTCTCGTAGGTGGCCGGCTGCATGAGTCCGGCGCCGATCGACGGCGCGAAGTGCAGATTCGGGAAGTAGTGCGAGATGCCCATGCGACCGTAGAGCTGGGCCGTGGCGGGCATGTCATCGCTCATCGCGACGCCCGACGTGAGGCCGGGGACGTCGAACAGGATGTACGCGAGGTCTTTGTAGACCATGTCGACGCGCAGCTCGGTGGTGCCGGCCACCACGATGGCCTGGACGTCGCCAGCGAGCCCGCGCTCGACCACGAGCGAATCCGAAGAGACGGGGTCGAGCAGCGCGTGACTCAGCGAGTTGGCCTCGGCCAGCAGGATCAGGCCGAGCCCGTCGATGTTGGGGTGCGAGATGTAGGTGTCGCGCATGAAGTCGGGGCTGTTGCGCACGAGGCGCAGATCGGCGGAGGACGGGAAGCCCAGGTCGGTGCGGGAGCGCCAGGAGATCTGCCCACATATTCCCATGGCGTCGATGATCTCGCCGTACAGATCCGACGTGGTGCTCTTGACCGCCTTGAGCTGATCCTGCTGGAACATGCCCACGCCGCCTTCGACCTTGATGCGGTCGGCGATCGTCACGCCAGCGCCGCCCAGGAAACCGTAGTAGGCCTGGTTCCAGGTCTCGTTCGTTTCAGCGATGAAGGTGTCGCCGATCGCCGACTTCATCCCGGCCATGGCGTAGGCGCCGCCCTTCTGCCACTGCAGACGCACGCCCGGCGCGGCGCCCGGGTCGAACGAAAAGATGCTCGTGCCGCCCCAGGTGAGGTCGTAGGAGTAGCCCAGACGGAAGCGCCCCGCGTCGATCGCGTAGCCGGTGAGCGAGAGGTTGTGATCGTCGCCCGGCAGCACCTTGATGATGCGGATGTACGATCCGTCGTCGGAGATGTCGGTGCCCGGATCGGTGTTGTCGGGATCGAGGTAGGGCGTAAAACGCAGCACGAACGCTGCCTCGGTCGCCCAGTTGCGCTCCGACGGCTCGTCTGCGCGGTACAGCACGAGGTTGGCCCGCGAGAGGTCGTCGGTGGTGCGAGACTCGTAGTTCTCGAAGAACGTACTGTTGCCACGCATCACGAAGTTGGCGCCCGGGCTGCGCCCCTCGGGACCGGCGAAGACGTTGTCGTCTTCCAGCGCGGTGGTGACCCAGACGTCGATGAAGTCGCCGGCGTGCGCGGGCGCCAGGAGACCGGAGAGGAGGAACCACATGGGGGGACAGTCCTGATTCTACGGGGCGGGGCGGGGCAGGGGGCGGCCCCGCTCGGTGACAGCGCGGGTGGCTGGGGTGCGGGAGCTGGCGGAGCCGGTGGCCGTGGTGGTGGTCTTGTCGCTGCTGAAGCCGGTGATCTGGATATCGTCGGCGTCGGTGATGGTGATGATCCACTGCGACCAGATCTGCGTGAGCATCCCGCTGACCGAGGGGATCTCCGCGCCGGCCCACTCCAGCGGGTCGAGGCCAATCACGGCGGTCCCCGTGGAGATGTACAGCGTGCATCCCATCGACGTCTCGATGGGCCACTGACCATACTCGATGTAGTCGAGGTACTCCTCGGACTCCGAGGTGAACGAAGCGGGGATCTTCGCGCCGGTCAGCGACACGCGCGAGGCCTCCAGCGCCTCGGCGGCGTTGGAGTTGACGTCGCTGCCGTCGCAGAGCCCGGTCACGCCTTCGAGGGCGATGGCGTCGGGCACCATGAGCGTCTCGGTGTCGGAGCCCGTGTAGTTGGGGAAGCTGAGCTGGGTGGTGCCCAGGTACTCCTGCACCGAGCCGTCGAGACCCAGCAGCCGGGTCCCCGCGACGACCCCCTCGGGCTTTCCGAACGTGTAGACGTAGATGCTGCCGTAGCTGTCTGCGCCGTCCAGCAGATCGGTGGCCCAGAAGCCGTCGGTGGCGATCTCGGTGACCACGACCTGCCGCTCGGCGATCTCCAGCTCCGCGAATTCACCGGCGAGCTGATTGGTCTCCGGATCGTCGATCTCCTGCATCTGCGCGATGGTGGGGATCACGAAGTGGAAGATCGGACTCACGCCCGTAGCCCAGCCGGCAGGGCGGCCAGAGTCGATGTCTTTGTCGCCTTCGTCGCCGAACCAGAATCGGGCGGGGCCGAAGGCCGCCTCCCAGGTGACGTCGCCGGTCCAGACGCCGTTCTCGATGGTTATCTTGGGGTCCATCGACAGGCGGCCGGGGCGGACGCGGACGGTGAGGTCGCCATTCAGCGGATACGACTGCCCGTCTTTGTCCAGTGTCTGCACGGTGAAGGTGGCGGTCTGAGCCTCCGGGGAGAAGTCCATCGGCTCCTTCTCGCTGCCGAGCGTGGCTTCGGTGGAGACGGTGACGAATGAGGGCTCGACCCGTTCTTCTGGGGTGTAGTCGGGCTTGCAGGCGGCCGCGGCGAGGAGGACTGTGGCGAGTGCCGGGCGGCGGACAGTGTTGCGAGTGCGAGTTTCGAGATTTGATCGTTCGGGAACCAACGACGAATCACGTGGATCGTGGATCGTGGACCGAGAATTCGTGGATCGCGAACTCGAGGTCACGCGAAACCGTGAAACCGCGCACTCGTGAAGTCGTGGTACCGCAAGGCGTGGAGACGTGGGAAGGAGGGTCGCAAGTTCCACGGCCCGGGGGGGCTGGACCCAGGTGTCCTCGTCGCCTCGATTCCGCGCGAGCGAGGCGAGAGAGCGGCGAACCACGGACCACGAACCACGTGTCTTCACGTCGCCCACCTCAAGAGACCGGCCCAACTCAAAATACCGGATTGATTCGCCCGTCTTCTACGCAGATCCCTTCCTCGGGCTGCGGCAGACTCTGGGCCTGGATGATCGCCGACATCACCACGTCTCGGATGGAGATCCCGGTGTCGACCTGGGTGGTGTTGTTCTCCAGCACCTCGAAGCCCGAGCCGCCGTGAGCGATGTAGTTGTTGGTCGCGAGCTCGTAGGTTCCAAACTCATCGAGCGCGCGTCCGTTGATGAAGATGTTCTCGGCGTGGGGATCCTCCGGATCGCACACCATGTCGAATCGGATGCCGGCCACCTGCGCCTGGCTGTTGCAGCCGCGCTCGGTGGAGCGCGACGACACATAGTCCAGCAGCTCCTGCACCTCGAAGCCAGACAGGAACATCGTGGTGATGGTGTTGTCGAACGGCATCGCGTTGTAGAGGTCGTCCAGCGTGATGTCGCCGATGGAGATGTCGGAGCGGATACCCAGCGTGTTGGTGAGGGCGATCTCCGTCTCGACGCCTGGCGTGAACCGCATGGCCTCGGAGGCGAGGTTGCCCAGCATGCTGTCGCCGCCGGTGGTGCCGTAGCGAGTGAGCTTCTCGCTGGCGTAGCCCAACACGAGCCCTGTGTTGTAGTCCTGCTCCAGGGCTTCGGAGTACTCTTCGATCAGGTCGACGATCACCGGGTCGCGGTCGACCGAGGCGTCGATCGGGAACAGCGAGTAGTCGTGCGAGACCACCTGGCCGGACTGGATGATCAGATCGGTGCGGCCGACGAACTTGGCGAAGGCGCCTGAGTGGACCACCGGCACCCGGCGGCCGGTGTGGTGGTTGGTGACCACGAGGGGGGGATCGATCGCGACGTGGTGGTGACCGCCGATGATCACGTCGATGTCGGCCATGGCCTCGCCGTGCTCGAGGTCGTCGTCGAGGCCCATGTGGCTGAGCACGACGATGATGTCGGCGCCCTGGTCGCGGAGCTTCGCGGCCTCCTCAGGCACGACCTGCTCGGGCTCCATCACCGTCACGCCCATCGAGTTCGACTCGTCGTAGATGCTGTTCAGCGAAGAGACGTTGGCGAGCCCGATCACGCCGACCCGCAGCCCATCCAGCTCGTACAGCACGCTCGGCAGCGCCTGGTCGGCCAGCTCCGTGGACCACGGCAGATCGCTGTCTTCGAAGCGGTAGTTGGCGGCCAGCAGGTCGAATTCGCCCCAGGCCCCGTACTGATGCGCGAGGTTCGCCGCGCCCGCGTCGAACTCGTGGTTGGCGATGACCGCTGCGTCCAGCCCCAGCGCGCTCAGTGAGCGCATCTCCGCTTCGCCGTGGAACTCGTTGAAGATGATCGCGCCCTGGAAGCAATCACCGGAGTCGAGGTGGAGCACCCGCCCGGCCTTCTCGCGCTCGCGGCGCAGGATGTAGCCGATCTCCGCGATGCCTCCGTAGGGTCCCGTCTCGTCCGCCAGACCGAGCTGGTTGTCGGTGAAGCTGGGGTCGAAGTCGTACTCGAGCAGGCGGCTGTGGATGTCCGCGGTGTGCAGGATGGTCAGCCGCACCGGTCGGTCGCCGATGTCCGGGGCGTCTCCCTGGTACGCCTGCGGGACCATGCCGCAGCTGCTCAGCACGCAGCTGCTCACCACCATGACGCAGCTCGCCGCCGCGCCACAGGCGGCCGATACCTGTGTGGTGTTGAGCAGGGGGCGCATGGGCGGGGGTTAACCGCGCCCGGGTTCCACCGCCCCCAGGAACCCGTCGGCGATCAGGGGGCGGCCGCGCGGTCCGCTGCCGGACCCGAAAACACCGCGGGAGGGCGCCTTGACACCTTGCGGGTGACGTGGGATAGAAGGCCGCACGCCCGATCCCGCGTGGTCCCCCCCGGGCTGACGCAGACTTCGGAGAGAAGGCCGATGACGACGACGCTCACGTTGCTGTTTGCCCTGGGGAGCCCGACCGCCGAGGCGGCGGGATTCCAGGCCAGGACCATGCGAGACGATCTCTCGCCGCTGGAGGTGGAGCGCGGCCTGGTGCTCGGTAAGGGCTGGCTCGAGCTGGGCCTGGGCACCGACGTCAAGGTGGTGGAGGGTGAGTGGAGCTCCGACGGCGAGAAGGTCGATTGGGAGAACACCGACGAGCTGTACACCACGCAGCGGGCGGCCATCCGCTACGGCATCACGCGCCGCGGTGAGTTCCGCTGGATCTTCACCACGAACTACATCTCGCTCACCAACAGCGAGTACGGCACCGACATCACGCAGTTCGGCGTCGGCGACCAGTTCTTCGGCTACACCTACGAGCTGTACCGCGGCATGGCGCCTGTCACCTCGCTGGTGATCCACGCCGACTACAAGGGCCCCGCTGGTAACGAGATCCCGGGCAGCAACGCCGCGAATGCGTTCAACTTCTCGAAGTTCATCACCACCACCGGCACCTCCGACATCGCGTTCGGCATCCGCGGCAAACGCCAGCTCGGGCCGGCGGCGATCGAGGTGGGTGCGGCCTACGTCCGGCGCATGTCGGGCATGACGATGTACGCGGTCGAGACCGAGTTCTACTCCTTCGCGGGTCGCCTCAAGCCAGGCGACATCACGAAGGTGGACGGCTCGCTCATGCTCCAGCTCGGACCCGCGGCGCTCCACGGTGGCTTGCTGGCCCAGATGCGCCAGGTCACCAGGATCGGAAACACCACCACGGGGATCGACCCCGGCGCCGACCTCGTGGCCCTCGAAGGCTCCGACGGCACCGCGGTCGACGCCACGGCGGGAGCGGTCCTGGGGATCACCCGCGGAGTCGACTTCGTGGTCGGCGCCACGATTCCGGTGAAGGGCGAGGATCTGATGTTCTGGCCCATCGAGGATCTGCACCCCACGCGGGGCAACACCTACAGCGGATCCTTCGAGTTCCGGTACTAGGCTTTCGTCAGGCTTTCGTTTTTCTGGGTTTTTCGTTTTTCTGGATTTCCAGGGGTCGACCCGAGATGTTCCGCTCTTCGCTGCAACGGCTGATCCTGGGCACCGCCATGGCGGGCACCCTGGGGCTCTCGCTCGCGCCATCTACCGCTGACGCCAAATTCGTGTCGATCTACAACCACGCCGATCTGGAGTGGTACTCGATCGACACAGAGCACTTCGTCGTGCACTACCCGCAGTCCAGGAAGACCGCGGAGCAGGGCAACGACCACTACCTCACCGCCGAATGGACCGCGCGCAAGATGGCGCAGGTAGGCGAAGAGATGTGGCCCAAGATGTGCGCCGAATTCGACTACTACCTCAAGGAGAAGATCCACATCGTGGTGCTCAACCAGGCCGACCAGCTTGAGGGCTTCACCGTCCCCACGCTGGACTGGATCGAGATCTCCGCGAACCCCGGCGGCACGTTCTACCGTGGCCGCGGCCGCATGGAGTGGGTCTCCGACGTCCTGGTGCACGAGTTCGCCCACGTCGTCTCGCTGAAGGCCAACGCCACCCACTCCGAGGGCGCCATGGGCGTCTCCCTCGGCGGCCTGTACCGCGACGGCATCCGCGACGTCGACACCGGAGTTGAGCTCGCCATCATGGACGGCGACTCGGTGTTCTGGACAGAGGGCGGCGCGGAGTACTGGTCCGACAACACGGGCTACAACTGGTGGACGGCGTCACGCGACCAGAACATCCGCATGACGATCCTCGACGATCGCCAGCTGGACTACGACGAGTGGCACACCCGCTCAGGTAAGCGCGGCGCGGGCCACTGGAACGACCATGAGCGGTACTACCAGCAGGGCTACAGCTTCGGTCAGTACCTGCGGCAGCGCTTCGGTCACGAGACCTACGCCAGGTTCGCCATCGAGTACGGCAAGGGCTGGCGCGCCAATTGGGAGACCGTCATCGAGGACGTGCTCGGCATCGACGCCGAGACGCTCTACAACGAGTGGCTGGAGTACGTCCGCGAGCGCTACGCCGCGCAGTACGAGCGCGTGAAGGCCCGCGGCGAGATCGTCGGCAAGGAGCTCACCGGGAGCCCCGACAAGTACGCGTGGTCCAGCCCCGACAAGCGCGACGAGCACTACGCCCAGAAGCGCTACGAGCGGGAGGCAGAGCGCGAGAAGTCCGGCACCTACCAGTGGGAGCCCCGCACCGACCCCGACGGCGGCTACTGGGGGATCCTCAACCGCGCCACGATCGTCGTTCATCGCGCCGACGACGACCAGGTCCATGAGTTCACCGGCCGCGGGCTCACCGACCCGATGCGGGCCGAGGAGATGGCGCTGAAGTCCACCAGCTTCCGCGCCGACTTCGAGCACGGCTGGGACTTCCTGCCGGGCGGCGATGGGCTGGTCCTCACGGGTCACGAGGAGGGGGGGCTGCCGCAGTCCAAGCTGCACGCGGCGACCAACCTGCAGCTCGAGTTCGACGGCTATGACTGGCTGCAGCTCGTCCGATACGACATGCCCAGCCGCGAGAAGAAGGACGGAAACCGCACCGTCCAGACCCGCGAGCGCAAGAAGTTCTTCGGCAAGCAGATGTACGAGGAGGGGAGCTGGTCGCCCATCCCCAACACGCTGCGTGGCTCCGACCCGGCCGTGAGCCCCGACGGCAAGAAGGTCGCCTTCTTCCAGTACACCGACGGCGTGCTGAACCTGGCGACCATCAACATCGACGGCACCGACAAGAAGCTGCTGACCAACTTCGATGACGGCACCTGGCTGCAGACCGTCGACTGGTCACCCGACGGCGACAAGCTCGTCTTCGCGATCTTCCGCAACTTCCAGCAGGATCTGTACACCGTCAACACGGACGGCTCCGATCTCAAGCCGATCACGTGGGATCAGTGGGAGGAGCTGGACGCGCACTGGGCTCAGGACGGCAAGATCTACTTCTCCGCCGAGCCCGACGGCATCTTCAACATCTACAGCTACGATCCCGACGGCGGTGAGATCCTGCAGATCACCAACGTGATCGGTGGCGCGTCGACGCCGCAGATCACCTCCGAGGGCAACCTCATCTACACCTACTACACCAGCTACGGCTGGAAGGTGTACGCGCTGCCCGCCGACCAGTTCATGAACGCGCCGGCGAACCACCTGTTCCGCACCAGCTACGACGAGGAAGAGGTGCAGGCGGCGCTGGCGTTCCGCGAGGATCTCTCGCACTGGGCTGAGCACACCACGAAGTACAAGGCGTCGAAGTCGCTGATGGCGCCCACCGGCGGCCCGACCTTCCAGCTGAAGAACGACTCCCGCACCGACTGGGACGTGTCCGGTGGATTCTGGTTCTGGGGCCAGGATTTCGTCGAGAAGCACGTCGTGCAGGGACAGATCGAGCTGGGTGAGGACTCCTTCTACGACTTCATGTACCTCAACCAGGGCTGGTACCCGACGCTCCTGTTCCGGGCCTACCACTACGACTTCAAGTACGAGTCCGGCTACCTGCTCGATCTCGATGACGACACCGAGACCACTGACGACCAGAAAGTGTTCGAGGTCCGCAACCACCAGTACGGCGAGGTGGCGCTCACCGGCCTCATCCTGCCGCTCAACGACGTCTGGAACATCACCGGTATCGGAGGCTGGCAGCACTTCGGCTTCAAGTCCACCGAGGAGACGGGGCGGATCCCCTACCTCACGCGCAAGTTCATCCTGGGTTTCCTGGACTTCAGCAACAACTCCTGGCTGTCGAGGTCTCCCAACCCCACGTTCGGTCGCACGGTGGGCATCACCTACCAGCACGGCTGGACCGACGTGGTCTACGAGCTGATGGGCGGCGTCTCCGTCGATGACGGTGAGCTCCTCGACAACTACCAGTACAACAGCGGCGAGCTGCGCTGGACCGAGAACATCCCGCTGCCCACCTTCGGCGGCATACCGTTCCTGTCCGACGCCCGCGGCAACGGGCATGTGTTCCAGGTCGACACCCGCATCGGCATGATCGATCGCAACGTCGATGGCAATGACGAGTTCCGCGCTGGCGGTCAGCACCCGTCCTACTCGGGTCGCAATTCGCTGTCGCCGAACACGCAGTTCGCCGGCTACCCCGCCTACTCGCTGTCGGGCGAGACGATGGGCATGTTGAACCTGGCGTACCGCTTCCCGATCAACAAGCACATCCGCAAGAAGATCGGGCCGCTGTTCACCTACGGGATCTACGGGCAGCTGGCGGGAACCGCCGGTAACCTGTGGTCGTTCGACCCCGACTGCGACACCAGCCCGGACGCCTGCTACGAATCTCGCTACGGCGATCGCATCGCCCGCGACACCGCTGACATCCACCGCGAGATCCCCTTCGTGGACGACGCGCACAAGAACGGCAACTACATGCTGTACGACGCCTCCGCCGAGGTGCGCGTCCAGAGCGTGTTGTTCCACGGCGTGTACTGGGACAGCTTCGCGCGGGTGGCCTACGGGTTCAACGAGATCCGCGGCTACGGCGACGTCGACGGCAACGATATCTACGATACGAGCGACAACGCCGCGGGCGATGAGCTCAGCAACGAGACCGAGCCCGCAGGTGTGCGGGTGTACATCGGCCTCGGAACCGGTTGGTAGGTGGGCATGATCACTCCGCGCGCATGGCTGCCCCGCGTCACCCTCGGTCTCTCCGTGGGCTGCGGCCTCCCCGTGACCGAGTCCGGCGGGAAGCTCTCGGGGGTCGGCGTCAATCCGGAGGAGGTGCGCAACAGCGCGCCGGCCTACGGCGGCATCATCGAGTTTGACTGGATCGACTTCGCGGGCGGCGGACTGCCGCTCGCGCTGGCTGGGCTCGTCAGCTACGACGCGGTCGGGCCGGGCTTCTCCGACGTCGCTCCACCCTACGCGATGATCTACGGCGTCGGCTTCGTCATGAACGCCGATCTGGTGGCCGCAGACTCATTGTTCGGCAGCTTCGGCGTGCCGCCTGAGCTCCCCGGGAGCTGCTACACCACCTACGAGCCGCGGGCCTTTCTGAGCGGCCTCGCGGACGTCGGAAACGAGATCAAGTTCGCGGCCACAGACGGCTCCTTCGAGTACGACCTCGGCCGATACTATCCGGTGTACCCCGAGAACAACGTCTCTGCGTTGTTCCCGTACTACAGCGGGCTGTATCACTGGCAGCCGGAGGCCCTGACCCGTCTCGGCGAGATCGACTCGGGCGAGACCTTCGCAGACGCCGGCGAAGAAGTGCTGGTGCCGCCCAACTTCGTGCACGGCACCGAGACGCGCATCACGTGGCGCGGCGGCATGCCCAACCCCGACGCTCCCACCAACTCCATCCCGATGCCCCTGGCGGCGGCGGGCGGAGTCGACACCTTCACGCTCCCCGAGCGTCCCACCGGCGTAATGCTGTCCTGGAACGGTCCACGGTACGACACCGGTGGTGGTTTGGCGCAATCCGGCGGCGCGCAGACGGCCTGTCTGCAGTTCCTCCAACACGACGACGCCCCGATCGACACCTCCGACTGCGAGTCCTACCAGGAGCCGCCCGAGGACGGCGCGGGCTTCTCCGGGCAGCTCTACACCGGACCCTGGGACACCGAGGGCGGCGTCACCTTCAATTGGGTTCCCGGCACACAGGGCCACGACACACTCACCATCGCCGTGCGCTTCCTGTCCGAGGTGGACACCGACGATGAGTACAAGCGCGAGTCAGCGGTGACCTACCCCACCACCTCCACCGTCGAGCGCGCGTGGGAGGAGATGCAGTCTCTGGGGTACATCCCCGAGGACGCAACGGTCCCCTCGGAGGGCCGGCGCGAGGCGCTGCCCTGCGAAGACTCTGTCGAGGCCGACGGGGACCCCGACTACACCTGGGAGGTCGAGCAGTCGCTGCTCGACGCCGAGGGTGAATTCCCAATCAGCCTCCAGGGCGAGCCGTCGAGCACACTGGCCGAGGTGGTCTGCCACGTGCCCGACACCGGCAGCTTCACGGTGACCTCCGATATGCTCACCGACGCCTGGGACTACGCGCTCCGCAAGAACGGCGGCGGCGCCATCTTCTATGTCTCCCGCTCCAGCGCGCTGGATCTGGAGACCCCCGATGTCCGGGACAACTACGGCAAGCGCCGTGAGATCTCGCCCGTGCGCGTGGTCTCCAACGCGGTGCAGGTCGGCCGGTTCTGGTGGGACCAATGAGGACGCCTCTCATGCAGCGCACCCCCCTGCGGAGTCTCTGGCTCCTGACGCTCATCGGCTGCCAGGCGGCCAACGACAACCTGCAGCCGTACTACGATGGCGACGGGGGGCCGGAGATCTCCGGCCTGTCGGTGACGTCTGAGACCGGCAACATCGGCGGCCATGAGCTGACGATCAACGGCTCGGGCTTCGGCAACGATCCGGAGATGATCACCGTCATCATCGGCTCACAGAACACCGACATCCTCTCGGTCTCCGACAGCTCGATCACCGTGGTGTCGCCTCGCGGCCCCATCGAGGGCGGAGCGGTCGATGTGCGCGTGGGCGGCGCGGACGGCCAGGACACCTTGGAGGGCGCCTACACCTACGATCTGGGGGATTTCTACTCCAATCAGGTGGCGTACATCGGGGTCACCAACGACTGGATGTCGTACTTCGGCGGCTACGGGCTCGGGCAGGGCTACGGCGCCACGGGACTGGCAGGCATGGAGGGGAACGCGCAGTTCCTCGAATTCCTGTTCCCCCGTCTGCACACGATCTACATCGGGCAGAACCTGGGCTTCGGCGGTAGCGCCGACTGGTCCTGGGAGGAGTGGGCGCTGGAGACCCCCTCTCAGACGATCTCCCAGTACCTGATGGACGACTTCTACGACTCTCTGCGGACCGACGTGGGCAACTTCACGCTCACAAACGTCGGCGCCGAGCAGAACATGACCAGCGGGCAGCGGCAGTGGTGCGCGGACGGCACAGCGCTGGCGAGCTGGTACTGGGGCGGCGGCACCGGCGCGGACGGAAACTACTACCCGGCGATCGGCGCGGGCTCCGGCGCGACCCTGGAGCGGTCGGTCGATTGCTCTTCGGCCTCCGCCATCGAGTACGACCTGGCGCAGGTGAATTTCTGTGAGCCGGAGGAGTACACCACGCCGCACACCTACCGGTTCGAGGCTGAGTGGCCGATCGCCCAGAACTTCTTCGCGGGCGTCGACGAGCGCGGCTCGTACGATGACGAGCTCTCGTCGGACATCCAGATCGATCTGCCCGAGATCGGCCTGGAGGGCATCCAGGTGACGCTGCCTCCGGTCGCCGCGTTCTACGCCACCGAGGGTTGGGATGTCACCAGCGAGGGCGAGTGGCTGTACGGCCAGCTCTATGGTCCTCAAGGGACCTGCGCCGACAGCGACGGCGACGGCCTCACCACCGGCGACGACGCCGCCCTGGCTATCGAGTGGGAGCCGGCGTTGGACTTCGTCCCGGCTACCGGCGATCGCGTCTTGGGCGCCCGGGTGTGGGTGCGGTTCTCGGTGTCCTACGTGACCTCGGGTTGGCTCGGCGGAATGGAAGACGCCATGAAGGCGACCATCACCGTCCCCGATGACTACAACTACGACGAGAGCACCGGTCGTTCCAGAATCGAGCTGCCGGCGTCCGTCTTCTACCAGTTCCCGAACGCGATGAACGACAAGGGAAACTACTACGACGAGAGCCAGGGCGGTGGTGGCGTTGGAGTCGGCGGCAGCAGCTCGAATCCGTGGGTCTTCGGCGGCTGGGGAGATCCCTCGCGGCCTGACTACGGCTTCATGATGACCTACGCTGAGCGGGTCACCGAGTACCGCATCGAGGCCGAAGAGGAGCTGGGTGGCGATCTGGTCCTCGCCTACTCAACCGGCGACTACGGCTACAAGCTCACGCCCAACGAGGACGCCGGCGGCTACACGAGCTGGCTCAACCCCGCCGACGGCGACACCACCTGCGGTGACTGCTCTGACAACGACGGGGACACCTGGGTAGATCTGCTCGACACCGACTGCGTGGATTCAGACGCCTCTGAGGACAACTCGACGAGCTCCGGGACGACCTGCAACGACGGCGAGGACAACGATCTCGACGGCCTGATCGACGCCGCGGATCCGTTCTGTCAGTCGCCATACGACTGGGAGTCGAACTGCTCCGACGATATCGACAACGACGGCGACGGCTTCATCGATGAGGAAGATGGCGAGTGCTATGACCTCGCCAACAACCCGGAGAGCCAGGAAGAAGTCGGCGCGCCCGAGGACGGCTGGGGCTGCAACAACGGCGAAGACGACGACGGCGACGGGTGGTTCGACTTCGATGATCCTGACTGTGGAAACGAGCAGGACGTCGAGGAAGGGTACAGCGACAGCGCCTGTAACAACAACGAAGACGACGACGGCCACGGCGATGTCGACGCCGACGACCCCTACTGCGCGGGCCAGGGCGCGACCGGAGACTCGGAGCAGCCGAACTTCTCGGCTGAGTGCGCGGACGGGGTCGACAGCGAGAGCGACAAGGACCAGGACGGCTATATCGACAGTAACGATCCCGACTGCGAGGAGCCGCCGTACGGCTTCGAGCAGGAGCCCTACAGCGACGATCCCGCTGCGCCGACCTGCTACAACGGCCTCGATGACGACGGAGACAAGCTGCAGGACGCGGATGACCCGGACTGCTGGGATGACGACGACAACCCGGACGGATTCCGGGATGAGGGCGCCTGCGACGACGGTCGCGATAACGACGAAGACGGCTGGACAGACGACGTCGATCCGGACTGCACCGAGTCGGGGGTGGGCATCGAGAGCGGAGTCGATGAGACGCTGTCGTGCAACGACGGCGAGGACAACGACCTCGACGGCCTGACCGACAGCTTTGATCCGGACTGCTGGGACGACAAGAAGACACCGAACCCGTACCTGGAAGAGGGCGCCTGCGACGATGGCATCGACAACGACGCGGACGGCTGGACGGACAGCGATGATCCGGACTGCGGCCTGGGCGGGGCCGGCATCGAGATCGGCTTCGATAAGTCGCTGCCGTGCAACGACGGCGAAGACAATGACGGCGACAAGCTGATCGACGCCGACGATGTCGATGACTGTCCGAGCGCCGCGGCCGATCCGGGTGAGGAGAGTGGACCGGGTGGACCGGGTGGCGGACCCTGACCATGAGATCTGACCGTTTGCGCTTGACAGCACCACGGTCAGGTCATACCTTTCGGGCGCTTCGGCGGGGATTGATGGATCTCGTTGGAGTGAATCAGGGCCAGTAGCTCAGCTGGTTAGAGCGCACGCCTGATAAGCGTGAGGTCGGGTGTTCAAGTCACCCCTGGCCCATCCCTTCTCCCCACTCAATCAGTCAACTGTTCGATCACCCTTTTCGAGTGGTTGAGATCTGCGGGGAGTCTGTGGGGGCGTAGCTCAGCTGGGAGAGCGCCTGCTTTGCACGCAGGGGGTCGTCGGTTCAAATCCGGTCGCCTCCATCAATCCAACCCTTCGGGACCATCGGTCCCGGAGGGTTCGGACGTTCCACTGCAGCGACGGCTCGTCCGCAGCCCGTCTTCCGGGACCTGGGCACCAGCCAGCCTGACCCGGTCACAGGTAGCCACCGTGTGACAGGTGACCGGAGCCGTTCAAGCCGCAGGGGCCTCCGCGAGTTCATGCGGAAGCGGTAGCGCCTTCCCGCAGGTGCGACGTGAGGATCGCGCGCTCCACGCTGACCCGGTGTGCGTCAGGAATATGCAGAAACGTCTGGACGGCCTCCTCGACCATCCCGCCGAACTCTACACGATAGAACCGGACAGGCCCGAGCGCTCGCCGCAGGGCGATCTTGATCTGCCGCAGCGTGTGGCCGGGAGGGGGCTGGAACGACACCACGTCACAGCGTCGGGCCTGCTCGCCGTGGAGTTGCCGATCCAGTCCGAACCGCATCGCGGCCCGGAGCTGCTGCGTCCGGTTCTTCTCGGCGAACGAATAGAGGTCCCAGGCGAGGGGAGGGAACGCCGGGCCTCGGATCACCTCCGCGCTGGTGCAGCCGAGAGCGCGTAGACTCTGCACGATCTCTGCAGTTCGGCCGAACGCCCCGGGTCCGATCAGCACGAAGGGAGGACCGCTGTGTTGGGTGACGGCGGGGGCGGGCCGGATCATCAGCGCGGCCTCGGGGAGCTCGGGCAGGACGACGCGCGTCGGCGTGAAGCTGGCGACGAGCTCGTCATCGGTGAGGTTGGCTACGCGCCAGCGGAGTCGCTTCAGCCAGCCCCGCATGGGCGAGCGGGGCGGGAGGTGGCCCACGAGCGCTCGCAGCTCCTCCCCGTCGATCGCAGGGCGGCCAAAGCGGGCCCGCGTCACCCCGTCGCCGTGGAAGTTGGAGCCGCCGACGAGCAACAGGCCGGCTTCCTGTGCGGCACCCTGAACCGCTGCTTCGAGCGCAGACTCTCTGGGAGAGGTGGGCCCTCCGGAGGGAGCGGGCGTGCGCTCAACCGCGGCGACCCCGAGCGCGCGCAGGCGGGCGAACCAGCGATGCATGTAGCCGGAGCTCCGTCCGGCCAGGTGGTAGCGGGGGTGGGCTGCTACGAGGAGTCCGCCAGCTTCCTTGATCGCTGCGCAAGCGGCCTCCGGCGTCGGCGCGATGGCGGGCACGTATGCTGCTCCCCGCCGTCCCAGGAGATGCTGAAACGCCACGTCGATGTCGGGGATGTGTCCCTGCGCGACCAGGGCGCGCGCTATCGTCGTCCGAGAGATCGGCCCGGGTGCTGACTGCGCGGCCAGCTCCCCCGCGTCGAGCGGGAGCCCTCGCTCATGCAGCCGCGCCAGCACCCGCCGGATCCGTCCGGCGCGCCAGCGACGGATCTCGGCCAGAAACGACCGAAGGCCCGCGTGGTGTGGGTCGAACAGGTAGCCCAGGAGGTCTCCGCCAGAGGTGTTCAGCTCGACGCCGGGTATCGCCGAGAGGCCGGCTCGTGCAGCCGCGATCGCCACCTCCGGCCAGCCACGCGTCTCGGCATGATCGGTGAGCGCGATCACGTCGATGCCGGCCGCCGCCGCCATCTCGGCCAGCTCGGTGGGGGAGTGTCGCCCGTCCGACCAGCGAGAGTGCAGGTGAAGATCGCATCGCATCAGTCCAGACGCTCCAGCAGCCAGGTGACCCGCTCGTTGAGATCCCTGTAGATGTCGAAACAGCAGCGTCGGCAGATGGGGTCCCGGTAGCGATCTGCAGAGACGAAGGTCGCCAGCTTCTCCTCACGCACCTCGGGCGCGTCGGTGTGCAGAAACACGGGCTCACCGCCCTCGCGGATCTGGATGACGCAGCCGTAGGCGCCGATCGAATCCCACGCGCGATCGTCGAGCGCCTGGTAGCAGCGTCGCGGTCGCGCGTCATGGAACCCGTGCCCCCCGCCGTCGATGTGGGCCAGCCGGTAGTGGAACATGCCGAAACGGGCCGGTACCCGCGCGCGACACAGCGCGACGAATCGCTCCGCCTGGTCGCCCAGGGCCGCCTGGAAGTTGGTCGTCGAGTCGGGCAGGAGCTTGAAGTCGTCCGCGCCGCTGGCGATGAGTCGGTCGAGGAGCTCGTTCAGGTCTCGCGCGTCGTTCGCGAGGAGCGACGCGACGTTCGAGAGGACGGCGTTGAGCGTGACGTGGAGGTCAGCGCCGGCGTCCCGTAGCTTCACCAGCGCCTCCAGTGTCTGCAGCACGCGCGGGAGCATCCCACGCGAGCCGGTCAGCCGGTCGAAGCGCCGTGGATCGGGAGTGTCCAGCGACAGGTACACCCGGCTGAGGCCGGCCTGGACGAGGGCGATCATGCGGTCCCGGGGCGCGGTGCCGTTGGTGGACATCGACGAGGTGAGGCCGAGCTCCCCCGCGCGACCCACCAGCTCCACGATGTGCGGGTGCAGGCTGGCTTCTCCGCCGGTCCACTGCACGTGGCGGGCGCCGGCTCGCGCCTCCGCTTCGAGCACCGCCCGCACGTCGCCTGTTCGCCACGGGGGCATCTCGTGGCCGATGCTCAAGCAGTAGCCGCAGCGCATGTTGCAGCGCTGCGTGAGGAAGATCACCAGCCGGCTCGCGCCCCAGGATCGCCGATCTCCGCTGCGGACCCGCGCGCAGAGGCGCTGCGCCCTTGTGTCGGCCGTGAGGTAGCCCACGCCGTGGAGTGCGAGCGCCCCGCTCATGGGTCCGCCGGGCTGTCGGAGCCGAGCGGCATCACGAAGATCCGCTTGTAGTCGCGTCGGTCGTCGCCCACGCGCCCCTGCGCGGCCACCGCCAGCCACAGCTGCCCGTCGGCCCCGAGGACCAGATCCAGATCGCCGTTGCCCACCGTGCGGGTGGGCAGACGCCGCGCGGCGCTGGGTGTGTGGACCGGCACCATCACCACCGGGTCGAGGGCGTCGTCGTCGTCGGCGACTGTCAGGATGCGCAGGCTGTCCGGCGTCCAGATGGGGCCGCGCGTGTTCATCACCACACCGGAAGCGATTCGCCGCGCGCTCCCCTCCGGGTGCATCACGATGAGGTCGAACTGCGCGCTGTCGAGGTGGTTGCTGTAGAACGCAAGCAGCCTGCCGTCGGGGCTCCAGCGGGGACGCGTCTGGATCCCCTGCCAGTCCGTGAGCTGGCGGGGGCGCGCCCGACGGATGTCTTCGATGATGTGGATCTGATCGCCGCTGGGGGTGTGCGCGACGTAGGCGAGCCGCCGACCGTCAGGGGCGAACGCCGGGTACAGCTCCGCAGAGTCCTCGTCGCGCGTCAAGCGTCGGGGGGCGGCGTCCGGCCGCGCGGTGTCGATGGCGTACAGGTCGCCCTGGCCGGTGCGCGCGCTCGTGAAGACGATCCAGGCGCCGTCGGGCGACCACGTGGGACCGCCGTCGGTGCCGGGCGCCGCCAGCAGCGCGTCGCTCCCGGGCAGCGCCACCACGGAGCTGGGGTCGAGGTAGAGATCGTAGTCGGCGTGGCCGCTGGCGCTGCTGTAGACGAAGGTGGCCATCTGCGCTGGCGACCACGCCAGCTCGTGGTTGACGCGCACGGGCTCGCCGAACCCCGTCGTGAGCGCACCGGACCGGATGGGGTGGACGAGCTGCGGGGGGCCGCCGCCGGGCGTGTAGACGAACAGCTCTACTCGCTTGCGATCGTGATCGTTGACCTCGTAGGCCAGGCGGTCTCCCGCGGGGCTCCACAGCGGGGCCTGGCAGTTGCCGCTGTAGATCGGCGTGATGGCCTGCGCCCCAGCGAGCGCCAGCGCGGATGTCAGCAGCGCGAGCATGGGACATTCTAAGCGCCGCAGGCGGCCTGTTCAGAGAGCCGGTCCGGTGGGAGTCACCTGCGGGCAGCCCGGATCGGTGCTCGCGGATTCTGGGCGGGCGAGTCCCCAGAAATGGCTGGTCCAGCGAATTCCTACGCTCGCCGGCAGAGACGTTGAAGATGATGAGTCAATAATTATCTTCTCTCATTCCAGGCGTGATTCATCAGAGCGTGAGCGACACCTCGGCGAGCACGGCACCGGAGACCAGCGAGAACCCCCGATCGATCACCCGCCACTGCAGATGGGCCTGCCCGGACTGTGTCTGCGTCGCCACACCCGACGCCGGGAGGCGCCCCAGCCCGCCCGTGACCTCCAGTCCCAGGCCGGTCCGCACCCGACGACCGCCGGTCTCTGCGAGAACCTCCCCGCCGGCCCACAGCGCTCGCGCGGAGGTGAGGATGCGCAGCTCCTGGGGATCTACGGAGGGCCCCGCGCAGGTGTACGCGCCGTCTGCTCCGCGCACGCAGTCCACCGCGAGACCCGGCACGCGACCGGTGCGCAGCACCACCCCCGGTCGGACCGCGAGGGGGCCGAGAGACCACGCGCGGGTCACGCGCAGCCCCGGCGTAGCCCAACCCGCGCGACCGTCGAGTCGCGGGTCTCCCGCCAGGTAGCCGACGTCCCCGAGCTGCACCGTAGCGCCCAGGCGGAGCGCGCCGATCGGCCTGTCGACCGCGAGGTTCAGCCGCGGTCCCGGACCCAGGTTGTCGGCCCAGGCGCCCACGAACGTGCCGAATCCAGCGGCCATCTCCATCCGCGTGAGCTGGAGCGCCGTCGCGCGTCCGACGGCCTCTGCGGGGAGCCGCACCGTGACCCATGCGTCCGCAGAGACCGTCAGCGGCGTCTCGTTGACAGTGTAGTCACCGCGGGGCAGGCTCAGGTGGACCGGCAGGGTGACCGGATCCTGGAGATCTGTAGAGACGCGATCGAGCTCGCGGCGTATCTGCGGGGCGGGTGTGCCGGCGGCCCACGCGACGACCAGGCGGGTGACCAGCTCCGCGCGGGGGCCCTCCACGGTGACCATGCCGTAGTGGCGCTCTACGCTGCTCGCCAGGCGCTCGGCCTGCTGCCGCAGGGCGGGGTCATCGGTGAGGTGGGCGGCGCGTCGGGCCAGCTCCGCGGCGGCCCCGGCGTCGGAGAGCTGCCACGCGGCGCGTGCCGCCAGCCAGTGCACCTCGTAGGACTCCGCGCCCTCGGGCGTCTGCATGACGGCCTGCAGCTCGGTGAGCGCGTCTTCGGGCCACCCCTGCTCGAGGTAGCCGCGGGCACGCGCGACCTCCGGCGGGGTCGTCGCGTGGGCGGCCCAGGCGAGGAGCAGGAGGAGCATCAGCCGCCCACCTGATGACAGGCGATGTGGTGATCGCGCGTGAGGGCGAGCTCCGAGGGGGGGGCGCCGCAGGCCGCGGACGCCTCCGGGCACGCGCGCTGAAAGGGACAGCCGGTGTCGGTGGGGGGCACGGGGCCGGACAGCGGCCGACCGGGGCCGAGCCCGTCGGCGGCCAGCAGCGCCCGGGTGTAGGGATGCACCGCCGCGCGATCGGCCGGCAGACGCTCCATCACCACTCCGCCCAGCAGGACGATCAGGCGGTCGGTGTGTGCCTGCGCGCTGCGCAGATCGTGGCTCACGATGAGCACGCTGCGCCCGGGGCGATGGAGCCGCCGCAGGAGATCCGCGCGGCGGTGCGCGTCGAGGCCTGCGGTGGGCTCGTCGGCGATGAGGATGTCGGGATCGACCAGGAGGGCGCGGCCCAGCGCGGCGCGGCGCAGCTCTCCGCCGGACAGCTCGCCCGGGCGGCCGTCGCTGCGCGCGGTCAGATCGAGCGCGCGCAGCAGGGGCGCGATGGCGTTGGCGTCGCGGTCGTGAAGCGTCGCCGTCTCGGTCATCTGGAGAGCCAGGCAGATGGAGGGATCGAGGTGCGCGCTGGCCTGCTGAAGCACGAGCTGGAGAGCGCCGCGTCGCCTCCGTCGTTGCCTCGAGGACAGCCGCCACCAGTCGCGGCCGTCCACCTCCAGCGCGCCGGCGCTCGGCGGCAGCACGCCGCCGCCGCTCTGCGCCAGGGTGGTCTTTCCGGCGCCGCTCTCGCCGATCACCGACACGCGCTCGCCGGCGCGGAGGGTCAGCGAGACGCCCCGCAGCGCCGGCCGCGCGGCGCGTCGGTAGCGGTGGTGGATGTCGCGCAGGCGCAGGCGGACCGCGCCGACGCCGGGCGTGTGTGGGCCTGTGGGCTCGGGCTCGGTGGAGGCCGGTCGGATCCGTCCGCGCTCCATCCGGACCACGCGATCAACGAGGTGATTGATCACATGGAGGTCGTGGGTGATCAGGAGGACGCCGATGCCGCGGTCGCGGAGCGCCGCGAAGCGGTCAAGGAGGTGCGCGCGCACGCTCGGATCCAGCCCCGTCATCGGCTCGTCGGCGAGGATGAACCGCGAGCCCCTGCCGAGGGCGAGCGCCAGGCAGACCCGCTGCGCCATGCCCCCCGAGAGGCGGTGGGGGTGGAGGTCGAGGACCTGCGCCGGATCGGCGAACCCCGCCGCGGCGAGCGCGCCCTCGGGGGCGGTGTTGAGCTGCCGCAGGTGCCGGCGCACGGTCCAGTGCGGGTTGAGCGCGCCCACGCCGTCTTGCGGCAGGAGGCCGATGACCCGCCCCCGCAGCGGGTCGAGGCGGTCGCGGGAGAGATCCCAGGTGGTGTTCGTTTCGGTGAGCGTGAGCCGTCCGGCGACCACGCCCGGCCGCGCGCGCACGAGCCCCAGCGCCGCGCGCGCCAGGAGGCTCTTTCCCGCGCCGGATGGGCCCACGAGCCCGACGATCTCGCCCGCGCCGAGCTGCAGATCCGCCCCGTCCACCACGGCGCGACCGCCCGCTCGTATCACCACGCCCTGCAGACGCAGGGCGGGTCCCTCAGGACGCGGGGAGGGCTCAGGCATCCGGAGCTGCCGCTGCGCGGGCGAGGCGGTTTGTCGCGAGGACCGCCAACCAGATGGCGGCGGCGGGGGCGGCCCAGGCCCAGGGGTTGTCGTGGCCCATCGACAGCGCGATCATGTTCCCCCAGGAGGGCGCGGGCTCTGCGACACCGAAGCCGCCGAGGTAGCTCAGCGTGGTCTCGAGCACCAGGGTGGTCCCCAGCACTCCGATCAGCGGGTGCAGGGCGACCCCGCGGCAGTTGTGCCACAGCAGGTGGACCAGCAGGATCCGTGCCTCCGACAGCCCGTGGGCCCGCGCGGCGAGCACGAATTCGCTGTGGCGTAGCTCGGCGATGCGGGCGCGGACTGCCTCGCAGACGTCGGGGGTGAACGCGAGCCCCGCGCCGATCGCCAGGACCTCCGGGCGCGCGCCGTAGATCGACAGGGCGAGGAGCACCAGCACGAACCGCGGCACCGCCGACAGCACCCCGAACAGCTGGCGCAGCGCCAGCGACGGCCAGCCGCCGAGGTACCCCGCCGCCGCGCCGGCTGGGATCCCCCCGATCGCGGCGATCGCCATGGCGCCCAGGCCCGGCCCCATGAAGCCGCGGGTCGCGGTGATCATGCGCCAGAAGACGTCGCGGCCCAGGGGGTCGGTGCCCAGCCAGGCGTCGCCGCCGGGGGGCTGGCTGATTCGGGTTGGATCGACGTCTGCGATCACGTCGTAGCCGGACGACAGCGAGACCACCCAGAGTGCAGAGAGCGCCGCGAGGAGCCCCCAGGCCGCCTTGCGTTGACTCACGCGTTGACTCATGACGCCCGCCGTGGATCGAGCGCGATCTCAGAGAGGTCTGCCAGCAGTCGCGCGCCAGCGACGATCACCGCGGCGGACAGCGAGAGCCCCAGGGCCAGGGGGTGGTCGCGTCGCAGGCAGGCCTCCCACAGCAGCGAGCCGGCCCCCCGCAGCAGGAGCATCCGCTCGGCGATCACCAGGCCACCCACGCCGAAGGCGATCCGGCGCGCCAGGAGCTGCGCTGCGAACGGAGCCAGCGCGGCGCGCACGTGGGGACCGACGGGGAGGCCCAGCGCGCGCGCTGCGGTGACGAAGCCGCTGCGGTGAACGCGCCCGAGCGCCGCGCGCCACTCGGCCTGCGGGCCGGACAGCGCACCTGAGCCCACCGCCAGGATCCCCACGCCGATGAGCCAGCGCAGCGTCGAGGGCCGATCCGGGACCGCGAACCATGCGGGCCTGGAGATGACGTCAGCGTTGATCAGCGCGAAGGTCGCTTCGTTGATGCCGGTGACGATCGCCAGCGCCAGGAGGAACAGCGGGGCCGCGCTCACCGGCGTGACCAGCCGTCCCAGGGGGCGATGCGCCAGCATCAGCGAGCCCACGGTGGACAGCAGTGCCGCCGGCCCGAGCAGGCCCAGCGAGGCTCCCCAGGCGCGGATCGTCAGTTCTCGGACGGACGCGCCGGGACTCACCGTCAGGCTCTCGCCCAGGTCCCCCGCGAGCGCCGCCAGCGCGCCAGCGAGCAGGCCGGTTCGGGGGGCGCCGGGGATCAAGTCCGCCGCGCTGCCTGGGGCCAGATGTATCAATCCCTGGAGGAGCAGGGTGGCGCCGATGACCGTGAGAGCGAAGGCGCTCACCGCGCGGAGTGCTGCCCTCACCAGGGATCTGCTGGGAGATCCGGGGCGATCACGGCATCTGCCAGTCCGTGACCCAGGTGAAGAAGGTGAAGGGATGGATGACGACCCCCTCCACCTCGGTGGACATCGCGCTGTAGCTGTCGAGGGTCCACAGGAAGACCATCGGCGCGTCGTCGTGGATGACCTTGTGGAGATCCCGGAGGGCGGTCTTCTTCGACTGTGGATCGGTGCTGTCGCGGGCCGCGTCGAGCAGGGCGTCGGCAGCCTCGCTGGCGTAGCCGGTGAAATTCCGCCCGCCGGTGGAGTGGAACTGCTCGCGCACGTCCTCTGAGCGGTCGAAGCTCCACTGGCTCAGGATGGCGTCGAAGTCGCGGTCGCCCCAGATGCGCGATCGCCAGGTCACCTCGTCGATGAAGTCCAGCTCGACGTTCACGCCCTGGCTACTGAGCTGACTCTGCAGGTTGATCGCCACCTCTTGTGACGACTCCAGGCCGCGGTGCGCGGTGATGTGCAGGGTCACGGGCTCGCCGTCAACGGTCCAGCGGCCGCCGGTCTGCTGCCAGCCCGCCGCCGCGAGCTGCTCGGCAGCCAGCGCGGTGTCGTGGGCCCAGGGCAGCACCTCGTGGTTGTAGTAGGGGCTGGACCGAACGTAGGGACCGGTGAGGGTCTCGCCGCTGCCCACCGGGGCCAGCAGCGCGTCGACGTCGACCATGTGGTGGAGGGCCTCGCGCACGATCGGGTCGTCCCAGGGCGCCCGCGTGAGGTTGAAGCCCAGGTACCACCAGGAGTTGGTCTGGTAGGGGTACAGCTCGATCTTGCGGTTGCTGTCGAGCACGGCCAGATCTCGGGGCAGCACCCGCACGAGGGCCTGGATCGACTCGTAGAGCAGCAGCTTGGCCTGGTAGTTCTTGTCCGAGATCTCGCGCAGGGTGAGGTCGGAGATGCCCGCCGGGTAGCGGTAGCGGTCGTAGGCGGACAGCAGCAGGCTGCCTTCTTCTTCGGCGCGGACCAGCTCGTAGGGACCCGTGCCGACCGGGTCCTTGCGGAAGGGGTGGCTGCGCTCGATCGCGGTCGAGATGAACCGGTGCTTCGGCAGGATCTTGAAGGTCAGCTTCTCCTGCGGGGAGAGCTGGGGCTGGGTGAACACGAGCTGCACGGTGTGGGTATCGACGGCGCGAGCGCTCTCGATGAACGACACGCGGCCGGCCTCGGTCGACATCGTCTCGGGGTCCTTCATCGCCTCGATGGTGAACACCACGTCGTGCGCGGAGAAGGGGCGACCGTCGTGCCAGGTCACGTCCTGCCGAAGGAAGATGGTCATCGCCAGCTCGTCCTCGTCGAGGACGTCGCGCTCGGCGAGGAGGGGCACGCAGCGCAGCTCTGTGTCGTCGGTGTACAGGCCCTCGAAGACCAGCTCGGACAGACGCGCCTCGCTCATCGTCGTCGTGAACAGCGGGTTGATGATGCCCGGTGCCTGGTCTTCCGCGTAGCGCAGGGTGCCGGCGTGGGCCGAGACCTGGGCCAGGAGCAGGGGGAGTGCGATCATGGGGAGACTCCGTGGGGTCCTTCGTAGCATGTCGGTCGAGGGCGCGGGATCAGCGCTCTGCTGACAGCCCGACCCGCCCCATCTGCTCCGCTACCGCCACGTCATTCAGCACCTCTCCCAGGGGCTCCAGCTCGGAGAACCGGTCTTCGAGCACCTGAAACGTGTCGAGACTGGCCCGGACATGCCCGCTCCGCAGACGGGCGAGCGTCGCGATCGCGTAGACGTCGGGTGTGTTGATGTGGCTGAGCTCTCGGGAGCGCGACAGATCCTGCGCGGCCGTCGCCAACACCAGCGCAGCCTCGGGGTGTCCGTCCGCCAGGCTGCGCCGGGCCAGATCCACCAGCAGCCGGCTGCGGTAGACCTCGATCGGCTGGAGCGCGCCGATCAGCTCTCGGCCTTCGGGCGTGGCTTGTGCAGAGAGGACGGTGGACCAGCTGTCCAGCTCGGCGTCCAGCGCTCGGACCTGTCCCCGGGCCTCGGTGGCCGTGAGCGCGAGCGGGGCGGAGAAGCGGGCGTCGTCCATTGTCCAGCGGGGGCCGAACGCGAGCTGGACGAGCGTGTCTTCGGTCTCGATTGTGGATGGCGGGAGCGGTCCCAGCCAGGGGGTCGGCAGATCGGGGGGCGGCTGCGCGGTCGGACCCAGGCGCGCTTGCGCTTCGTCGCGGAGGGCGGCCAGATCGGCGCCGAGGGCGCGGCGGGCCTCGGCGGCGCGGAGCTGGAGGGTGCCGGTGGTCGCTGACTCGGTGACGTGCCATGCGCCGCGGTGAAAGGCGATCCAGGGGCCGCGGCCGTCTTGACCGATGAGAGTGGCGAAGCGGTTGGGGTGGAGGATGAGCTCGGCGCCCCAGCCCGCCGAGAGCTCCAGGGGGAGGGGAGGGGGAGCAGAGGTGCAGGCGGTGAGAGTGAGAAGTGCGATGAGTGATGAGTCAGGTGTCTCGTGGATCGGCCTCACGTGGTCGCGTGGAGTCGATTCCGCGTGAAGACGGCACCGCGATCTCACCAGACCACGAAGCCACGATCCGAGGCTCCACGATCCCACGATCCGCGAACCCACGAACCACGATCTCACGATCCACGTACCTCGCTGGCCGGCGTTCCATGAACCGAGATCCACGAAGGCGCTGACCCTACTCGCCCTCGTAGGCTGCCCCGGTCGCTTGCGTCGACTGCTCATAGCTCGCAGGGTCCAGGTTCTCCTCACTGGCGGCGACCCGGACGGTGTCGGGCGTGAGCGTGATGGGCTCGATGATCAGCTCGCCCTTCTTGAAGTAGACCCTGGCGCTCTCGATGTGGTACCCCGTCCGGAAGGCCTCGATCGTGTACTCGGTCTTCTTGCCCAGCTTGGCCCGCTCGCCGGCCTCGTCGCGCATATAGTCGATCATGAACCGACCCTCTGAGTCGGTGATCATCTCGACTCCGCCCGGCGCCAGGCTGATCAGCGCGCGATCGACCGGGGCGCCGTCGCGATCGACCACCCCGCCGATGATGGCGTGGTGGGTCGCGCAGCCCGACCCGACGAGCAGAGCCAGCGCGACCCGTGTCAGCGGGCCTCGCGCCCAGCCGGTGGGAGCGGCGCGGCGCCTCTGCCGGGGACTACTACTCAAGGCGGCTCCGGATGTCTTCGAGCTTGGTTACCTGAGCCTCGGCCTGCGCGCTCAGCCCGGTGCTCCGTGCAGAGACATGGCCGCGGTATTTCTCCCAGTGTCGAATCGCCTGGTCGAGCAAGCTGAGATCGTCCTCGGAGTCGTAGAACAGCCCTTGATAGGCGGCGGCTTGCAGCTCGTAGATCTCGGCCTTGCGCGTGAACACGGCGCCCGGAGGAATGCGCGCCCAGTTCCGCTCGGCGAGCCGCGCCTTGGCGAGCGCCAGCCGGTAGTCGCCGCGGTTGACGTGGTAACGAGCCAGCTCGGTGAGGAACGCAGGGTTGTAGCGGTTCTCGGGCAGGATGAACAGGTCGTCGAGGTAGTGCTTGAGCGCGTCGGTGTCGCCGCGCTCGCGGGAGTTCATCAGCAGCAGGGCCCGCGCGCGGGTGTACTCAGGTTGGTTCGTCTGGATGATCTCCAGCGTGAGCGAGTCTGCAGGTGTCAGCTCACCGCCGCGGGCCGGGCGCACGAAGCGATCCAGATCGACCGGCGGGGGAGCCGCTTCGATCAGTCTGGTGTCGCCCGGCGGCTCATCGGTGCCGCCCCACAGAGCGGCCACCGGCTCGGGCTCGACGACAGGCTCGGGCTTGGGCTTCGCTGCGGGCTTTGCGGCTGGCCTCGTCGCTGGCTTCGACGCCGGTCTCGCGGCGGCGCGGGGGCGGGCGGCCGGCTTTGACGCGGGACGGCTGGCGGGGCTGGGTCTGGCGCGCGTGCTCGTCGCCGGCTTCGCAGCGGTCGCCGGCTGCGCTGGTGCGGGCTCAGGTGCGGGCTCGGAGGCAGGCTCCACGGGCGCGGCCGGCTCGGCAGCCGCGGGCGCTGCGGGAGGAGTCGGCGCTGGGGCGATCTCCACCGCGGCGGGTGCGGCGGTGATCTCTTCTGGCTCGTCGTCGCCGAAGAAGAGCCACCCAGCGAAGATAGCGAAGAGCAGCAGCAGGATGGCCACGATCGCGAGCACGGGCCGACGGTCGGCGGAGGTCTGCCACGGGAGAGGCTCGTCGTCATCGTCATCGTCGAACAGGTCGCCGATGAGCGTCTCCTTCGCGGCCGGCCTTGGGGCCGGCGGGGGCGGCGCGTACGGTGCCGGCGGTGCTCCGAATTCGGCTGCGGGGGCCCGGATTTCGGTCACGGGCTCCGGGGACGTCTCGACGGGAGGCCAGTCGGCCGGGGCGCTGTCGCCCTGGGTGCGGGCCATGGGAGGGAGGCTCGACGGCGGCGGAACCGCCACGATGGGCGGCAGGTCCGGCACGGGCTGGATGGGTGCGCTCGGCGGCTCTCCATCGATCGAGGCTACGGGGATGAGGGTGTTGTGGACATGGAGGGCCGGCGCGGGTGTGTCGGCCTCGCTGTCTTCCAGCCACTCCGTCAGCTCGTCGTCGTGGGCGAGATCCACCGGCTCCGGGCGCGGGAGGTCGGGGGAGTCCGCCGGATCGACGAAGCCAGCCCATCCCAGATCGACGTCGTCGGCCTGCCAGGAGTGCTCGACGAGCGGTGTCTCCAGCCTCTCGGGCGGGTGCAGGGGCTCCTCCTCTACCACCGCCACCGGAAGCCGCGGCGGACCCACCCGGATGCGCGCGACCTCGGTGTGATCGTCCAGATCATCCAGCTCATCGAGTTCCAGCCTGGATGAGGCTCCCAACCCCGAGGCGGATCTACCCGCCGGATCCCGCCCCGAGCGAGCCGGCTCGTCGGGGAGACGGGTCGGGATCCCCAGCGGCGCGGCGATGGGGATGGGCAGGCCCTCGCGGAGGCGCTCGCGCTGTGGTCGCTGCGGCACCCGCGCGGTGGGCTCGGGGTCGTCGGTCAGCTCCACCACCTCTCGCGTGGGCTGCGGCTCTCCGAGAGCGGGGAGGTCTCGCGGATCGAGGGGCTCGCCGAGATCGAGATTGTCACCTGGATCGAGCGTCTCGCCCAGATCGAGCGTCTCGCCGAGATCGAGCGTCTCGCCGAGATCGAGCGTCTCGCCCAGATCGAGCGTCTCGCCCAGATCGATGGTCTCGTCCGGCTCCAGGAACTCGCCGAGAGCGTGGGACTCCCCCAGATCGCTGGGTTCCAGCAGGTCCCGGGGCGCCCCCGGATCGGGGAGGGGGGGCAGGTTGCTGGGTACGACCAGATGATCGGGCTGGCCCAGGTTCTCGGACTGGCCCAGGTTCTCGGACTGGCCCAGGTTCTCGGGCTGGCCCAGGTTCTCGGGCTGGCCCAGGTTCTTGGGCCTGCCCAGGTTTCGGGGCTCAGCGGGCTCAAGAGGCTCGCCGAGATCGAGGCTGTCACCCAGATCGAGCGTCTCGCTGAAGTCGGGGGGATCGAGCTCGAGGAGCTCATCGTCGAACCCGTCGTGCGGTTCCTCACCGAACAGCGGGGACAGCAGGGCGCGACAGGAGGCGTCGACGTTGGATGAGCGGGAGCCCAGCGTGAGCGCGCGGAGATCTTCGCGCAGCACGAAGCAGCGCTGGTAGCGGTGTCCGGCGCGCGGGGACAGGCAGCGCTGGAGGAGGCGATCGACCCCGGGGAGGATGTCTGCCGCGCGCATGAGCTGGGCCGTCACGTCGGAGCGGCGGATCAGGTAGAGCGTCTCGAGGTTGCTCTTCGCGCGGAACAGCGGCGTCCCGATGAGCATCTCCCAGAAGATCGCGCCCAGGCTGAAGATGTCGCTGGCGGGGGTGAGCGCCTGCTGGCGGAGCGTCTGCTCGGGGGCGATGTACTCAAGGGGATCGCTCCCCGCGAAGGACATCGTGCCGGTGAGCAGGGCCGGCGGGGAGGCGGTGAGCCCCAGCCGACCGACGTGGACCGTGCCGGAGGCGTCGAGGAAGAGGGCGTCGGGGCGAAGCGCCTGGTGGAGGATGGCGTCGCGTCCGCCGGCGCGGGCGGGCGTGCTGTGCAGCACCTCCAGCGCGTTGCAGGCCTGCATCGCCAGGTGCAGGAAGACGTCCGGAGGCAGCTCGGTTCCGGTGTCGCGGAGGTGCTCGAGGAGATCGGTGAGCGGACGACCCGGGGGGACGTCTTCGATGATGAAGTGCTCGGGGCCGACGGTGACCCACTCGCGGAGGCCGTGCACCGTGGGGTGGCGGAGGCCGGAGAGGTCGCGGACGCGGGCCTGCAGCTGCGTGAGCACCGACGGGTTCTGCAGGATGCCCGGCAGCAGCCGCTGGACGATGACCAGGCGCCCGCCTTCGGCGTCCAGCTCCCCGAGGTACCGCTCGGCGACCCCGCTCCCGCTGAGGTTGCGGATCAGGGTGAAGGGGCCGACGGTCTTGGGAAGGACCAGCATCTAGGTGGGAACTCATGGCCGAGGAGCGCCCTCCTTACCCCGCGGCCCGGGTTAATTCCAGATGAGGGCCCACGGGAGGGGATGTGTTTCTGATCCTGTCCCTCGCATGCGCCCTCCACACCACCCAGACGGGCCTCGTGCAGGTTCACGATGATCGGGTCGAGCTGTGCGACTCCGCGGGTGGCGTGTGGTCGCTGACCGGAGACCCCGTGCTGCCACTCCTGGACGGCTGTATGGTCGCTGTCGAAGGGGCCCGCGTGGCCCGGCGGCTGGTGGTGTCCGACTGGCGCGTCACCGACGCTGGCGATGGCTCCGAGCCCTATGTGGGACACCTGCGGCGCTACGGCAGCCACTGGATGATCCGCGATCGCAACTCCGGCGCCGAGCTGCGGCTGCACGCGCCGCCCGAAGCGCTCGCCGCGCACGCTGATGAGCTGGTGTTGCTCGTGGGGTATGTCGTCGGAAGCCACGAACTCAGCGTGGTCTGGTGGCGCGCGCTGGAGACCGAAGAGGACGCCCCGTGATATCGCCGAAGGCAGGTGATTCGGCAGGGGAGCGCAGGTGACAGACGCGGCAGTCCGCCCGGTTCCGCCCCTGTACTGCGTGCGCTGCGGCACGCCCGGGCCGCGTGACGATCCGGGGCCGGTAGTGGTGTGCTCCAGGTGCTCCACCGACATCCGCGGACACCTGCGATGGCTCGCCCGCATCGCTCCTGGCGCGCGCACCAAGGGGCCGCTGTCGCACGAGGCGGTCGTCGACCAGCTCCGCCGGGGCGTGCTGGAGCCCGATCACCAGATCGCGCGGGAGGGCGGTCAGTGGTCGCCCATCGTCGAGCACGCCGACTTTCGCGTCTGCTTTCTCCCTGGCGATCCCCGCGCTGAGGAGCTGTCCAGCGGCCGGCGGGCTCACGTGGAGGCCATCGAGCGGCGCCGGACCGCGCGTCGACTGCGCGCACTCGCGGCGGTTGCCCTGCTGGGGGTGAGCGCGGGTCTGCTGTGGGTGGGTCTCCAGTCGGGCGCGCTGGTCTTCTCCGAGTCCACCGTGGACAAGGCCCGCGAGGTGCTGGGAGAGGCCGCCGAGCGGGTGCCCGAGGTCGTCGCGGAGGCGCCGGTCGTTCGCGAGATACCGGGCGACGCGCTCATCGCGGCGGTGCAGGAGCGGCATGCCGACTGGCCGGGTCCGGCCACGCTCGACCTCCAGCGCGGTCGGATGGCGCTGTGGGTGGGCACCACCTCGGCGCTGGCGGAGGCCCGCGAGCACCTGGAGCGCGCGCTCGCGCTCGCACCGGACGACGCAGAGGTCGCGGCCTCGCTCGGCGTGGTGTTGGCGCAGCAGTCCGCGACGGATCCCTCCGCTCGTGAGCACATGGTCCTGGCCGTGGCCCGCGCCTCGGCGCTGGAGCCCGACGCCCCCGCCACGCTGCTGGCGGAGGCCTGGCGCGCCGCCGCGGACGATCACCCCGAGCAGGCGCTGCCCGCGCTGTCTCGATGCACCGCCGTGCTGGCCGACGAAGACGACGCCTGGAGCGAGGCTGCGCCGGGGTGCGCGCTGCTCGACGCGCGGCTGTCCGGTGACGTCGCAGCGCTGGAGGCGCTGGAGGCTCGACTGCCAGGGCGGTACGCCATCGGGCTCGCCCGCGCGCAGGTGGCCGCCGAGGCCGGTCGATGGGGGAAGGCGCGAGAGCTCGCCGAGGCGGTGGGTCGGGCCCATCGCGACGAGCCGGAGCCGCTGCGTATCCGCGCGCAGGCGCACGCCGTGGTGGGGGAGTGGCGGCAGGCACGCGACGTCGCGGAGCGGCTGGGCAAGCTCCTTCCCACCGCGCTCGCGGAGCGGTACCTCGCCGCGGAGATCCGCCTGAAGGTCGACGGGGACCCCCGGCGAGCCGCGAGGGCCCTCCGCGCGCTCATCGAGACCCCGGGCTTCGAGACCTTCCCCCAGCGGGCGGACGCGCTGGCCGACGCAGCCACCGCCGCCCGGCTGCTCGGCGACTCCGAGGAGGCGCTGGCGCTGGCAGATCGGGCCATCGCGCTGGACGACGGTCACCCCGGCGCGGTGCTGCAGCGCGCTGGTCTTCTGGCAGAGCTGGGGCGCACCCGGGAGGTCTCGGCGGCCCTGCGCACGGTCGACGCCAACCGCATGGAGGGTCACAGCGGCGCGCGTTTCCATGTCGGCGCCGCGCGGATCTACCGCGCGCTGGGGCAGGACCGCTCAGCGGTCACCGAGCTGGACGCGGCCATCGCGCTCGACCGCACCTGGCCGGTGGCCCGCCTGGAGCGTATCCGTGTACCGCTCGACCTGGGAGATCTGGGCAAGGCGCTCGACCTGACGGTGGTGTCTGGTCACCACGACCGCGCGCTGGCGCTCGCACGGAGCCCGCTCCAGGATGTCTGGCTGGCGCCCCTGGCACCGCGGAAGCTGTTCAACGCCCTGGATATGGCCCTCGAAGAGGACATCCGCTTCGCCGATCGCGCGCGGCCGTCGCTGGCGCTCGCCGCCTGGTGGGCGAGCCTGCCGACATCCACCCGCGAGCTGAACGCGATGGTCGATCGCGAGGTGGCGCCGCCGGGGGTGCGCGCGGCGCTCGCGCAGCACCACATGGCGAAGAGGGCCTACCGGCGCGCGGCTCGCGAGGCCTCCCTGGTGCTCTCGGTGGAGGTCGAGGACGCCCTGATGTGGTCGATCCGCGGGCTCGCGGAGGCATACACCGACGGGGCCTGGGAGGCGTCGTTCGAGAAGGCGCTGCACAACGGACCGAACGATCCTGGCGTGCATTGGCGCTACGGACAGGCGCTCGCCCAGCACGGACGGAGCGAGGAGGCGCGCAAGGCGCTGAAGCAGGCGCTCGCCCTGGCGCCCGATCTGATCCCCGCGCAGGTGCTCCAGATGACACTGGAGTCGGCGCAGGTCGAGGATGAGCCCCCCCACCCATGAGCGGGCTCACACGCGAGCGCCCCGCGCCGGGGGTGGTGGTCTACCAGCCGGCCCGCGGCTTTCGCTACGCGATGGACCCGTTCCTGCTCGTCGGATGGTCCCTGGAGGGCGGGGTGCCGCGCACGGCGCTGGACGTCGGCACCGGCTCGGGGATCATCGCGCTCCTGCTGGCCTCGGCCGGGGTGCGGCGGGTCAACGCGATCGACGTTCGGCCGGAGTGGATCGACCTCGCGCGGCGCTCGGCGCTGGAGAGCGAGCTGCCGGTGCGGCTCAGCGTGGCCGACGTCCGCGCGCCAGGACCGGCGGTGGAGCTGGCGGTCTGCAACCCGCCGTTCTTTCCCCTCGGGGCCGGGGCGCTGCCCAGCAACCCGTGGCGGGCGTGGGGACGTCACGAGCTGGCCGGTACGCTGACGGAGCTGCTGGCGGGGATGGCGCGGCGGGCGGAGCGTGTGGCGGCGATCGTGCCCGCCGCGCGCCTGGCCGAGGCCCAGGCGGCGCTGGCCGCTGCGGGCCGGCCGCTCGCGCGTCGGTGCCGCGTCGGCGGAAAGCTGGTCTTGATCGAGGGACGCCCAGATGGGGACCTCATCGAAGACACCGCTATCCCCACGCGAGGGCCGGACGGCGCGCCGCACCCGCGGGTGGTCGCCTGGTACCGGCGCGTCGGCGCCCGTCCACCGGCGCCCTCGACCCGCTCCACCGACCCGGCCGTGAGCCGAGCAGGATAGGTGCGGGGATGGCTTCTGGATTCCAGCTACGGGTGCGTACCGGTCCACGGGACATGGAGCGGCTCCCCACAGCCGACGCCGCGCTCGGACGCGGGCTGTTCGAATTGCTGTCGACCGCCCTGGGGCGCGGACTGCCCCGCCCGGCGATGATGGTGCTGCGCGCCGACGAGGTCATGCAGTTCGACGTCGTGCCGCTGCTGGGCTCTCCCGATCGGGTCCGGCGGCGCATGCTCGCGGCCATCGCTGGCCAGGAGGGCGTCGAGTGCGTCGCCATGATCGGCGTGCTGCGGGTGGGCACGCGGAAGGGGGGCCCCACGTCGCTGGCGGCGTCGGTGTACCTGGAGTGGCCGAACAACCGGTGGTGGACGGCCTGGCAGCCGCTGGGATCTGAGAACGAGCTGCTCGGAGACGCCCCGCGGGTGCGGCACGCCATCGACGGGTGGCCGCGTCCGAATGGGATCGGCGGGTGGTTCGCTCAGGCCCGGCGGGAGCGGCTGCGGCTTCGTGTAGAGAGGCCGGGGCATCAGGCCGGGATGGGGCTCGTTCACTGAGCTTCACAGCCTGGCTCTTTCGCTTCATCGGTCTCCATTGGAGCCCACCGCTCCGCGCGGTGTCGATCGCAGGCAGCGACTCAGAAGCTGACTCATCGGGTCCGTCAGGTGCTCGCCTCACGTTCAATCCTGGTTGTCCTCCGCTCGCGCTGCGTTTGATGACACGCGGTCCGGTATCTCAACCGGGGTGAATCGCCGACCAGGGCGCGGACAGGATCGGAGAGGCTACATGGAGCCCGCCGGTCGGTCGAACAAGCGGCGGGGCAATCAGGAGAGACATGCTCGGCCTCATTCTCCATCTGAGTGGCAGGGCGTGGGCCTGCTCGTGTGTGATCTCGCCGATTCCGACAACCCAGCCGCCGAATGGCTCGGTCGATGTGCCGTTGAATGTCCAGCCCCTGGTCCGGGCAGAGATCGCCGACGAGTCGATTCGACTGCTCGAGCCTGGCGGCGCGGTCGTTCCCGCCACTCATGTGAGCCATCCCGGGTCCAGTCCGGCGATGATCGAGCTGATCCCGGCCACGCCGCTCGCGCCCCACACCCACTACACCCTGGCAGTCGGGGACCGGCTGGCGTCTTTCACCACCGGGTCCTGGACCGATCTCGCTGCCCCGGCCGGGCGGGGACTCATCGGCTGGAGGTGGAACGGCCCCATGGTAAAGCCGGAGGACCCCTCACAGGTCTACATCGAGTACCTTGGGCGCTGCAGTGACAACGGGGTCGTGCTCGAGTTCGAGCCTCCCCGGGATGAGAGCAGCGCAACCTGGCAGGTCCAGGCCACCGCAGGCTCCGACTTCTCCCAGGCCCAAACGATCACCTTTCTACCGGCAGAGACCCCTGTGGTGGGAAGCCCGGTCTGCGGACCGAGCAATTTCGCGCCCATCGCGCCCGGAGATCCCATCCAGCTCCGCTTCCGCGCCCGCGATCAGGCCGGCGGGCTCACCACATGGAGCGAGCCGATTCGGCTGATCCCCGGGGTGCCGCCGACTTCCTGGTTCGCCGACGCGCCTCCGCTGGGTGACGCGATCATGGGGGCGATCCTGGCTATGTTGGTCTCGCTGACAGCGGTGGTGTGGACCGTTCTCGTTGGTAGCAGCGCCCGATCGCGGCGACTGCGGCGGTCCATCAAGCGGGGAGCGTCGAGTGGCGACGCCACGCGGAGGCGAACCAGCTCGGGCGAGACCACTCCTACAATGGAATGAAGAGAACGCGATCCCGGATATCCTCCAGAGTACAACACTCGCTGCTGTTCCGCGGCTTGGGTCGGAACGGCCGGATCGTCCGCGCCGCGCAGTCCAACGTCCCGGTCCCTTCAGACCGAGTCTGTAGAACCACGACATCCACGGCGGTGTCGCGGTCGCGTGGGCTGCGGCCAGACGACCAACAGCGCTCCTTCGCGGCTCGCGGATCGAGGAGCGGCGCTTCGTGGATTCGTGAAGTCGCGAGCTCGTAATCCGCGGTACCGACTCGCGCGGAATCGCGGTCGGGTCGGAGCGCGAGTCTCCAGAACGAGTCACCCCCCCTGACTCTGCAGCTCGACCTCGACCTCCTCCAGCCGCCCATCCGGCGCTCGAATCACCGTCAACCTGACCGCATCTCCCGGCTGCAGACACCCCTCGACCAGCGCACAGTCACTCCCCCCTTCACAAGCGCAGGCGTTGAGGTGCGCGATGAAGTCCCGGATACTGCCCGACTGCCCATTGATCGCCAGCACATAGTCGCCATCCGAGACGGGTCCGTCGGCTGCGGCTGACGCCACCCGATGTCCGCCCGTGGCCCACGACGGCCGGTCACCCGGGGAGACCTCCTGGAGCATGAACCCGAGGTGCTCGTGGGCGGCGGTGGCGAGTCGGACGGGCAGGATGTTCCCGGCCATCTCCTGGTGGGAGCACATCGACGTGATCCGTGCGGTTGATCCGACGGAGACGAAGAAGAGCCCGGTGATGATCAAGGAGACCCAGGAGAACGGCACACGAAGCGGACGCACCGTGAGCACCGGGATGGCGGCGACCACCCAGGTGAGCACTCCCCAGGCCGTGAGGAAGGCGATGCTGGTCCAGTCGATGTTGGTGGCGAACGCCTCGACCGCCATGACGCGGTCGAACCGCAGGACCGACTCGATGCCCTGCCGATAGAGCGCGTAGTGTTCTTGCATGGTGACCGCCTCGGCGGCGCAGCAGACCCCGAGCGAACCCAACATACCGACGGTCCAGGTGGGTCGATCGACGTCGCGCTCGGGCGTGGCGTGGGACATCTTTCCGATGGACACCGAGGCCACGACCAGCGAGCCGTAGACGATGAACAGGGCGGCCGCCGACGTGGCGCCCTCGTCCATGGCGAGCGGCTGGAGGAACCAGAGGACGCCGCCGCCCAATACGGCAGTGGCGATGGTGGCGGTGGCGCGCCAGCGCTCCGGGCAGACCGGGCGGCGCGTGGCGTTGAGCACCAGCGCGGCGCACAGCGACAGCAGGCCCGTGAGCGCGAGGCCCACGATGTCGGTGGCGAAGACCTGATCGATGCTGCGCTCGAGGACGACGGGCAGCACGCTGGTCCAGTCGGCGCCGACGTCGGCCGGCAGCAGGCGATCGGGCAGGTGGCTGATGCTGGACAGGTCGTGGGTCTGCAGCAGGTCGGAGATGGCAGCGGAGAGCATGTACTCGTCGATCTGCGACAGCGCGGAGCCGAGCGCGACGACCAGGAGGGGCCCCGCGAGCCACGGCAGAGGGTGATCGACCCGGTGGATCGTGAGCGCGCCGCTCACGCCGACCACCAGCGCCGACAGCAGCAGCGGCAGCAGCACCCCCATCGCGAGGAGGTGCTCGGCGCTGCCGAGGATGGCCGCGATGAATCCAGCGAGTACCGGGAAGCTGCCGAGGACGCCGGCGAAGAAGGTCAGCGCGGTCAGCCCTGCGCCCGGCCCGCTCCACGAGGGCAGGGAGGTGGCGTCGATGGTCTCCGAGGTGCCCGCCTGCGTGGCCTGCCAGGTGAGGTCCGAGGCCACCGCCGAGTCGATCGCTGAGGCGACAGGCGGCGGCAGGGTGTCCCGGGTGGGGAAGTCGGACAGGATCTCGGCGTCCCACGGCCCGCTGCCCAGCGACTCGGCGCCGCCGGACCAGGTGTCGAGGAGGGTGGTGACGTCGGGGATGCGGTCAGCCGGGTCGGCGGCCAGCGCGCCGTTGATGGCCTCGGCCATACGCTGCGGCACGTTCGGCGGCAGGGGCGGACGAGGCCCCTCGGCGATGGCCTTGAAGATGTCGTACATGTCGCGGCCGGTGAACGCGCGACGCCCGGTGACCAGCTCGTAGAGGATGGCGCCCAGCGAGAAGACGTCGGCCCGCGCGTCGACCCGCTTGACGTCGCGGATCTGCTCGGGGGCCATGTAGGCGGGGGTGCCCATCGTGGAGCCGGTGCGCGTATGCTGACCGTCGTCCTCGCGCGCGAGCTTGACGAGGCCGAAGTCGGCGACCTTGGGCACGAGGTGGCCGTCGTGTGCCACGAGCAGGATGTTCGCGGGCTTGAGATCGCGGTGGATCAGGCCGTGGCGGTGGGCCGCGGCGACCCCCCGGAGGATCCCCCGGGCCAGGGCGTCGGACTGCGCGAGGGTGAGGGGACCGCGGGCGAGGAGGCCCTCCAGCGACGGGCCGTCGACGAACTCCATGACCAGCGCGGGGGCGCCATCGATGGAGATGACGTCGGTGACGGCAACCACGTTGGGGTGGTGGAAGGAGCCCTGGGCCCGACCCTCCGCCAGCAGGCGGCTCTGGATGGTGGCGCTGCGGAAGCTCAGCACCTTGAGGGCGTGCCGTGAGCCCAGCTGGGCGTGCCGCACACGGTAGACGACCGCCATCCCCCCGCGACCGACCAGCTCCTCGACGACGTAGCGATCGACCGTCCCGCCGCTGTTCAGCGACAGACCATCCTGGGAGAAGCGGCCATCCTGAGGGGGGCCATCGAGGGAGGGAGGCACATCGACTCCGGGCGCGCGGCAATTCTATCCGGATCTGCGCTGGGCGACCGCGCCTGGCCCGGGGTGGGTCATGTCCTCGTAAGACGCGGCACCCCGACTTCGCGGCTCCGCGGAGTCCCGATCTCGCGGTTTATAGAGCTACGTGGAGCCGTGAAGTCGCGAGATCGTGAACTCGCGTCTCCGACTCTCCCGCGGAATCGAGGAACGAACCGTAGAACGGCAAGGAGATTGGCGCGGCGACCTCTGCCGGCAAGATGACCGGAGCCCTCGGGGTGTAAGGGCCGGAGTCCCACGGCGTTCCGTCCGCGAAACCCACTCCGCGGAGTCCCATGTCGACCATCCTCGCCCTCGCCCTCCTGACCGCCGCCGACGCTCGCCCCCAGACGGGTCTCGATCAGACCATCGCCCGCGTCGAGCAGATGGTCTCCGACCCCAGCGCCCGCGCGCTCGCCGCGGAGCAGGGCCTGAGCGTCGTGAACGTCACCTGGGAGGACACCGGGCGCTCCAAGAACTCCTCGTGGGGACCGAACATCTCCGACATGACCATCGGCGTCCGCGACTCAGGTGGCCTGCTTCACCCCATGCCGGTCCTGCGATTCGACAACTTCTCGGACGTCACCGCGGACCTCCCCGCCAGCCGATTCCGCATGCTCACCGGCAACGAGGCCGGGGCCGATCTGGAGGCGGTCAACCTGAGCCAGATTCTGCGCAATCCCCGGGCGTTTCTGCATGACTCCGGATCGTGGTCTGGAGACGAGCGCTCGCTGTGGTCCGGACGCGATCACCACGTGCTCGTGAGCGCCCAGGCAGCGTTCCTCCCGGTGCCGCGTCACGGCGAGGCGACCTTCACGCCGGTGATCTACAACTACCAGTCCAGCCCCGGCAACCCCGCGGTGCTCACCATCGTCGCGACGCGCGAGGGTACGTCGATGCAGGTGGTCGAGAACGACTCGGGGTACATGAGCGAGCCGCTGTTCTTCAACGCCGACGGCGAGCGCGCGCCCTTCACGGCCCAGCGCCTCTCCGACTGGACGGGCGACGACGGGCGGCTGGGCGCGCCCGAGCAGCGCGTGCGCGACGGCATGCACAACGTGGTGCTGGTGGCGCAGGTGCCGCTGAAGCAGCGCGCGGTCGAGCGGGGCCTCGGCGGCTGGATGGACGACATGATGATGGAGGGGGCCGCGATGCCCATGGCGATGCAGCGCAGCGCCAGCGACGTCGAGGACGCCGTCATCGGGCACGGCGAGACCGAGGGGCCCTACGAGGAGATCGGTGGCCTGGACATCGAGCGCGACGCCCGCTTCCCCGTGCGGGTGACGGTGCAGTTCTACCAGGCCACGTCGAACGGGATCATCGATCGGCAGGACGTCGCGAAGGTGCGGGGTCTGATCGACCGGGTCTACGCCGACGCTGACTTCGTGGGCAGTCTGGTCACGGCCGGCGACACCGGGCGCCCCACCGAGTGGGTCGATCAGTCCAAGGCCCAGTGGGCGGACTGGGGCTGGTTCCGCGCCTTCTGATCACAGCTTCTGATGGGGGGCCTCTGGTCGCGGGGCATGGCGGGTCTACCTTCCCGGCAAGCCCCGCGTCGCTGTTTTTTGAGACATACACCGTCGCGTGACCCTGATGATTCT
>CAYXGP010000012.1:42775-67399 GCA_964464515.1 uncultured Enterobacterales bacterium
GGGGGGGGGGGGGGGGGGGGGGGCGGGGGTTTTTTAACCCTGTTTTGGTGGGGGGCGTTGGGGGGGGGGGGCTGGGGGGTTCTCCCTGCGGGGCCGCCCCCGCTTCGCTGTTTTTGGAGACATCCACGGTCGCGTCACGCTGATGATGCTGCTCGCTCGCCGCTACGAGCGCGAGACGGGCGCCGCCCTCGACGCCATTCTTCAGGTCGGCGACTTCGGCGCCTTCCCCGACACCACGCGGCTGGACCGCTCGACCGCCCGCTTCGCCCGGCACGACCCCGACGAGCTCGGGTTCTCGCGCGTGATCCGCGGGCTGGAGGCCAGCGACCTGCTGGAGGACGCGTCGTACCCGGTGCTCTGGGTTCGAGGAAACCACGAGGACTTCGAGTACCTGTCGCGGTACCGCCAGCCCTCGGCGGTCGATCCGGCGGGGACGCTGATCTTCCTTCCGGATGGCACGACACAGACCGTCGCGGGCGTGACCGTGGGTGGGCTCGGAGGCAAGCCCCCGCCGGCCGAGGAGCGGGGGCGTGGGCGGAAGGCCCGGAGACGGTTCCGGCGCTCTCGCGAAGACCGCGCCGATCCCCGCATCTTCGCCACGGATCAGGCCGCGCGCGTCTTCGCCGGAGGCGGACCGGACATCCTCCTCACGCATGCCGGGCCCTGCTGCGACGCCGCGCCCTGGGGATCGACCACGCTGACCCGGCTCGCCGAGCGGGTCCGGCCCAGGGTCCACTTGTTCGGACACCACCACGCGGTCATCGGGCCGACCACCGGGCCCGGCGGCGGGATGCTGGTCGGGCTGGAGCACCTCGAATTCCACCGCGGCACGCTGCGGCCAGGAGGCTGGGGGATCCTTGAGATCGACGCGAACGGACCGTCGTGGCGGTGGGGGCACGAGCTCCCCTGGAGCGTCGTCGGCACCCATCGGTACCGCGAGGAGCTGGCCTGAACCGCCGCGAGATCGCGCCCAGAAAAGTCGCCGGGTATCCTTGACGATGGGGGGGGGGGACCATAGATGGGATGTGTTGCCGCGGGATGGAGCAGTCCGGTAGCTCGTCGGGCTCATAACCCGAAGGTCGAGGGTTCAAATCCCTCTCCCGCATCCAACCTGGAAACCGGTCTTCACTTCGTGGGGACCGGTTTTTTCTTTCTGGAACCGATTTTTTCTTTCTGGAAGAGGACTGGCTGACGCAGGTGATCGGCCTGATCTGATTGTGGTGTGTCCTCCTTCTGGAACAGCGATGGGCACGGCACCATCAACGCGCAGGCATAGACACAGCCGGCAGGTCCGCTGAGTCAACACCCAATGAAATGAGCGCGCTGTGGGTCACCCATGTGCTGTCCGCATCGGCGCGGAGGGTAGCGTGATGGGCGCGGTGACTCTGTGGTGGCGGGCGGTCTGTGGATTGGTGCTGCGACGCCGGGATGCCTCATCTTGAGTGTGTGGAGCGCCGATTCGTGCAGGTGTTCGATACGCTGAATCGCCTGCCCGACATCCACGGCAGCGACTTCTTCGACGACGCATTCATGGACGCGCTCGCGGCGCAGCTCATCTACAGTGTCTTTGAGGGCGACGCGAACGGGCCGCAGAACTACATGGACGGGGGCAACGGCTGGTGCTGTGTCAATCTCGGCGCGGGCAGCGGCTACGCGCCGTTCGGCCTCACCCGCGCTGGATCTGCTCCAGTCCTTGCCGACGTTCGCCACATACTGATGGCGATCAGCTGCTTTGACCAGCCGCGATTGACGGGAGTGCAGTCAGGCACTGTTTGGAGATTTTCTGGGTTGAGTAGGGGTTCAGTTGACAGGGGTCAGCGACAGGCCGGAGAAGAGAACACAGGGTTGATCAGAGTCAGGGTTGATCAGGAACAGGGTTGCCAATAGAGAACTATGGCTCAAACAACCCCTGGCGGATCGTGGGGTTGATGATCGCGGCGAGGATGAGGCTCACCAGGAACCCGACGGTGACCCGCGCCAGATCTCGCAGAATCAGCACAGTGACCGAGCGGAGGTCGTGATCACCCGATCGCGACAGCGACATCCCCAGCTCTCGCCCGCTGAGCAGCCCGATGAACACCCACGTGGTCGACATGGGGATCTTCGACCAGATCTTGAAGACGTACAGGATGACGCCGTAGAGCAGGTCGATCACCGTGGCGGAGCGGACGTCGGTGACGCCAGACTTCTCGTCGACCACCTCCTGGATGCGGTCGCCGCCCTGCGCCAGCAGCAGTCCGAGCCCCGCGAAGATGCCCGCAGTGAACAGCGCGAACTGCCCCACGTCGAGCTGCCTCGGCAGGTAGACCGCGATGTTCGCGGCGTCCTGCTGGAGCCATACCGACCATAGAAAGCCGGATGTGAGCCACTGTGCCGGAACCCAACCGCGACCGGGAGGACCCTGAAAGGCCTCCTTCATGCGCTTGCCCAGCAGCATCCACAGGGCCAGCGCCAGGCCGAACGCGAGGACGTAGCCGGAGAGGCTCTTGGCCGCCATCGCCGTGAGGCTCTTGCCGCTGGTGGCGAAGCTCGACAGCAGCAGGAACGTGGTGGAGACCGGCATGCGCAGCCGCGTGAGCACCATCAGGAACAGCGGCGCGGCGATCTGTAGAAAGTGAAACGACGTCGGCGCTTGGTCGAAGCCCTTGCTCGTGAGGCGCCCATAGCTGACGTCTCCGCCGTGGGTCATCCAACCCCAGGTCATCGTGACCACGAAGATGCCGCCGACGAACAGCCACAGCAGCCACCACGGGCGGTGCCGATTCGACGCGATGAACGTACCCAACGTCTGGATCGAGTCGTTGGCGACGGCAGAGTACCCCGCCAACGCGAACCCCACCCACATAGCGACGCCGGGGATGTGGAAGGTGGAGCCGGCGAGGAGAGCGCCGACCGTGAGGATGACGAGAAACCACCCTTCCTTGGAGAGGAGGGAGGACAGCGCCGCAGACACCCACTGTTGTGGAGTGAGGGCGGTACCTGATTCGGAGTCCACTTCGGACCTCGGTGCGCAGGCGGATCAGGTTCTATGACCCCGATCGGGGCCCGGCAAGGCGGAGACCGATGTCGAATTGTCACCGTATAGAGGAAGGTGCAGAAACACACCTGGGGGAGGTGTCGCGACGTGGTAGAACCGCCGTCATGGGTGACACCTGCGCCGCCATCGATCTCGGCTCCAACAGCTTTCATCTGGTGATCGCCCGGCTGCACGACGGCGGTCATCTCGACATCGTCGATCGCCACAAGGAGCAGGTGCGGCTGGCCGCGGGCCTCGACAGCGCCGATCGCCTCACCGAGCCGGCGCAGCGCCGCGCGATCGCCTGCCTGGAGCGGTTCCGCGAGCGCCTCGAAGACATCCCCGCCCGGCAGATCCGCGTCGTGGGCACCAACACCCTCCGGGTCGCCCGCAACCGGACCGAGTTTCTGCGCCGCGCAGAGGCGGCCCTCGGTCACCCCGTCGCGGTCATCTCCGGCCGCGAGGAGGCGCGCCTCATCTACCAGGGCGTCATGCGTGATCACGAGGGCGCCGGTCGCACCCTCGTCGTAGACATCGGCGGCGGGAGCACCGAGCTGGCCCTCGGCGTCGGCGGTCCCCCGGAGCTGACCGACAGCCTGTACATGGGGTGCGTCAGCTGGACCCGCCGGTTCTTCCGCGATGGCCGCGTCGATCCGCTTCGGCGGCGTCAGGCGGTCGACGCCGCCCGCCTGGAGCTGCGGAGCGTGCGCCGGCAGTACCGCGATCGCGGCTGGCAGGTGGCGCTGGGATCCTCGGGAACCATCAAGGCGCTCGACGCCGTCCTCCTCGAGAACAACATGTCGCTGCGCGGGATCACCGCGGAGGGGCTGGAGCGCCTGTGGCGGCGGATCTTCGAGGCGGGCGGGGTCGATCGCCTGACGCTCGTGGGGCTCTCGGAGAATCGCCGCGACGTGATCATCGGGGGGCTCGCGGTGCTGACGGGGGTGTTCGAGTCGCTGCACCTGCAGGCGATGACGGTCTCAGCGAGCGCGCTCCGTGAGGGTCTCCTGGTCGATCTGATCGGCCGCTCTGGCGCCTCCGACACCCGCGAGGCCACGGTGGGCATGCTCCTGCGGCGCGCTGGCGCCGATCCCGAGCAGTCCGCGCGCGTCGCCGACGCCGCGACGGAGCTCATGGCGCAGGTGGCGGAGCCCTGGGGGCTGACCGAGAGGCACGGGCGGCTGCTGCGCTGGGCCGGGCGCCTCCACGAGATCGGACGCAGCGTCGCCTTCAGCGGGCACCACAAGCACGGCGCCTACCTGATCGCCCACTCCGATCTGCCCGGGTTCTCCCGAGAGGAGCAGCGTCTGGTGGCGGCGCTCGTGCTGGGACACCGCGGCAAGCTCTCCGCCGAGCGGCTGATCGAAGCGTCGGTCCCCTACTGGGATCCCTCGCTGTTCCGGCTGGTTGCGCTCCTGCGGATCAGCGTGATGCTCCATCGGGGCCGCTCCGGCAGGCCGAAGCCCCCGCTGGTGATGGAGGCCGACGGGCCGCTGCTGAGTCTACGTTTTCCCGAGGGCACCCTCAACGGACACCCGCTGACCCGCCTGGACCTCGGGCGCGAGGTGGCGCAGCTTCGCCACCTGGGGTTCATGCTGGCGGTGGGGTGAGCTCCCTGGGGCGGATCAGAGCCTCGAGTCTCCACCTTCGCTGAAGCGCCGCCGCCCAGCTCGCGCCGCCGCCCACCAGGAGGGCTGCGTTTCCGGTGGTCATGCGCTCCGAGACACCCGCGAGGCTGAGCAGTGCGGTCTCCATCCCCGGGTTGTGTCCGATGATCATCGCGGTGGTTACGTTCGGCCGCATCAGCTCTACCTCCGCGGCGATCTGCCTGGGGCCGCCGTGGTACAGCCCGGGGAGCAGCCGGACCGGCGCGTCGAGTCCCAGGAGGCTCCACGTCTCGACCGTGCGTGCGGCGTCGGAGCACAGGGCGATCTGCGGCGCCCACCCCAGCGCCGCCAGGTGGGCGCCGATGCGGGGAGCGTCGCGCCGGCCCCTGCGGTTCAGCGGTCGGTCGTGATCCGTGGGGGCCTCGGTGTCCCACGCGCTCTTTGCGTGGCGCAGGAGCACCAGCCGTCGCGGGATCATGACGGCGCCAGCTTCTGCAGCAGCGCCACCTGGCCCTCCAGCGTGGGACCCTCAGGGATGTGGTGGTCCCAGGTGCCGTCGGACTGCAGCACCCACGCGGGAGAGGCGGGGTCGAGGTGCACGTCGAACGACTCAGAGATCACCCGCGCGCGCGCCTCGGGCTCGGTGAGCGGCCAGCAGGCCTCCACGCGTCGCCGCAGATTGCGCTCCATCCAGTCTGCGCTCCCGCAGATGACGATATCTTCGCCGCCGGCGTGAAAGCAGAAGACGCGTGAGTGCTCCAGGAACCTTCCGATGATCGACCGCACATGGATGTTCTCGCTCATCCCGGGGATCCCCGGTCGCAGGCGACAGATCCCACGCACCACCAGCTCGATCTTCACCCCCGCGCGGCTGGCGTCGTACAGCGCCGCGATGACCCTGGGCTCGCTCAGTGAGTTGAGCTTCGCGCGGATGTGCGCGGGGCGACCTGCCCGCGCCGCTGCCGCCTCCGCGGCGATCAATTTCAGGAGCCCCTTGAGCAGGGTGAACGGCGCGTGCAGGAGGGCTGCCATCGGCGCGACCGCCCCCAGCCCCGTCAGCTCGTTGAACAGCGCCTGCATGTCGCGACTGATGTCGCGGTCAGCGGTCATGAACCCGATGTCGGTGTAGGCCCGCGCGGTCCCTGGGTGGTAGTTGCCGGTGGACAGGTGCGCGTACCGCCGGATGCGCTTGCCCTCCCGCCGCAGGATCAGCAGCATCTTGGCGTGGCACTTGTGGCCGACCACCCCGTAGACGACCGTGGCTCCCGCAGCGCGCAGGCGCTGGGCCTTGTGGATGTTTGCCGCCTCGTCGAAGCGCGCGCGCAGCTCGATCACCACCGTCACCGCCTTGCCCGCGCGGGCGGCCTCCAGCAGCGCCTCCGCGATGGGGGAGTCGGTGCCGCTGCGGTAGAGCGTCTGCTTGATCGCCAGGACCTCCGGATCGTTCACCGCCTGGCGGATCAGCTCCACCACCGGCTGGAACGACTGGTAGGGGTGGTGCAGCAGCACGTCCTGGCGTCGCAGCAGCTCGAAGAAGTCGGTCTTCGGGGTGACGCCCGCGGGAAACCCTGGGACGAACGGGGGGTACTTGAGCTCCGGCCGATCCACCAGATCGTGCAGGGCGTTGAGCCGGTGGAGGTTCACGGGGCCGTCCACCTCGTACAGATCGGTCTCCTGCAGATCGAGCCGCGCCAGCAGCGCGCGCGCCACCTTGCGCCGGATGTTTCGATCGACCTCCAGGCGCACCGGCGCGCCGTAGGGCCTGCCGTGCAGCTCACCCTTGATCGCGCTGAGCAGGTCTTCGGCTTCCTCTTCGTCGATCCAGAGATCGCTGTCGCGGGTCACGCGGAACTGCCAACAGCCGGTGATGTTCATCCCCGGGAACAGCTCCGCGATGTGCGCGTGTACCACCGAGGAGATCAGCACCAGATCTCCCTCGGGGATGCGCAGCACGCGGGGCAGGCTGCGCGGGATCGGCACCACCGCCAGCCCGCTCGCGCGCCCGAAGGCGTCCTCTCCGGTGACCGACGCCACGAAGCTCAGGCTCTTGTTGGACAGCTCGGGGAACGGGTGGGTAGGATCCAGCCCCACCGGCGTGAGGACCGGGAGTACCTGATCGCGGAAGTAGTGCTTCACCCACTTTCGCTGGGCGTCGCTCCACAGCGAGCGCCGCTTCAGGCAGACCCCCCGATCGTGCAGGGCCGGGAGCAGCTCCTCGTTGAGGATGCGGTATTGCTCGCGGAGCAGCTCATCGACGCTGGCGCGGATGGCCTGCAGGAGCGGTCCGGGGGGGATGGCGTCGGGGGCGTTGGTGCCCAGGCCGAGGGCCAGCCGCTGCTTGACGCCGCTGACGCGGATCTCGAAGAACTCGTCGAGGTTGTTGCCGACGATGGTGAGGAACCGCAGGCGCTCCAGCAGCGGTACGTCCGTGTCGCGGGACTGCTCGAGCACCCGGCGATTGAACGCCAGGAGCGACAGCTCCCGGTTGAGGTACATCGACGGATCTGTCGGATCCACCGGGGCGGTGATCTTGGGAAGTTCGGGTCGTGCAGACATGGGGAGATCGTGCCACGACACGCACACCGGCGCACCTGGTGGTGCCTGTTTGCCGTCAGTCGTCGGAGCGATCCGCGCCATCGGCCGACGGCGTCGTCGTTGGTTCGTCGGGTTCCTCCGCGATCTCCAGAGAGGCTTCCAGCAGCTCGGGGGTCAAGGACACCTCGGCGCCCGCGATGCGGCGTCCGCTGGGGAGCACCGCCACGGAGATCCGGCTCGTGGCGCAGAGCACGCCGTCATCGCGGGTGATGCGCGCGGTCCACACCCGCAGGTCGCCGCGCACCTGCTCCACGACGGGGTGAGCGTCTGCCGTGAGGACGGTCCCTGGCCGCGCGCCGCGGTGGAACCGCGTGTGGTTCTCGACCCCCACCGCGTTGGCGCCGTCGTCGAACACGGACAGCGCCGCGCCGATGGAGCACACCGACTCCCCGAGGGTGGCGTAGACCCCTCCGTGTACCAGACCGTAGGGCTGCGTGTGCTGCTCGGTGACCTCCAGCGTCGCCACCACCCGCCGCGGATCCACCCGCACCAGGCGCAGCCCCACCAGCCCGTCGAAGCCATGCGACAGCGCGTTCATCTGCTCGGCGCGGTCTTCGGGGGACAGCGTCATCAGAAAACGGACGAGCGCGGCGAGCTCCATGGGTCTCCAGCTTCTCAGCTTCTCAGCTTCTCAGGTGTCCAGGGCGGTGAACGGTACATCCTCGCCGTCGATCTGCACGGTGCCCGCTGCGGACATGGCGAACGGGCGCCCGGCGAAGCGCTCCTCGACCCGCGCGGCCACGCCGCCCACCGTGAGCAGACCCTCGGGGCTCACGACGTCGGGCAGACGCCCGGCCATCCACCGATGGTAGTCGGGCACCGCCATCCCGCTGCGGGTGGCTTGTACAGAACCGCCGGGCGCACCGCCGCCGTCTTCGAGCTCAGCGAGGCGCGCCTCCAGGCGATCCGCGCGGTTCTCGGCGGCGCCGGCGCGGGCCTCGGCCTCTGCCGCCAGCGTGCGCGTGGCCAAGAGCTGTTCGTCCAGCGCCGTGAGCTGCGCGTCGAGCTGATCGAGGCGACCGGAGAGCACCGCGCGCTCACTGCGCAGCGAGCCCAGCGCGTCGGTGAGCTCCTGGATCTCCACGCGGCTGGCGTACCCTCCGTCCTCCAGCACCGCGCGGATGAGGTTGCGCAGCGGGCCATCCAGGGCCATCAGGGCGGGCCGTGAGAGGGCCGCTGCGAAGATGTCGGTCATCGGCATGGTGTCCTCAGGGCCCTCAGCTTCCGCTGTGAGAGAAGGCGCAGAAATTGCCAGTGGCGACCGCCCGGGGAATGGAGTCGGGGGTGTCGAGCCGGAGCACATGCACCTGGGGCGGAGAGCGTCGGCTGTCGGCGAGGTCGGGGTTGTCGTGACCCGAGAAGACCAGCGCGCGCCCGTCTGGGGAGATCGCCGGGTGGCTGAGCACGAACTGCTCGAAGAACTGCAGGCTGAACAGCTGATCGCGGCTGGGCCAGAAGGGACACAGCGAGCGCGTCTGTCCGGACTTCAGATCGATGATGCGCCACCACAGGCAGGTCTGGCGGTCGTCCCAGCCGACATAGACGAGCTCCTCGCCGGTGGGGGACCAGAAGAACGCCAGGCAGCTCTCGTCGGTGGCGCGGACGGTGTGACCGTCGACCAGATCGACCAGCCAGATGCCCTGGTATGGCGTGCGCTCCCCCGCGTCGGACGCCGCCACCGCGACGCGATCCTGATCGGGGGAGGCGACGATCGCCAGCAACCCCTCCAGGCGCGTGAGCTCCGCGGGGGTGCTGCCGTCGGGCTGGGCCGCGAACAGGACGCTGTCGGTGCCCTCTCGGGAGACGTAGATCGCTTGACCGCCGACGATCAAGGGCGTGCAGAAGCTGCCGGGCGGCGTCGCGAACAGCGCCGGGGGGGTGCCTGCCGCGCGATCGCGCAGGAGGAGTCGACCTGGGCGTCCCTCGCGGTTGCCGGCGTGGATCAGCAGGTGCCGGCTGTCCGGGGTCCAGGTGAAGAACAGCGGCGCGCCGTGATCGATCAGGCGCTGCTCTCCCACGCGGTCGGGGTCGCAGATCCAGAGCTCGAGGTGCTGCTGGGTCTGGAGGACCACCGCGAGGGCGTCTCCGGAGGGGCTCCACTGGGCGTAGACCGGCGCACCCGCGGGGATGCGGAGGAGCTGACGTTCCTCCACGCCGTCCACCTCGACGATGTTGACCGTCTCGGAGCCGGTGCGGCCGCGATGGGCGCGGAAGCACGCCAGCCACGAGCCGTCCGGCGACCAGCAGGGCCACGAGCAGGCGTCGTTGGCCGCCGCGCCCCCCCAGCGAGAGAGGGCGTCGAGCTGCCGGGGGTAGGTGACCGCGCGGCGGGAGCTGCCGTCGGGGCGGATGACGTGGACCTGTCTGCCCGTGCCGATGAAGGCGATCTGTCCGGTGACTGGTGGATCGCGCATCAACCGACCAGCCGCCAGGCCACCAGTGACTGCACAGCCACCGCCACGAAGGGCAGGCTCAGCGCGACGCGCGGAGCGGGACGCAGCGCAGCGACGCCGCCGGGTTCGGTCGCGCGCAGCTCCTCCAGCTCCACGCCCAGGGACTCCGGCAGCGCCGGATCGCTCCCGGCGCGCGCCGCGTAGGCCATCGCGGTGTCGTGGTTGGCGCCGAACGACGCGAGCCCCAGCCCGGTGGCAAAGAGCGAGAGCATCACCGTGAGCCCGCTGGTCGCGCCCACGGCGACCGACAGCACCGCACCGATCAGTTCGCAGACGCCGATCACGAGGAGCGGCGCGCCGAGCCAACGCCAGCGCGCATGCCGAATCGCGATGCGGGTCTCGCGTGAGGTGGGCATTTTGGTCCGGGCAAAGGTGGGCGTGCGTTTCCTATCCCGGTGGAGCCGCCCACGGCGAGCATCCACGCGGCTCCCGGCAGCGTGATGTCCGCGATAATGCTGCTCCCAGACACCACCGCGCCGGAGACCGCGATGCTTGTGCCCCTCGTACTGGCCCTCGCCGCGCATGCGGACGATGCCGCGGACGTCCACGCGCTCCTGCAGCAGTGGCAGCACCAGCGCATGCTCGAGAAGGCGCCGTCGATCACCGTCGAGCAGGTGCGGCAGGCGCTGTCCGGCGAGCGGGTCAAGGGGATCCAGGTCATCGAGGGGGTGGCGGCGGCCCTCGGGTACGGCCTCACCACCTACGACCTGCCGGTGGCGGACGTCTGGCGCGCTGTGGCGGACGAGAACCACCACGAGGCGTATCTGCCGGTCAACAACAGCCTCGTCGTGCAGGGGCGCGCGGGCGCCGACGATCACCTGATCTACCAGTTCATGGAGCTGCCGCTGGTCAGCGATCGCTGGTGGGTGACCCGCATCCGCTACAACCGCGCTCTCCACACGGCGACGAACGGGCAGGCGTGGGAGCTGGCGTTCTCGGACGTGCTGGGTGACGCCGCGACCCTCGCGGGGCTCGATCAGTCTCTGCTCGCCGAAGGGATCCCGCTGGCCTGGACGCGCGGCGCGTGGCTGTTCGTTTCGCTGGGAGCGAGCCGCACGCTCACCCAGTACGTCGTGTGGTCCGATCCCGGCGGGAGCCTGCCGACCGCCGCCGCCTCGCGCTTCTCCGCGGGCGCGGTGGTCAGCACCCTGGACTCCGTCGAGAAGATGGCGCGGGAGCACATCCCCCGGTGCAGCTCCTCGTTCTGGGGGCCGGGGGGGGAGAAGCTGTGATCGTCCTCGGGCTGCTCGCGGCGTGCGCCGACCCGATGGAGTCGGGTGGCTCGAGCAGCACCACCCCGTCGATGCCAGCCTCGTATACGGGGACCGAGGCCACGGAGCTCCTCCCGATCCTGAGCGCTGAAGAGGTCGCGGCGGAGGTCGAGGCGCTGTTCTCCACCGGGCTGCCCAACGTCGTCGATATCCGCGACACCTACATGGACCTGATGGCGCAGGGGGACGAGTCGTGTCCCGGTGACGCCACCCAGCTCGGATCGCAGGTGGGGCCGCACGGCTGCGAGGCCGCCTCCGGGGTCCGATACGCGGGGATCTCCAGCTTCTGGGACGACGGCGAGAGCTGGTTTCTCACCGCCGACTTCGACATCTGGACGCCCGACGGCGGGCACCTGGGGGCGGGCGGTCACGTCGGCAGCCTCCGGTTCAAGGAGGGAGGCGGCTGGCTCATCGAGCACGGATACGCAGGGACGTGGATATTCAGCGGCGGTGAGGGACCCCTCGGCGAGGGCATCAGCGGGGTCCAGAGTCTCCGGTGGGCTGGCGACGAGGCGCTCGAGGAGGTGCAGCTCAACGGGGCCGTCTCGATCGGTGCGCAGGCGCTCGTCTTCCAGGGGGTCCGAGCCGACGTGGAGTGCTGGGATCAGCTCGCCGGACTCATCCAGGTGCGCGATGTTCGCGGCACCTGGTCGCTGCTGGAGCTCGCCGATGACTGCAGCGGCTGCGGAGAGGTGCGCTTCGGCAACGAGGTGCTGGGCGACGTGTGTCTTGAGGGCGTCGGCATCGATGAGGAGCTGTTCGCGGCGCTCCCGGAAGGGACATGATGCTGCTCGCGCTGTGGGTGGGGTGCGCCAGCGGTCCCGACGCCCTGGTGGCTCCCGCTCCTTCGCTCCCCGCGCCGCGCCTGCTGCGACGGATCAGCCTGGATCTGCGCGGGGTGCTCCCGTCCCCCGAAGAGCTCGACGCGGTGGAGGCCGATCCGACGCTCCTGGACGCGACGGTCGATGCCTACCTCGAGGACCCCTTGTTCGAGGAGCGTCTGGTCGATCTGCTCTCGGAGCGGTTCCTCACGCGCATCGGGGAGTTCGAGATCCGCTGGTACGACTACGCGCTGGAGGCCGCGGACGAGTTCCCGTTCGAGCGCGCCGTGGCCGATGAGCCCCTTCGGTTGATGGCGCGGATCGCCGCGGAGGATCGCCCGTGGTCGGAGATCGTCACCACCGACACCACCATGGCCGACGCGCTCCTCGGCGAGATCTGGCCGGTGGACTACCCCGCGGGAGCGACAGGCTGGCAGGAGGTGCGCTACACCGATCTGCGACCGGCCGCAGGTATCCTCGCGACGAACGGGCTGTGGTGGCGCTACCTCACCACCCCCTCGAACATGAACCGACGCCGCGCCGCGGCGATCATGCACCTGCTGCTCTGCGAGGACATCCAGAACCGCCCGGTCACGTTCACCGGCAGCGCATCGGTCTCGACGAGCACCGAGGACGCCATCGCGAACGACCCCGGGTGTCAGGCCTGCCACGTCACCGTCGATCCCATCGCTGCGTCGTTCTTCGGGTTCTACTGGCTCACGCAGTACAACGTGCAGGAGATGACCACCTACCACCGGGAGCGGGAGCTGCTCGCTGAGGAGATCATCGGCGTTCCCCCGTCCTGGTTCGGCACACCTCACGCGGGCCTGGCCGATCTGGGCAAGCACATCGCCGCCGATCCCCGGTTCGCGAGGTGCGCGGCGCAGACCACCGCCGAGCTGCTGTGGCGTCGGGAGGTCGAGCTCTCCGACTTTGAGCGGATCGAGACGCTCCGGCAGGTGTACCTCGACGACCCACGCCTCAAGCCAGTGATCCGCGCGGTGGTGTTGGGGGAGACCTACGCCGATCCCGAGCCGCGCATGGCGTCCCCCGAGCAGCTCGCCGACGCGGTGGAGGCGCTGACGGGGTACCGCTGGCAGTACGGCGCGTATGACCAGCTCGCCAACGACGAGGTGGGGTACCGGATGCTGGGAGGGGGCGTGGATGGTGAGAACGTCACGCGGCCGCAGGCCTCCCCCGGTCTCACATGGGGGCTGGTGGTGAAGCGCCTCGCCCAGGCCGCCGCGCAGCATGCAGAGCTGGAGGGTGACCCCGCTGAGCTGCACTGGCGTCTATATGGCGCACGACCCGACGACGAGTGGCTCGCCGCCATCGACGCGCTCTCTGTGGCCGCCGAGGCCGAGGCCGACGCGGAGGCCGCGCGGCAGACCGTGCTCGGCGCCATGCTCCGCGATCCTCTCTTCGTGAGCTACTGACCTCTCTTCGTGAGCTACTGACCTCTCTTCGTGAGCTACTGATGCTGTCGCGTCGCGGATTCCTGTCGCTGTCTGGTGGACTGCTTGGTGGACTGCTCCTGCCGCGGGCGCTGCGCGCGGAGACCCCGGAGCGCCGGTTCCTGTTCGTCTTCTGTCGGGGCGGCTGGGACACCACGTTCTGTTTCACCCCCATGCTCCATCACCCGGACGTCGATCGCGAAGAGGGCAGCGAGCTGGCCGTCGCTGGCGATGTCCCCTTCGTGTCGAACGAGACCCGCCCCTCCGTCGCTGCGTTCTTCGAGGAGTACGGCGATCGAACGTGCCTCATCAACGGGTTCGAGGTCCGCAGCATCACCCACGAGCGCTGCCGGCAGCTCGTCCTCACTGGCGGCGGCACCGACGACTGGGCTGCCCACCTGGCGGCGGCGAGCCAGCGAGATCTGCTCCTGCCCCATCTGGTGCTGCGGGGCCCGGCGTACACCCACGATCACACTCCGCACGTGGTGCGCGTGGGCGTGAACGGGCAGCTCCCGACGCTGCTGGACGGTACCGCCCTGTCGACATCCAACGCGGCGGTCGTCGCGCCAGACCCCGCGCTGGCAGCACTGGAGGAGGCCTTCGTCACTGAGCGGGCCGCCGAGCGGAGTGACAGCTTCGGCGCCGGGTACCGAGACGCGCTGGACAAGGCTGCGTCGCTCGCGGCCTACGCCGATCGGCTGACGCTGCACTCGGGGACGGAGGGCTGCCGGTTCGACGTCGCGGGGGACGCCTCCACCGTGTTCGACGCCTTCGAGCTGGACCTGGCGCGGTGCGCGATGATCGAAGACAAGGGGTGGTGCAACATGAGCTGGGACACCCACGAGGGGAACTGGATGCAGGACTGGCACTACGAGGGCCTGTTCGGCGGGCTGCGCTCCTTGATGGCCGATCTCGACAGCCGGGGGTCGCTGGCCGACGAGGTGACGGTGGTGGTGTTCTCGGAGATGGGGCGACACCCGCGGACGAACACCCGGGGCGGCAAGGACCACTGGACCTACACGTCGATGATGCTGATCGGCGCGGGGGTGCGGGGCGGTCGGTCGATCGGCGGGCTGGACGACGACGGGCGGGGACGGCGGATCGACCTCGCATCGGGCGAGGAGACTGACAAGGGGACCGCGCTGCAGGCGAGCAACGTCGGCGCGACGCTGCTCACGCTGGGGGGGATCGACCCGGAGGCGATCGTGCCGGGTTTCGAGCCGATCTCGGCGGCGATCGCGGGGTGATGTGAGTCCTCACCAGCGGACGGTGAAACCACCGGCAGGTCCTTCCGGCCCCCGCACCACCAGTGGTGAGATGGTGACAGTTCGTGCCGCCTGGGCGCGTCGAATCGAGCGCTGCCCGAGGCTGGCCGTCAGGATGGCGTCCGCCCCAAAGAGAGCGCAGCTTGCACCACCACTCAGCGCAGCAGCGTAGCCCCCGAACCACAGCACCACCGGGTTGGGGGCCGAGGCGAAGGTCGCGAGCATCACGGTCCCACCACCTGCAACCATCGCACTGATCAGGGTCACCCAGCCGCCGGTCTGGAGGCCGTTGCTGAAGGGGGTGCCCCCGAAACGCGTGATCTCGCTGCGGGCCAGCGCGCTCCCCCGGATGCTGATCTGGGTGGAGACCATGGTGGTCGCAAGCCCGGTGAGGAGCAGCGCGCGTCCGGCGCCGCCGGGCTCGCCGGTTCCAAGCTCATCGTCATCCTCGAGCGGGTAGTAGGGGGCGGTTTCGGTGAAGACGATACCTGCACCGACCATCGACAGGATAACGGCGGGTGGGAACAGTGACGCCCCGATGATTCCCCGCGTACGGGCCCGGCTCAGGGTGTCAAGGCCGGATTGTAGACTCTCCCGCTCCTCCAACTCTTCCAGTTCTTCCAGCTCCTCCAACTCGTCCAAGGCCAACGCTGATGTTGGAAGCACCATCAGGGCGAAACTGAGGAGTGAACGGGTGAGAGACATGTCGAAGACCTTGAAGTGAAGTCCGCAGGGAGGATGTTGTGGTGAACCCTACCCCACGTCCACTACACGGCCGCTGCGCGGCTCGGACAGCACCGCCACTGTCCTCGGGCAGGGCTGACGCCCAGCCCAGGGTGGACCGCGTTTGCTACCGCGCCTCCTGGAGGCTCCACTGGAGCCTTCAAACCAGTTGAGGGCACGGCCTCTGGACGGCTTACTTCATCTGGTTCGCCACTCGCTTCAGCTCGCGGATGCTGGTGATCTCCAGCAGCTTTCCCTTCACCGCGAACGTCGACAGCTTCTGCACCCGCCGCACGTTCTCCCCATACCGATACGCCATCCCCCAGAACCGGTCATACTTCTTCTGATTGAAGAGGCGGACCAGGGACTCGTTGCCCAGGAACATGCAGACTTCCTTGGGCAGGTTGTTGAAGATGGTGAGGAAGAACAGGAAATTCAGGTAGTTGCCGCTCGGGGAGTGGAACTCCTTGCGGTAGATCTGGTTGTACTCATCGGTGACGAAGCCGTCCTCGATGGCCTTGTGGTAGAACTCGGTGCCCGGGTACGGCACCAGCGATGACGGCAGCAGGTTGTAGGGCGGCGGCAGCGTCCACAGCAGGCGCAGACCCTTCATCGCGTCCTCGGTGGACTCCCAGGGGTTGTCCAGGATGACGTGGTAGTCTGGAATCTGCGTGTACTGGCTGTACTTCGAGATGATGTTGACGGCCTTGAGAAGCTGCTCATTGGTCATGCCGCGGCGGTACATCCGCATGGTCTCGCTCGACCCGGTCTGGATCCCCAGCTCGGTGAAGCAGAGCCCGGCGTCGACGAGGGCCGACCACTTGATCTCGTTGATCGTCGTGGGCGAGCACTGCGCGCGGAACGGCAGGCCGACCTCGCGCTTCCACACCTCCGCGAACTTCTTGATCTCCTCGTTGGAGGTGCTGAAGAAGACGTCGTCCTGGAAGTGAACCAGCCCGATCTCGGGGTACTTGCGGACCACCTCCTTCATCTCGGCGACCATGTGTTCGACGGAGCGGCGCCGCAGGTAGCGCTGACCCTTGTACAGGTCGTGGTTGAAGGCGACCCCGCAGTAGCTGCACTTGTGGGGGCAGCCGCGGGTGATCATCGCCTTGTAGGTGTACCGCATGTCCCCGTTGCGGTCGGGGTAGCGGGACATCCGCTCAAGGAAGTCCTTCCACTCCAGCTTGACGAGGTGCTGGTTGTTGTCGTCGTACGTCCAGTCGTCCTCGAAGCTGTAGTCCTGGAAGGGCAGGGTATCGAGATCCTGGATGAGCGGACGGTGGGGGTTGCCGACCACCTTGCCGTTCGGCTTGCGGAACCAGAAGTTGCGGATGTCGAAGTACTCTTCGCCGGCCTCCATCCGCTCCACCAGCTCCAGGAAGGCGTACTCACCCTCTCCCACGCAGACGATGTCGACGAACTCGAGCGCCTGCTGCGGCATCGTGGTGGGGTGGAAGCCGCCCCAGGCGATCGGGAGGTCCGGGCAGGCCTTCTGCAGCGCCCGCGTGGCCTGCACCGTGATGTCGAACATCGTGGACAGGAAGGAGATCCCGACCAGATCGAATCCCTCGCAGAGCCTCACGAGGTCCTCGACCATGGTCTGCGGCATCTGCATGATGTAGCCCTCGCGGACGTGCAGATGCGAGTAGGTGTCGGCGGGCAGGAAGATCTGCCGGACCTCATGCCCGTGCAGCTTCAGGTACGCGGTGAGCGTACGGATGCAGGGAGAGTAGTGATCCGACGGGGTGGGGTTGATCAGGGCAATTCTCATCGTCGCTTCACTCCGTGGGGGGCGGGCAAAAAACAGATCTGGATCAGCTCTGGGGCTATTCTGAGTAGAGAAGATACCGACAGAACGGTCCCCTCGCCACCGCTGTTCGTCGGCTGCCCCTATCCCGATGATACCGGCCCGGAACAGCGCAGGTCACGGATCACCCGGGCACCGATTGTCCTTGACAGCCCCCGAACCTCCATCTATTAGAACCGGCTGAATCCAAGCCTGGAGTGGTGAACTGATGGTCAATTACATGTTCACATCTGAGTCTGTGTCCGAGGGACATCCGGACAAAATGTGCGACCAGATCTCCGATGCGGTCCTCGACGCACATCTGTCCGAAGACACCCACGCCCGCGTCGCCTGTGAGACGCTCGTGAAGACCGGCCTGGTGGTCCTTGCCGGCGAGATCACCAGCAAGGCGAACGTCAACTACCATAAGCTGGTCCGCAAGGTCGTCAACGACATCGGCTACGACAGCTCCGACAAGGGATTCGACGGCACCACCTGCGGGATCCTCGTCGCGCTCGAGCAGCAGAGCCCCGACATCAAGCAGGGTGTCGATGAGGGGGCCGGCAAGTTCAGCGAGCAGGGCGCCGGCGATCAGGGGATGATGTTCGGCTACGCCTGTGACGAGACCCCCCAGCTGATGCCGATGAGCATCGCCTACTCGCATCAGCTCCTCGAGCACTTCGCGAAGCTCCGCAAGGACGGCACCCTGGCCTGGGCGCGCCCGGACTCCAAGAGCCAGGTGACCGTGGAGTACCAGGACGGCGTTCCGTCGCGCGTCGACACCGTGGTCATCTCCTCGCAGCACTCCCCCGATGTCTCGCAGGAGCAGATCGAGTCCGATCTCCGCGCCCACGTCATCAGTCCGATCATCCCCGGGCACCTGCTCGACGATCGCACCCGTTACTTCATCAACCCCACCGGTCGCTTCGTCATCGGCGGTCCCATGGGCGACTGCGGTCTCACCGGCCGCAAGATCATCGTCGACACCTACGGGGGCCACGGCGCACACGGTGGCGGTGCGTTCTCTGGCAAGGACCCCTCCAAGGTCGATCGCTCCGCCGCCTACGTGGGCCGCTACATCGCCAAGAACATCGTCGCCGCGGGCTGCGCGAAGCGCTGCCTGGTCCAGCTCGCCTACGCCATCGGCGTCGCCGAGCCGGTCAGCATCATGGTCGACACCTACGGCACCGGTGAGGTCTCTGACGAGAAGCTCGCGCAGTGCGCGCGGGAGCTCTTCCCCACCCGCCCGGCGTCGCTGATCAAGCACCTCGACCTGCTGCGGCCGATCTACCAGCGCACCGCCGCGTACGGTCACTTCGGCCGTGACAACCTGGGTCTGCCCTGGGAGAACACCGACAAGGTCGAGGCGGTTCGGGGTTTCTTCGGCGCGTAGCGCGCCCCTTACGGGGGGAGGGCGTTGGAGAAGAGGGTGCCGCTCAGGGCGAGGGGCACCCCCACCCCCACCCAAGCCAGACGCGGGCCATCCAGTCTGCTGCAGCGGGGGTGAGGCCCGCGCCGGCTGCGACGCCGCCCAGCCACGGGCAGCGCCCCTCCGCGCCCAGCTCCGCCGCCATGCGCGCGGGGTTGCGGGAGGTCGCCCAGCTCCCGCCGACGTCCGCGGAGATTCGCAGCGGGCCTGCAGGGAGGCTGCCCGAGAGGTGGGTGATCAGCAGATCGTCCTGGTTCGCGAACATCAGCGGATTGCCGACGATCGCCAGCCCCGCGGTGGCGCCCAGCGCGAGGTCGCCGAGGGCACGGCGCGCCTCCACCGAGAGCGTCGCGTCGGTCTCGTCGGTGCCCAGCTCCGCGCGGTCGTTGGCGTTCGGGAGCTTCACCTGCCAGCGGCCGTGTACGTCGAGCGCGCCTGACCACAGGAGCGCGTCGGTGGTCAGCCGCAGATCTCCCGGTCCAGAGACCGTGCTCCCCGAGGCGAAGGCGTCCCGCAGGTAGTCTCCCGAGAGCCGGAGCTGCAGCGGCCCGGGAGGCGCCCAGCCGAGCGAGAGCTCTCCCGCGGAGCGCTCCCGGCTCGCCGCGCGGAAGGGCGGCACCAGCGCCGCCGAATGCTGGCCGCCGAGGCGCAGAGACAGTCCTGCCGGCTCCGGCTCGGGCCAGCCGGCCAGCGCGCTGCCCGCGGCCAGCAGAAGGAGCATCCCGCCTCTCAGGCCAGCTCGAACAAGCGGGCGTAGCTCCACAGGGCCGGGGCGGTGAGCAGGAGGCTGTCGATGCGATCGAGGATCCCGCCGTGGCCGGGCATGATGCTGCCGGAGTCCTTTACGCCCATCGCGCGCTTGAACATCGACTCCACCAGATCGCCCAGCACTCCGACGGCGTCGATCACCAGGCCCATCATCACCACGTGCAGCCACGGCAGGTCGGGCAGCGCGATGAACTTCATGAGCGCCACTCCGACGATCGCCAGCAGCGCTCCACCGATGGCGCCCTCCCAGGTCTTCTTGGGGCTGATCCGCGGCATCAGCTTGCGGCGTCCGAAGGCGCGACCCGCGAAGTACGCGCCCGTGTCGCCGAGCCAGGTGATCATCAAGACGAGGAACAGCCAGGCGATCCCCCCGCTGCCCCCACTGTCGAACGCCCGCAGCCACGGCACGAACGACAACATCACCGGCAGATACAGGACACCCGCGAGGAGGTAGCTGGCGGTGCGCGCGGCCTGATCGGTCTCGCGGACGCCCAGCAGCGACCACACGAGGATCAGGGTAGTCGCGCCGGCCAGCGCTGACGCGAGCTGTCCCGGGCCGCCCCACTGCAGGTGGCCGAACACCACGCCCGCGGCGACGAGCAGGACCACGAGCGAGCCCCGCTGTCCTGGCAGGGTCATCTGCGCATACTCCAGCAGCGCGATCAGCAGGACGATGGCGACGACGATCTGGACGCCGAGAACCCCGCCCCAGATGATGGTCGGGATGACGACGCCCAGCCCGATGAGGGCAGCGCCGAGGCGGGTCAGCATGGACGCCTCCGAGGGCACAACTTCCAGGTCAAGTAGCGCGCGCCTGCTCGCCGGTCTTTCCGAAGCGCCGCTCTCGACTGGCGTACTCCTCCAACGCTTCGAGGAGCTGCGGGCGCCGGAAGTCCGGCCAGGCGGTTTCGGTGACGTACAGCTCGGTGTACGCGAGCTGCCACAGCAGGAAGTTGCTCAGCCGAAGCTCGCCAGACGTGCGGATGAGAAGATCGGGATCGGGAAGTCCCGCGGTGTCCAGATGGCGCGCGAAGGCCGCCTCGTCGATGTCGTCGGGGTGCAGCCGTCCCGCGGCGACCTCGCGGGCCAGCGCGCGGGCGGCCTGCGTGATCTCCGAGCGGCCCCCGTACGAGAGCGCGAGGTTGAGCACCATCCCCTCGTTGCCCCTGCTCTCTCGACGCAGCGCCGCCAGCGGCTTGCGCACGAACCCCGGCAGGCGCCCGAGCTCTCCGATGGCCCGCAGCCGGATCCCGTTGGTGAGGATCTCTTCGCGCTCCTGTCGCAGGTACCGCTGCAGCAGGCGCATCAGCGCTGCGGTCTCGGTGGCCGGGCGCCGCCAGTTCTCGGTGGAGAAGCTGTAGAGCGTGAGGGCGCCGACGCCTAGCTCCCTGCAGGCCCGCACGATCGCTCGTACGCTCTCAGCGCCCTCCTCGTGTCCGCGAACCCGTGAGAGGCCGCGGGCCTGGGCCCAGCGCCCGTTGCCGTCCATGATGATGGCGATGTGGCGAGGCGGCGCGGGCATGGCTCAGGACGCCATCACTTCCTGCTGCTTGGCGTCCGAGATGCCATCCAGCTCCTTGATGCAGGCGTTCGTGGCGTCCTGCACCAGGCCCTGGTAGCGCTTCAGATCGTCGCGCGTGATCTCCTTGTCGGACTCCAGCTCCTTGAAGATGTCGTTGTACTCCTTCCGCACCTGCCTGGCGCGGACCCGGAAGTCCTCCTGCAGCGTGCGGACCGAGCGGACCAGATCGCGCCGCCGCTGGGTGGTCAGGGCCGGGATGGGCACTCGGATGATCGTGCCGTCGGAGGCGGGGTTCAGCCCCAGCCCCGCGGAGCCGATGGCCTTTCCGATGTCGCTGATGGTGCCCTTGTCCCAGGGGTTCACCACCAGGAGTCGGGGATCGGGAGCGGAGATCGACGCGAGCTGGTTCAGGGGCATCGTCGCGCCGTAGCTCGCTACAACCACTTGGACGTTCTCCAGGATCTGCGGGCTGGCGCGGCCCGTCCGCACCGAGGACAGATCGCGATTGAAGGCGGCCTTCACCTTGTCGAAGTCCTCGGTCATCGCGTCCAGATATTCGTCGCTCACGTCAGCTCCTGCGGGGATCAGGCCGATCCAGGGAAGGCTATCTCCGATGATCGGCGTGCGGGCTCAGGGTCCGTCCAGAAATAAGGCCGCTCCAGGGAAAGAAAGGTCCCATGATCGGCGCGTAGGCTCGAGTCCACTGGCGTTCGTCGCTCGCTGTCGTATCTGGATACTTCGAGAGCGTCGCACGCCGGTGGGCGAAGGGCATCCGCGTCGAGGGGGGACATGCTTTTCTTGGAGCGGCCTAACTGTTCGGATTATCGGTTCCGAGATGCGAGCACAGTGCTCACGGAAAGATGAAGTCGTATCTGGATACTTCGAGAATTGAAGGGGGCGCTGAGCGACGTAGAGCGGGGCGGGGGCGCCCTTAGCCCGAGAACAGGATGGGTGTTTCTGGACGGACCCTCAGCTCCGGGGATCGCCCACGACCAGGGTGCCGACGGATTCGCCGGACAGGGCCCGGTGGATGTTGCCGGGCCGATCGAGGTCGAAGACGATGAGGGGGATGTCGTTATCCAGGCACAGGCCGAACGCCGTGGCGTCCATGACCTGGAGCCGGCGCGCGAGCGCGTCGGCGTGGGTCAAGCGCTGAAACCGCACGGCGTTCGGGTGCTTCGCGGGGTCGCGATCGTAGACGCCGTCAACCTTGGTGGCCTTGAGGAGGACGTCCGCGTGGACCTCGGCGGCGCGGAGCGCCGCGGCGGTGTCGGTGGAGAAGTACGGGTGGCCGGTGCCGCCCGCGCAGACCACGACCTTCCCAGCGCGGAGGCTGCGGACCGCCTGCTCGCGCGTGAAGGCCGGGATGATCCGCTCGATGGCGATCGCGCTCAGCACCACCGCCGGGCAGCCGCCGGAGACCAGCGCTTCCTGCAGCGCGATGGCGTTCATCGCGGTGGCGAGCATCCCCATCTGATCGGCGCGGGTGCGGTCCATTCCCCGCGCGGCGCCCGCGATTCCGCGGAAGATGTTGCCGCCGCCGACGACGATCAGCAGCTCAACGCCCAGCGACGCCGCCTGGGCGATCTCTGCGCAGTACTGCTCCATCCGGACCGGATCGATCCCCAGTGAGCGCTCGCCTGCGAGCATCTCACCTGAGATCTTGAGCACCGCGCGTTGGTAGCGGGGGCTGGACATCGGGCGCCTCAGGCCTGCGCGGCCTGCTGGGTCATCGCCGCGACCTCCGCCGCGAGGTTGTCGGCCTTCTTCACGAGGCCTTCCCCGAGGGCGAAGCGCACGAACCGGCGAACCTGGATGTTCTCACCGATGGTCGCGACGGACTGCTCGAGGAGCTGCCGAACGGTGATCTTGTCGTCCTTGATGAAGGGCTGATCGAGCAGGCAGACATCCTTGTGCCACTTGTCCATGCGGCCCGTGATCTTCTTGTTCTGGATCATGTCCCAGCGCTCCTGGGGCATGCGGTCGGGCTTGGCGCCCTCTTCTTCCAGACGCTGCCGCTGGACCTGCGCCTCGCGGTCGCGGGCGGCGGCGGGGATCTCGTCGATGCTCACGTACTCGGGGCTGCCTGCGGCGATCTGGAGGGCCAGATCGTGCACCAACTCCTTGAAGGTGTCGGTGCGGGCCACGAAGTCGGTCTCGCAGTTGACCTCGATGAGCACGCCGACCTGACCGCCGCCGTGGATGTACGCGTGGACGGTGCCCTCGGTGGCAGAGCGTCCGGCGCGCTTGGCGGCCTTTGCGATGCCCTTGGCGCGGAGCCAGTCGATGGCGGCCTCGATCTGGCCGTCATTGGCGACCAGGGCCTTCTTGCAGTCCAGGATGCCAGCGCCGGTGCGCTGGCGGAGGGCCTTGATACTGGCCATTGTCACAGCCATGGTGTGTTCTCCTTCCTCTTGTGGCGCCGATCAGGCGCGCGGTGCGCCGCCTTCGTTGCGGCGGCGGTAGATCTCGACGTCGCCGACGTCGACCTTGGCGATCACTGCCTCACCGGCGGAGTCGCGGCTCACGACGCCACCCTCGATGATGGCGTCGGCCACGGCCGTCGTGAACAGCCGGATGCTCTTGATGGCGTCGTCGTTGCCGGGGATGACGTGGGCGATGCCCTGCGGATCGCAGTTGGTGTCGCACAGCGCGACCACCGGGATCTTCAGCTTCAGGGCTTCGCGGACTGCGATGTGCTCCCGCTTGGGATCGATCACGAACATGACCGCCGGCAGGTCCTTCATCGTCTTGATGCCGCCGAGAGACTTCTCCATCTTGGTGATGCGGCGGGAGAGATCGAGGGCCTCCTTCTTGGTGAGGAACTCGAACTTGCCCTCTTCGCGGGCCAGCTCCAGGCCCACGAGCCGATCGATGGACTTCTTGACGGTCTGGAAGTTGGTGAGCGTGCCGCCGAGCCAGCGGTTGTTGACGTAGAACATGCCGCTGCGCTGGGCCTGCTCCTGCACGATCTCGCGGGCGGCGCGCTTGGTGCCGACGAACAGCACGGTGCCGCCGCGGGCGACGGTCTGGCTGACGAAGCGGGTGGTGGAGACCACCGACAGCGCCGTCTTCTGCAGATCGATGATGTGGACGCCGTTCTTCTCGCCGTAGATGTACGGCTTCATCTTGGGGTTCCACAGGCGCGTCTGGTGTCCGAAGTGGACGCCCGCCTCGATCAGGTCACGGAGCGAGATGTGGGACATGCGGAGTCTCCTGAGGCGTCGGCCTCGGATGGGGTCGAATTACGGCGGGTAACCCTGGGTCGGGGGGCGGTCCTCATGAACGGGCCGCCAGGCGTGGGCCGAATTCCACGCAGGTGGCCGGGATTAGCATGGGCTTCTGGGCGGGGCAAGCAGGCACAGACCAGGCCGGCTGGGGCGAGCCGCCAGCTACTCCCTCCTCACCGAATGCACTCGATGTCGTATAGAGCGATCTTGCTGTCGGTGGTGACGAACGGCAACTTCTCAACCTGGCGCCGTGCGATCAGCAGACGATCGAAGGGATCTCGGTGGTGGTAGGGGAGATCGGCGATCGCCAGGATGTGCGCGATCTGGATCCCCAGCTTCCGGATGCTCGCGCGATCGAGAGTGTCTGGGAACCAGACCCGGGACGCCGAGCGAGTTCGAGCTTCCCCAGAGACAGCTCCTACGCAGGCGGCGTCGCAGCAGGAGGCGCCGCGGGCGCTGCGCGCGTGGGCTTGACGTAGCAGCACTTCTTGTACTTCTTGCCGCTGGCGCAGGGGCACGGATCGTTGCGTCGCAGCCCGTTGGCCGTGGCGAACGCGCGCGCGTCGTCACCAGCGGCGGGAGGCTTGGCGGGGGCGGGCTGAGGTGGGGCCGCCGCGGGGGCGGGGGCGGGGGCCGGTCCGCCGATCATCGGCGCTGCGGGAGCGGCGATCCGGGGCTGGC
>CAYXGP010000013.1:0-63040 GCA_964464515.1 uncultured Enterobacterales bacterium
GTCACACCACTGCGTCTCGACGCTCAGACTGCCCCCAAATCCCGAATGCGCCCCCTTACGCCTCGGGTCTGGAGGAAGATAAGATGCGTATGAGTCGGGTTTCCATGGCGGTTTTTTCCGCTGCTCTCTGTGTGCTTTACAGCCCTGATGCTGCCGCCAAGGCCAAGGTGAAGATGACCGGGGGCGATCTCAGCGCGTTCTCGACCGCGCAATCCGTCCAGGTGGAGTTCGTCTACGACGGCATGATGGTGGGCTCCATGACCGAGGAGGCCTACGTCAACAAGACGGTGACCGAGCGCAACACCAAAGAGGCCGGATCGGGAGACAGCTGGCTTCAGAAATGGCGCTCGGACCGCGAGGGCCGGTTCCACCCCAAGTACGTCAAATTGATGAACCAGGAGCTCTCGGAGCGGAGCATCACCTTCGCCACTGCCGCTGACGCCGCCACCTTGTCGATGGTGGTCGAGGTCGTGCGCACCGAGCCCGGTTTCTACTCCTACGTGGTCAATCGCCCCGCCGAGGTCGACTTCGATGTCCGTGTCACAGCTACCAGCGACCCCAGCGTCACGCTGGCCGAGTTCACGGTTCGGAGAGCGCCCGGGGTCTCGGTCACCAGCATGATGGACACCGGCGAGCGGATCAGCGAGGCCTACGCCAAGGCGGGCAAGGATCTGGGACGGTACATCAACAAGAAGGCTCCGTAGACGATCGCCCTCCGCGACGCGTAGAGCTGGAGACGACGGGGAGATTCGAACTCCGCGCCCGAGGCTTTGCAGGCCCCGGTCCACGCCCGTGGTCGTCGTCGAGTAGCGGAAGCGGGGGGATTCGAACCCCCGGAAGGGCTCCGGTCATCGGCCCGGCCTTTGGCCGGTACGATGACCTACGCGCCCTTTCAGGGGGGCCCCGATTCTCTTGTCGGGACGTAGATTCTTCCCCCCTGTCCGGCCCGGACACCGGGCCTCCCCCCCATCTTCGGCGCTCCTCCAGAGCGGCTTGCGAGCCCGGGGGCCGCCCTCAGGCCCGGGCTGCTCCCGCGGACCGGAAAAACAACCCGGGTTTGAACCCGGAATCGGCCGGGTGGCCGGGACGATGACCGGGGCCAGACCGCGCTGAATCAGGCAGCGTTGAAAGCCGATGGCGTTGAAACAGACGGTGGAGAGAGGTGAATTGGGACGAGACGGAGTCGAACCGCCACAGTCAGGAGAGGCCGGGTCTACAACCCAGGGCGCTCAACCGCCCCAGAAGCAAGAGCCCCTCCTGGCGGGAAACCGGAGGGGCTCTTGCGTGGTGACGCGGCTCTGTTGCGTCAGGCACACCCCCCCGGGCCCGATGAAGTCGAGCTGAAACAAGAGGAGGTGGTGTTGAGGAATCGCATGGCGCTCAGGTAGACACGCCGGTTCCCCGCATCAACCCTTCTGGTTGTTGTTTGTCTGGCCCCCATCTCGCTGGAGCGTGCGTCGGGAGAAGCGCCGACGGGCGAGGCCAGGAGTCAGCAGCGGGAGCAACAGCAGCGCGTTCCGCCCTCTGCAGCCGCCGGTGGGCTCGTCGTCGCTGTCGTCTTCTTCGTCCTCGTCATCTTCGTCCCAGTCCAGATCATCGCCGCCGGCCAGCACGGTCTCGTGTTCATCCAGATCGCCGTCGTCGTCGGTGTCCTCGGCCAGCACACTGGCGAACTCGGCGATCTCGGCCAGGGCGTCGTGCCGATCATCGGTGTCGTCGATCTCGGTGTGCTCACCCGGCTCCAGCTCCAGGAGCTCATCGCCGAGCCAGTCTCCGGAGCCGACCTGAAGAACGAGCGAGCGATCGGTGGCGGCGAAGGCGTTGCCCGCCACAGCCAGCTCGGGCAGATCGAGATCGAGCGCGAACGTGGCGTCGTCTCGGGAGCCGGCGAAGGCGATCGGCTGATCGAAGGAGACGAACACCTCGCACCAGTCACCCGCGGGGGCGAGGAGCTGCGAACCGCCCAGCAGGTCGAGCCCGACGGCGGAGGCCAGGACCTGCTCGGTGCCGGTACAGTCGATGAACGTAACGGTGGCCGACTCGGCGCGGGCGGAGGTCATCGCGACGTCGGTCGCCCGGGATGTGGACACCCGCATGCGGCCTGGGTTGCCGACGGCGATGCCCTCGTAGGTGGTGTCGGCCTGGCAGGCGAGCAGCAGGGGGAACAGAAAAATCGCGGGACGGACCGAGCGGGTCACGGCGGTCATGAGACCTCCGGCGGGTGGGACAGCGGGAACAGCTGGAGGTTGATCTGCATGGCGACGTCAGCGGGAGCTTCAGCGCTATCGCACAGGTCGAGCAGGCGGGCCTGCATCTGGTTGAGCTCGGCCTTGAGCCGAGGCACGAGCGCGGCCGGGACGGAGACGGTCACCCCGAGCAGGTGGCGCTCGTCGGGATCGGCGTTGTCGATGGAGTCGCGGGCTCGGTCGATCATCCCGCGATGGTAGTTGTGGACGGCGAGGCCAGCCACCTCGTGGGGGGTGATCAGGCTGGCGTCGGCCGGGCGCAGCCGTCCGCGCTCGTCGGGGACGAGCAGGCCGAGGGTCTGCAGACAGTCCAGCGCCTGGCGTGCCTCCGTGGGGGTGACCCGGGGCCGCAGGGTGCGGGCCAGCCAGCGGGGATCGGCCTGGAAGTCGGGGCGGTTCGCCAGCTCGTGGATGGCCGCGTAGTACCAGTGCGACAGGCACTGAAACGCAGCGCCCTCGATGCGGCGGGCGGCGCGAAACCGGCGCGTGGTGCTGATGCGGCTCCAGGCCTCGTTGCGCTCGTCGTCGGTGGTGGCCTGATCGAGCTGAACGAGCGCCTCGAAGAAGGTGGTGTCTTCGCGGTCGAGCTTGAGCGCCCTGGCGAAGGACCGGGTGGTGGCCGCCGTGAGGTTGCGCTTGCCGTCGATGACGTGCAGCAGCAGGCTGGGCGAGCGCTGGCCGGCCAGGCGCGCGAACATGCGATGGCTGAAGCGGGGGTTGGCCGCCTTGCGCCAGGTGAACCAGTCCCGCAGGAACGCCCGGTAGTCGAGGTAGGCGATCAGCTGGGGGGATGCGGGGTCGGTGACCGGAGTTCTCATGCATGACCTTGAGTACAGTCACTATATCCTATAATCAGCTTCCAGTAATGATTGGTGTACTCATAGGTGGTACGGAAATGCAGATGTGATTCATCTTTTCTGAGTACAGCTCGGCGGGGCGCGGGTACGGTTCGAGCGGGTCAACGACGACCCCTCCAACCACGGAAGAGACCATGCGACGCATCAACCTGCCCCTCACCCTCCTGTTCTCGATCCTCGCGACGGGCTGCCCTGCGCTGGGCGGCATGGGAGGTGAGCGGGGGCTGGATGCGGCTCGGGCCGAGGCCGACCTGGACACCGGCGACGAGGAGCTGGAGGAAGAGGAGGACTGCGATGAGGACGACGAGGACGACGAGGATGAGGACGACGAGGATGACGAAGATGACGATGAGGATGGCGACGAGGACGAAGAGGACGACGAGGATGACGACTGCTGAGCAGGCGTAGCGTCGCCCAGACCCTGCGGATCGCAGCCCGGTCCGCGGGGTTCACCTGCAGCGAGGCCAGCCTCGCTGTGCGATTCCACGAGGCATCGTCCGCGGTCTACTCCACCGTGGGAGGCGGACTCAGAGACTCGGCGGCATCCTCAGCCGCCAAACGGCGCAGTCAGCGGCGTCACCCCGGGGACCCACTCTCCAGGATCGACCCCGAAGGCTGCCAGCAGCCCGGCGATCAGATGCGAGGGCGTCGCGATCTCCCCGCTGTCGCTGGCGGCCCCGCTCGTCAGGTCGATGGGGAGCCCCTCCATCAGATCGCTCGTGGCCCCGACCACCTGCCCGCCAGCCACGCCGGCGCCGATGAGCATCGCGGAGGTGTAGGGCCAGTGGTCCTTGCCCTCTCCGGCGTTGAGCACGGGCATGCGGCCCATCTCCGACAGCACGAGCACGCACGTCCGCTCCAGCAGCGTGCCGCCGTCGGGCAGCGTGGTGGACTCCAGCAGCGCCAGGATGTCTGTCAGCTCGGTGAACAGGTGCTCGTAGCAGCCCTCCTGCGCGAGCGCGTTGCCCTGGTGGGAGTCCCAGAAGACCCGCTCGGGCAGCGTGCCCGCGATCGTCAGGCAGCGGCTCAGGCCCGACTGGAGCGCCTGCAGTCCGGCCGACAGCAGCTCGTCTGCGGTGGCGTCTTCGGGGATCTCCAGCGGGGTCTGGGCCTGCGTGAGCGTCTCGAGGCGCTCCACACCTCGGGCGTACTGCGCGAACATCTCGCCCTCCAGCCCCCCCGCGACCTGGGAGAGGTACGCGCGGGCGCGGGCCTCGGCCTCCATCGAGATGGGGCGATCCGCCGGCAGCTCGCGGTTCACCGTGCCGGTCAGAACGGGGCTGAGGGGGACCATCACCTCGCCCAGCGTGCCCGGGTAGCGCGGCCCGGAGAGCACGACGCTGGGCAACGCCAGCGCGCTGCCGGTGCTGGCGGCCACCAGCGTCTGGATGTCGGCGGCGGTGGTCAGCCGCGATCCGGTCAGCATGAGCTGGGTGCAGAGCTGATGGCTGATGGAGCCCACGGCGATGCCATTGACGATCGCGGTGCGCGCGGCATGCTGCTCGAAGAAGGACCGGACGGCGGGGCGGCTCGCGGCGTCGGCGAACGAGATGCCCCCCACCTCGGCCAGCGTGGCCTGGGGATCCCCGTCGATGGTCCTGGAGTCGAAGTGGGGGTCGAAGACGTAGGTGGGATCCCAGCCGCCAGCGTTCCAGTGAACCAGCAGAAAACGATCGGTCCCCGTCGCGGCGTGAGTCAGCGCGCTCCACAGCGGCAGCCCACCCAGGCCACCAGCGAGCCCGGCGAGCAGCTGTCGTCGGTTCAGCGCCCTCCGGTTCAGCGGCCTGCGGTGCTGGGGTCGCCGGCTCATGGGGTCACCGCCAGGACGAGGCCGTTCTCTACCCAGGGCTGCTCGGGGCTGATCGGCATCACCCCCACCTCGGGGAGCTGAATGTCCACCGAGAGCTGCTGGAGCACCATTCCATCGCCGTCGGTCGTGTAGTACCAGCGCCCGACCATCCCGCGCTCGGTCGACAGCAGCCAGCCGTGCTCCTCGCCGCCATCCTCGAGGATCATCAGCTCGGTGGCGTCGGCGTCCATCAGGTGGCCGTCGACCTGCGCGGGGGAGCCCTCCATGCGCGTCCAGGTCTGCTGCTCGCTCCAGCTCGCGCCGTCCTCGGTGATCGTCGCGCTCACGGACTGCACGGCGTCGCCGGCGAACAGCTGCAGGGGCGGCTCCCACTCGATCGCACGCCCTGGCTCACCGCTGGCGTCGTAGGAGTTGTAGCCGTGGTACCACGCGGCGTCGCTCTCCAGGGTGTAGATGTCGGTGCGCAGTGGGCCCTCGCGCCAGTCCAGGTTGACGTCGTCGAGCACGCGCTCGACCAGCAGCGTCGTGCCCTCCTCCCACAGCTCGATCCGCACCGAGTAGCCCTGAATCAGCTCAGTATCCCAGGAGCCGGTGGGCAGGGGGTTCTCCGCGCCCGGGGCGCCGCAGTCCAGCCACGCGGCCAGCCGCTCGTACTCCTCGGCGGTGGGGCCTCCGCCGGGCGGCATGTCGCGCTCCTCGATGACCCGGGTGCGCAGGCGCGCCGCCCAGCTCTGCGCGTCTGCCAGCGTGTCCAGGTCGACGCCCTCGGGAGCCCCCCGTCTGGCGTCGCCGGTGAGGGCTGCGGCGTGGCAGCCGGTGCAGTACGTCAGGGTGAACGGCTGCCCGATGGTCTCCCAGGTCTCCTGGCTCTCCTCAGGGGTCTCGCACGCCACCCCCGTGTCCGCGGCGGGCGGCGTGATGGGCGCCACAGCCGCACCACCGCAGGCCAGAAGCACGAAGAGCACGGGTGGCATCAGTACACCACCCCGAGCGGGTGGCGGATCAGCGCCCCCAGCACCTCGCTCCAGGCGCCGATGAGGTCGTCGCTGCCGCCGGCGTCCGACCACAGCGTCCACAGCGCGTCGACCTGTGCGCTGTCAGTGTCCACGGGGCTGGTGAGCAGTCGGGCATGCCAGTCTGCGATCAGCGCGCGGCCTGTCGCTTCGTCTGCGGGGAGATCGTCCACGGTCCCCAGGAGCACCCGGTCGCTCTCGCCGCGGGCCAGATCAGCCTCCAGCGCGGGCTGGGCCGCCTGCCGCGCCGTCCATGTGAGCAGCACAAGCAGCCCGACCCCGGGCACGTCGTTGCGGAACAGCACGGTGTCGTCGTCGGTGCCGCCGCCCATCACCCGGTGCTCGGCCGACCACGACAGCGCCTCCAGCCCGTCCTCGACGGTCGCCCCGGCGCCCCAGCCCAGAGCGTCGCTGAGCGCCGAGCCCAGCTGCTCGGTGGTCAGCAGGCGCGGCTCGGGCGATCGGTAGGCGTCGGAGGTGACGACCTGCCGGATCAGCGGTCGCAGGAGCATCCCCTCCGCGCGCAGATCGCTGCCCATGCGAGCGGCCTCGGCCCCGGTGATCGAGTCGCGCAGCAGCCCCTCGGCTACCCGACGGGCGGCGCAGGCAGAGAAGCGAGGATCGGCGGCCATCATCGCACCCATGTCGGCGATGTCTGAGCCGGGCGCGCCGAAGTAGGCCGGCGGTACCCGGGCGGCGAACCAGTCGGCGGTGTGCTGGCTCCAGGTGATGTAGCGATCGAGGGGCAGCTCCACGCTGCGCTGGGCGAAGCCCCCCAGGAACGAGGCCAGGGGGTCGAGCGCGGCGTGACAGGTCAGGCAGGCCGATTCCTCGGTGACCGCACGCTCTACCGACGACAGCGACTCGGCGCTCACCGCGAACGTGAAGCCTCCCTCGCGCTCCAGGAAGTCGGCGCACAGGAAGACGCGGGCGACGGCGTTGGCGCGGTGGCGGTTGTAGTTGACGGCGTCGGCGGTGTAGCGCAGCCACAGGGTGTTGGTGGAGAGCACCCCGGCCATCGGCCGACCGTCGGTGTAGGCGGTCCACTCCCACCCGGATCCGGTGGGGTGGGGGATCCCCCACAGATCGGCGAGGACCGGATCGGCCACCACCCGGTCTTCGGTGAGGATGTCGCTGATCGGCCGCTCCTCCGAGATGACGGTGGAGATGAGGCGCAGCGGCTCGGCGCCGACGGCGCGCCACTGCTCTTCGTTCCAGTCTCCGAAGCGAGCGAAGCCGCTCGGCCAGACGGCGGTGTGCAGGCTGTCGTTCCACACCCAGCCCACGCGCTCAGGCAGCCGCGGATCGGCCAGGTACTCGTCGATCAGCGCATCGATCTCGTTTGGATCGTCCTGCACCCGGGCGATCTCGTCTGCGCTGGGTCGGACCCCTCGCAGGTCAAGCGACAGGCGCGCGAGCCAGGCCAGATCGGAGACGCGCTCCGGGGGGCTGGTCGCTCCGCTCGCGGCGGTCGCGCCGCTGTCGGTCGCGGACGCGCCGCTGTCGATGACCAGGGTCGGCTCCCCGCCACCACAGGACAGCGCACACGCCAGTACCAGAGGACTCATCACGATACTGTATACCGATGTCCATCTTGTTGATCGTGGCCTGCGCGGGCACCCCCGCGCCCATCGGTGCGGACTCCTCCCAGACGAGCTCCGGAGTGACCGAGACCGGCGTCACCGACAGCGGCGTCACCCCCGGCACCACAGGGACGACCGACACTCCCACGACCACCGCCGCTCCGGCGGGACCCTGGGTGAGTCTGGCGGCCGGCGGGTACCACACCTGCGGTCTGCGCACAGACGGCAGCGTGGCCTGCTGGGGCTACGACGCCAGCGGACAGGCCAGCCCCCCGTCGGCCACCTTCGTCGGGATCACCGCCGGCTCCAGCCACACCTGCGGACTCGCTGGCGACGGCGCGGTGACGTGCTGGGGCGACGACAGCATCGGGCAGTCCACCGCCCCCGATCTCGCGTTCGCGCAGATCAGCGCGGGCTTCGCCCACACCTGCGGGGTCCAGGCGTCGGGGGACGTGCGCTGCTGGGGCGCCGACTATGTCGGACAGGGCGCCCCGCCCGAGGGGGAGCTGTTCGTCACCATCGCGGCTGGCGGGTACCACACCTGCGGCCTGGCCGCGGACGGCATCATCTCCTGCTGGGGGCTCAACGAGCAGGGGCAGATCCTCGCGCCGGAGGGAGCCTGGGTGCAGCTCTCCGCTGGAGGTACCCACAACTGTGCGCTGTCTGCTGCCGGCGAGATGAGCTGCTGGGGATTCAACGGCGCCGAGCGGACCTCCCCGCCCGCGGGCGTGGTGTGGCAGGCGGTGTCGGCCGGGGGGTACCACACCTGCGGCATCACCGACGACGGCAGCACCACATGCTTCGGGCTGGACGAGTCCGGGCAGTCCACTCCGCCCGAGGTGCGCTTCACCGCAATCTCGCTGGGGCTGAACCATGCCTGCGGGGTCCTGGAGGACGGCGAGGCGCAGTGTTTCGGCGAGAACGAGGCCGGGCAGGCACCCGAGTAGATCGTCAGGGGGCTCAGTCAGCGATCACGGCGGCGATCGGCTCCGCCTCTTCGATGTGCTCGCCGGGATCGAGCCCACCGAGCGCGAGCAGCGTGGCCCCGAGGTGTGACGGTAGCAGCGTCTTGCCCTTCGGATCGACGGCGCCGGTGCCGAGATCGATCGGCTGGCCGATGCTGTACTCGTCGTAGCCGCCGACGGCCTGGCCGCCGCGGATCCCCCCGCCGATGAGCATCGCGGAGGTGTAGGTCCAGTGGTCCTTTCCACCGTCGCGGTTGAGCAGCGGGTAGCGGCCCATCTCCGACAGCACCACGATCGTCAGCTCGTCGGCGAAGGAGGCCGCGGCGATCCCGGGGGTGGCCGCGGCCTCGTCCATCAGGGCGTCAAGGGCGCTGAACAGCTCCTCGAAATGGAAGCTCTGGATCGGGTTGTCGGTGTGAGTGTCCCAGCCGTTGAAGACCCCCATCCACGAGCGGTAGGCCACCATCCCCACGCGCGCGAAGTCCCGCGAGAGAAGCTGAAGAAGCATGCGCGCGCGGTCCACCAGCGTGTCTCCCCCCTCGATATCGAACTCGTCGGCCAGCTCCTGCAGGCGGAGCATGCGGTCTTCGGAGGTCTGGGCAAGGTCGGCCAATTCGGCGTGGAAGCCGCCGCCCGCTGCAGCCTGGAAGCGGCTGAGCCGATCGGTGACGAGCTGGTCCTCCAGCGTCGCGATGGCCTCGGAGGGCAGCGTCAGCGGGGGATCGAGCAGGGCCATCGCCGAGCCGTCGATCAGCTCCGAGAGCTGACCGTTGCTGCCCAGCCGCACCACGGCGCTGCCGTAGCGATCGGTGTACGAGGGCCCCGACATGTGGAGCTGGGGCATCATCCAGTCGCCGGCGCTCGCCCCCGCCAGCGTCGCCGCCCAGTCGTCCTGGCCCTGCACCGAGTTGCCGGTCATCGCCAGGCGGTAGCAGACGTCGTGCGCCACCGCGCGGATCTCCACGCCGTTGATGACCGCCGTGCGGGCGCCGTGCGCCTCGAAGAAGCTGGTGAGCGACGGCCGCTCCTCCGACAGCACCAGGGGGATGCCCGCGATCGTGCCCGGCTCGGCGTCGGTGGGCATGTCGACGTTCTCGCTGCCGAAGAGCGGGGCGAAGGCGTAGGTCTGGTCCCAGCCCCCCTCGCAGAAGATAAACAGGAACTTGCGGTTGCCGGTGTCAGCGGCGCGGGCGGGCCGCGGCAGGAGCACCCCGGCCGGGGCGGCGGCGGCGAGGCGCAGCAGGTGGCGTCGGGACAGGGGGTGTCCGGACAGGGGGTGTCCGGACAGGGGGTGTCGGTGCATGGACGGCTCCGGCAGATTCGGTAGATGCAGATTCGGTAGATGCAGATTCGGTAGATGCTGATTCGTCAGGTGCAGATTCAGTGGGCGCAGATTCGGCGGATGTAGACTCGGCGGGCGCAGCCCTGGAAGTTGCTGACTCAGTAGGCGCTGGCTCGGGAGGTGCGGGCTCAGTAGATCCAGAAGCGGGGCTCGCGGAGCAGCACCGAGACCAGGGAGGTCCAACCCTGCGTGCTGTCCGACTGCGCGGTGACGGCTTCCCACAGCGCGATGTCCTCGTCGAGGTCGTCGTCGGTCGGGGTGACCCCGTGGACGCGCCGGTGCAGCGCGATGAGCGCCGCCTCGAACGCTGGATCCGAGGGGTCGGTCTCTGCGGTCACGCCCATCAGGAGCGTGCCTCCGCCGACGAGATCCTCCGCCACCACCACCGCCGCGGAGGCCTGCGCGAGCCGCTTGGCGACCGAGGAGCGCGGCAGACTGGGGGTCAGCAGGGGGCGGGTGATGGTGTCGCCGTCCACGCCTCCTGCCAGGACGCGGTAGCCCACCCGGTCGTTGTCGAGCATGTCCACGCCGTCGACCTCCCACGAGAAGCCCGTGAGATCGGTGACGGCGCTCGCCATCAGCGCCGCCGACATCATCCGGCGGGTGGGCAGCCGATCGGCGTCGTCCTCGGTGGCGGCCCTGGTGAGCGCGCCCGCCTGGTAGACGTCGGTGGCCACGACCGCGCGGAGGAGCGCGTGCCCCTGGTAGCCGTCGGCCGCGGCCGCGACGTCGATCGCTTCGAGGGTGTCGAAGTCGTCGATGGTCACCGAGCGGCGCCACAGCAGCTCGGCGGTCGTGCGGGCCCCGCAGCGCCGGAAGCGGTCGTCGGCGGCGACCAGCTCGCCGAGGTGTGCGGTGCTGTCGACCGGGGTTCCGAACCACGCCGGCGTGGTGCCCAGGTAGTACGCGCCGAGCTGCTCGCGCTCGGAGTGGTAGTAGGTCAGCTCGGTGGTGTCGTAGCGGTCGAACCACCAGAAGCCGAACAGCGCCGAGCTGAGTGGGTCCAGCGTGGAGTGGCAGGAGACGCAGCCGGGGCTCTCGCGGATGGCGTCGTCGATCGCGCCCTCGCCCACCAGGTCGGGGTTGGAGAAGTCCACCGGGCGGGTCAGGAAGTCCTCGCACAGCAGCAGGCGGCTGATCGCCGCCGCGCGGTGCCGGTTCACGTTGCTGGGGGAGGTGTCGTACCGCCACCACAGGCCGTTGCTGACCAGCACGCCGGCCGCGGGGCGCCCGTCGGTGTACCGCGAGGTCTGCCAGCCGGTGGCTCCCTCGGGGTACTCCATCGGCCAGATCTGCGCGAGGACCTCGTCGGCGCGGGCGTCGGCGGTGGTCACCAGATCGGTCCAGGGGCGGTCCTGGGAGATGATCCAGGCCGCCAGCCGCAGCGGCTCCTGACCGATGGAGCGCGCGAAGTCGTACTCGGCCAACGTTTCGCTGAGCCCGTACGAGCCCGGGGTCAGGTTGAAGGTGTCGGTGCGGGTCAGCCAGCGCTCCGCCAGGAGCGCCACCAGGCGCTCCTCCAGCCGGGGATCGGCCAGGAACTCGTCCAGGAGATCGTCCACAGCCGCCGGATCGGCCTCGACGCGGCTCAGCTCGTCCTCGGTGAGCACCACTCCGCGTAGATCGAGGCTCAGGCGACGGGCCAGGGCCGGGGCGGCCAGCGCCTCGGACGCCGGGCCGGTCTCGATCACCGCGGCGGTGTCGGTGGCGGGCAGCGGGGGCGTGGTCGTCTGGCAGGCGGCGAGGAGGGTGAGCATCTCCCCTTCACCATAGCCCGCACCCGACGGGGCGCGGCGCCGGAGCGGCGATGGCGCAGCTCAGGACAGGTGCGCCGCGATGGCGGCGGAGGCGGCGGACACCTCTCTGCGTAGCGCCGACCGGTCGTCATGAGAGAGCAGCCGCCGTCGCTCCACCTGTTCTAGAACGTCTGCGAGCGCCGTCGCGCCGACGTTGGCCGCCACGCCCTTGAACGCGTGGGCCGAGAACTCGATCTGGTCCCCGTCCGAGGCGTCCGCTGCGCGAAGCACCGCCTCGAGCAGGCCCTCCTGTCGCGACAGGAACGAGCTGAGCAGACCCCGCGTGATGGCCGGATCGAGCGCGCTCAGCGTCTCCAGGCGGGCGCGGTCGAGGACCACACGCGCGGCGGGCGTCGGGGGCTCGGCGCGCTCGCTACCCAGCAGCGCCGCGGCCAGCTCTTCGGGCTGGAACGGCTTGGTCAAGAAGTCGTTCATTCCGGCGTCGAGGCAGGCCCTGCGATCTTCATCGAAGGCGTTCGCAGTCAGCGCGATGATGTGCGGCACGGTCGGAGAGCCCGTCGCCTCTCGAATGCGCCGCGTGGCCTCCACCCCGGACATCCGAGGCATCTGCATGTCCATGAGGATCAGGTCGTAGGACCTGTCCGTGGCCGCTCGCACCGCGGCGGCGCCGTCACCCACGACGTGGGGCTCGTAGCCCAGATACCCCAGGATCATGGTCACCAGCTGTTGATTGATCTCGTTGTCTTCGGCGACCAGGATCCGCATCGGGTGCGCGACGGAGAATCGCTGGTCGAGGGGCTCAGAGAGGCGCGTGACCTCGCTCGACGGTTCTTCGGCCACGGAGATGGGAAACCGAACGTCGAGAGTGAACGTGGTTCCGACCTCCGGCTCACTCTGCACCGACAGCGTTCCGCCCATCAGGCGCACGAGGTTATCGGTGATAGCGAGCCCCAGCCCCGTGCCGCCGAACTTCCGCGCCATCGACGCGTCGGCCTGTGAGAACGCTTGAAACAGCTCCTTGAGCTGCTCCCGGGGGATCCCGATCCCGGTATCGGCGACCTCCACGCGCACGGTGCATGCCTCAGTTGTGGCCTCGTGCGCCGTCACATGAACCGACACGCTGCCAGCTGGGGTGAATTTGATGGCATTTCCCACCAGGTTGATGACGATCTGCCGGAGTCGAGTGGGATCGCCGAGCAGAGAATCGGGCACGTCGTCGTCGATACGGAAGACGAGGTCGATTCCCTGCTCCACCGCGCGGGGGCGCAGGACGAATTCGCTCCTGTCAAACGCGTGACGCAGAGAGAAGGGGATCTCCTCCAGCCGCATCATCTCGGACTCCAGCTTCGAGAAGTCGAGGATGGAGTTGAGGATCTCGAGCAGGTCTTCAGCAGACCGTAGAATCATGCTGGTGACGTTGCGCCCGCGCGGGGTCAGCGACTCCATCTCCAGAATGCGTCCGAGCCCGAGGATGCCGCCCATGGGCGTCCGGAGCTCGTGGCTCATGTTCGCCAGGAAGCGCGACTTCACCCGGGTGGCTTCCTCCAGGCGTGTGTTGGCCTCAGAGAGCTCGCGGGTGCGTCGCTCGACCAGCTCACCGATGGTGACGCTTCGGCCGGTGGTGATCAGCAGGAACGCTCCGGTCAGCGCTGTGATGGTCATCCCCACGACGAGGAGGGCCCAGTCTGTGTAGGATCGCGTCTCGCTCAGGTATCGGGGGGTCGCCTCCACCAGCAGCGCCCAGTCCCGGCCGCCGACGGTGAGCTCACTGATCCAACGGTTGTCCCCCTCCCCAGCTGCCCAGGTCGGCGTGAGGTCCGGGCTGCTCGCCGCGAGGAGACTCGGGTCGGCTGCGTTCGTGCGATCGAACAGCGCGACCCGGAGGTACTCCACGTCGTGCAGCGCCAATACATCAGTGAGCGTATCGCCGAGTCTGAATACTCCGAGCGCGAAGCCCAGGAGTTGCTCTCGGCGGGTCTGGACCGTCTCGATCGGGGCTCCGGGTTGGAAGATCGGCGCGAAGATCAAGATCCCGGCTTGTCTCTCCGTCTCCTGCACCAACGTGATGCGACCTGTCGCGACGATGGTGCCGCTGTCTCGGCTCCGTTCGAGGGCGGCCCTGCGGTCCGGGTTGCTCGCGAGATCGAAGCCCAGCGCCTGCTCGTTTCCCGCGAGGGGTTCGAGGAAGGTCACGGGGAAGTAGGCCGGACGACTGCTCACGGAGAGACGCTCACCAGACGGAGACCGCTCCCAGACGTCGAATCCAGGCAGACCGTCCGCTCGGGTCCGTTCGATCATCTCCGGGAGGTCTCCCTGCGGTACGCGCGGGATCCACTCCAGCGCCTGTATACGTTGATCCTCGATCACGCGGCTCGCGTAGGCGCGAAACTGACTGTTGCTGATCGGAGCTGAGCTCGAATACAATGCATCGACGCCGCGAAGTATGCTGCTGTGTTCGCGGAGCTGCACGCGAAGAGAGGAGCCGACGCCCTCTGCGACGCGCTCGAGCCCCTGCTGCACCCGGACGGCGTGCCAGTCCTGCGACATTGTGAAAAACGCAATGTTACCACCGAACGCGAGCATCACCGGCAGCGTGATCGCCGCTCGCCGCTGGCTCCACCCGTGGGAGCGTTCCGCGAGCCAGGCGACCATCAGGGGCGTGAATACCAACACACCGAGAGTGTCTCCAATCCACCAGGTGAATACGCTGAATGGTGCAGATTGGAGAGGGGTGACCCCGAACGCGACCAGACCGCACACGCCCACCGAGGCGCTGGTGATGCACGCGACGGGACCACCGAGCGCCAGAAAGGCCACGACCGAGCGGTCGTCCTCGAGCGGGTGAGCGTGTCCCAGCCTCCGGACTATCAAGCTCCGCCCGACGAGGGCCTGGGTGGTCGCGCCGAGCGCGATCAGGAGCGCGAGCGCCGCCGACGACGGCGTCAGGGAGCCGGCGTCGAGCGCCACCGCCAGGTTCAGGGTGGCGGACCCGATGAAGACACCCGGCAGCACGGCAGGTCCGTGGCAGAGGACCGCGCCGAGGGCGATCCCCGCGGCCGGAAAGACGGCGCTGGCGTACCCCGGACCGATCGCCAGCGAGAGTCCGAGCCACCCGGTGACGACGTACATGACCGCGAGCACAGCCGTCACGCTGACGACGGACATCCTCGCAACTACTTGCTGCACCGCGCTCTCCGTCAGGGGCCCCCTCTCACTCGGAGATGATGTTCAGCTCGCCGTCGATGATCTCCAGCACCTCGGGGGTCCCGCCGTAGTAGGCGGCCATGCCGACGTCGACGCGCCAGACCTGATCGGAGCAGGCCGGGTTGATGCCGTCCTCCTGAACGGTGTGGGCGACCACCATGCGATCTGCGCCCGTCGCCGTGAGCACCTCATCGAGCAGCGCGCAGTCGCTGTCGTCCGGGTCGTCGGAGTAGTGCCGGCTCCAGATGGGCGCATCGCCGGATCCCATCGGGTCGGAGGGGGCGCCGTGACCGAGCATCCACGCGCCGGTCTCTTCGTTGATGCGATCGATGCCGAAGTCGACGTGCTCCGGCAGCACGCCGCCGTGTACGAAGATCGTCCCCCCGAGCTGGAGGATGACCTTGTGGTCCGCGAGCTGGACTGCGTACATACCGCCCGGCCGAAACGCAGACACCCGGCCGCGCTGCTCCTCGGGGTAGCCCATGACCAACGCATCGGTGCGGTCGTAGGGGACATCGGCGAAGTCGGCGAAGCCGCCATCGGTGACGTAGCGGAGATCCAACTCGACGTTCATGACCTCATGGTTGCCCAGCAGCGGATGGAACGCTCCGCCGGCCGCGGCGGCTTGAGTCTGCAGATCTTCGAACAGATCCAGAATCTCTCGCTCGTCGTCTCCCCGATCGAGCTGATCGCCCACCTGAACGACCTGGGTGGTGCCGCCGATCCATGTGTCTGCGTCGTCGAGCACGCCCGCCAGCTTCAGGGCACCGCGCGCGGCGCCTGCGTCGCCGTGAACATCACCGAAGGTGACCACTCGCGCAGGCGCTGCGGTGGTTTCCGACGAGGTGGTGCCGCCCGATGAGGTGGTGCTCCCTGTCGTCCCCGAGGTGGTGCCCGACGAGGTGGTGCCCGACGGGGTCGTTGTGCTGCTCGACGAGGTGGTGCTGCCCGAAGGGGCGGCGCTGTCCGTCTCCGACGTGTCCGGTGTGCAGGTCAACAGCAGCATCCCCAGCAAGGGCATCCCCAGTGAAAGGCTCCAGATCATCGCGGCACCTCCGTAGATCAAGGACTATCGCAGACCGGCCGGGCAGCGTTCCAACGTCCTGCTGGAGGACGCTCACCAGGGCGGCACCGGCTGCCCGTCCCCGCCGGCCAGGGGCTCATGCCCGACGACGTAGTGCCCCGCGATCTCGTCTCGCGCGCGGACCTCCACCCGCCGCAGGAGCCGCTCCATCCCGACCAGCGCCAGCTCCGAGACCACCCGCGCGGGGATGGCGCCGCCGATGCTGGCCGCCGAGTGATGCACGAGGAGCGACCACGTCTCCGAGACCGTGAGCACGGCCCAGGCCCCCTGGCTGAACGGGATCTGGATGGCGTCGTCGATCTGCTCCGCGGAGACGGCCCCGAGCGTGCCCTCCGCAGCCAGCGCGCGGGCCTCGATGAGCCCCTCGGGCCGAAGCCGCCAGCCGTGCTCCCACGAGCGACCCTCGGAGGCGGCGGCCAGCGCGTGGGTGTTCCACACATCGACGGTGTAGGCGCGATCCTGGAACGGAAACGGCATGTCGACGTACCCGAACCAGATCGCGTCGCCCCTGTCGTCGAGCGCGAGCCGCTGCTCGTAGACCTCGGGCACCGTGACGTAGTGGAGGTCCTGGCAGGCCACCCACAGGCGGTCGCGATCCAGCTCGGCCAGCAGCGCGCCGAAGGCCATGTGGGGCTCGCCGTCAGCGGCCCGCAGGTAGCGGATGACCCCCTCCCGCTGCAGCCGGGAGAGCTGCTCGCCCGTGAGCGACGGCAGCGGGTAGGCCGCGCCGGAGTTGTACTCGTCGAAGGCCGCCTTCAGAGCGGCGGCGTCTGGGGGAGCGGCGAGGAGCGCGGGGGCGAGCAGGAGCGGTAGCACCGGATCAGGGTGCCACGGTCAGCGGGGCGGTCACAGCTCGAACGCCGGGGCGGCCCGCCAGGCGCGGTCGGCGACCCAGTGCTTGTTGACCACCAGCGAGGCGTACGGTATCCGCGGTCCGCGCCGCAGGATCTGCCCCACGAGCTGCTCGTGCTTCAGGCTCTCCAGGGCGAAGTCCCCCTGATCGTCTTCGCGGGTGATGGTGAAGGGGTCGGCCAGCAGCGCGCGGACCTTCGCCTTGACCGCCGCCGCTTCGGCCTCGCGGGCCTCCTTCAACGCTTCGGCGAGGTCGTCGAGCGAGGTGAGGCCCTCCGTACGGAGGGGGACGCGGGTGGACGGCGGGCGGGGATTCTCGATTGCGCGCGCCACGCTGATCGCCCACGAGCCGTAGCACTCGCGGATGAGCGCTGACCAGATGTCGCTCCAGAAGGCCTGCGACGGCGCGCGCTCGACCCCGACCACCTCGCCGTCGACCAGCACGATGGCGCCGACCTGTCCCTGCACACACTCGAACTCCGCGACGAAGGCGTCCAGCTCGCCGGCGAAGGCGTCGAGGAAGCGCACCAGCTCGCCGGGGGCGCGCTCCAGGCCGAACTCGCGGTTGAATTTGCGCAGGGCGTTCCACAGCTTGCTGTAGTCGGTCTCGCGACGGACCGCGTGGGCCTGCTCGCGCAGGGCGTAGGGCAGGATGATCAGCTTGTGGGTGCCGGCCGAGATGGTGCCGCCCTGCGTCTCCTGGATGCACATGGCGGTGGTGAACTTCCGACAGGCCTGCGGGCGGATGAGGCCGCCGTGGGCCATGGCGTGGTCCTGGGCGGCCTCCTTCACCACATACCCGGCATGCACCGGCACGAGCGCGGTGTGCCTGGTGGGGTTGCGGATGACCAGGGAGCCGTAGGTCGCGGTGCTCACCTCGAGGGCGGACGGCAGCGCGAAGCCGTGGTCCTCCAGCTCGCTGAGCAGGGGGATGACCTGCATCATCCCTGCGGTCTGGAGGCGGCCGGTGCGGCAGCCCCGGAGGATGTCGGCGATGGTCAGCGTCACGGCGCCTCCTCCTCTGCCTCTCCCCCCTCCTCGGGCCCGGACTCCTCGGCGGAGGCGAGCGTCTTGGCGGGGGGGCGCTCCTTGAGGAGCGTGCGGCGCATCAGGGTCTCCAGGCCCAGCGCCGGCTCTGCGAGGAGCATCCCCTTGAGGAGCGCCACCCCCAGGCCCTCGGGGCGGCCCACGGGGAGCACCGGCGTGCGGCCCGGGTCGAGCGCGCGGAGCCCGCCGACCTCCGCCGCCATCACCGGGGAGATCTGGTAGACGGGTGTGCGTATTCCCAGCGCGCGGACGGCGGTCATGGTCTCTGCGAACCGGCCAGCGGGTGCGTTCTCGTAGCCGTCGGACAGGACGAAGATCGCCTCTGGTCGCTGACGCAGCAGCGCCACCAGGTGCTCCGCGAGGGCGGTGTCGCCGGCCGGTCGGATGAGACGGCCGCCGGTGCGCTTGATCTGCTCGCCGCCGGCCACCACCACCGACGCTCGATCTGCCGCGGCCACCAGCAGGTCGCGCACGGCGAGCGCCGCGGCCATCGGCCGGAGCGCCTGCTCATCCGCGCCGGACATCGAGCCGGAGGCGTCGAGGATCACGCCGATCCATCCCAGCTTTGCGGGGAGGCTGTCCACCACCGCGGCGGCCTTGTCGTCCAGCGCCTGGCCGATCTCCCGGGTCCAGCCCTCGGCGAAGGCGTACACATACAGGCGCACCGGATCGGCGCGGGAGGGGTCGAACGCCACCTTCACGCCGGCAGCCTTCGCGGCGCGTTGCAGCCGGATCTGCTGTCCGCTGGTGAGCGTGGTGCGGGTCATGCTCAGCACGTCGGCGCTGTCGCGGGCGGGGTGGTAGGTGCTGCGCAGCCCCTCCAGCGTCTCCCAGGGCAGGCGGCGGCCAGCCTCCAGGCGGGTCTTCGCGTTGTCGTAGGCGCGGAGCATGCGCAGCGATCGCGGCCGCTTGACGCCGAGGACGAACGCCGCGCAGTCTTCGACGTCTGCGGTGGTCCCCTCGCGGCACCACCTGTGGATGCAGCGGCTGACGAGGGCGGCCTCACTGGGGGTGCGCTGCTCTTCGGGGCGCGCCAGGACACGCGCGAGGATGCTGGCCGTGCGGCGGCTCCACGCGTGGAAGAGCGCGCTGCGGAGCTTGCGGCGGTAGCGCACGCTCCACAGCTCCAGGCGGCGTGAGCGCAGGATGGTGCGCAGGATCAGCGTTCGTGTGCGGGAGTTGTTCACGCGTCGCCTGCGCAGCTCACCGAACAGCCGGAGCTGCCTGGGGACCGGCAGATCCCGCAGCATTCGACGAATCAGCGCGTTCTCCCGCACGATCGGGAACAGGCCGCTCTCCGTCGGCCCAGATGGGGTGCGGGGCACCGACAGCAGTCGGAGGATCCCCTGCACGCGGGCCCGATCCAGGCAGCCCGGGAGCGTGAGCAGGCCCGCGTACAGGCCGCGATCGACCGCGAAGGCGCGGGCGTGGGCTCGTCGCTCTGCGGCCTCCTGGGCCTGGCGGGTGTTGTAGAAGGTGGCGCGACCGGTGGCGGTGCCGATGGCGTCCAGGAACGCGCTGATCACGCGGGCGGTGAACTGCAGCTCGATCTCTACCGTCGGATCCCAGGGTGCGTCGATCAGCTCGGGCAGCGAGCGCGCGGGCGGGGGGGCGAAGTGGACCTCGATCCCCTGCTCCTCGGCGAGCATCTCGAAGACCTCGGCGGCGCCCTCGTCGAGCAGGAAGGCCTCCATCGTGCCGCCGATCTGCGCAAACCCCGGCAGCAGGGGCTCGCGGCGGGCCCCGGCGGCGGCGATCAGCTCCGCGCCGCCCACCGGGTCAAGGAAGACCAGCTTCACACCGAGATCTCGTCGATGACGTCGAGCAGCTTGCCGACCTGGTTTCGCCAGGAGAGGGTCGAGATGAACGCGCGGGCGGCCAGACCGCGGCGGTGGGCCTCCTGGCGGTCCTGGTAGATCGCCTCCAGCGCGGCGAGCAGACCCTCGACAGTGGACCCGGCCCAGCCCTCGGTGCCCCACTCTGCCTGCGGCGACGTGACGAGCTGGTCCGCCTCGACGGCGTAGCATCGATCATCGGCGATGATGTCGAGGTGACCGGTGCATGCGCTCAAGACCACGGGCAGCCCCGCAGCCATGCACTCCATCGCGAACAGGTTGGTGCCGCTCTCGTAGCGGCTGGCGAAGAGCGCGCAGTCGGCCTGCGCGATGGCGGCAGGCATCAGGTGGTTCGGCAGCAGGCCCAGATCGTGGACGGCCGCAGGGGGGACGCCGTGGCGAGCAGCCCAGCCCTTCACGTCGAGCCGGCCGTCGACCATCTCAGGGGCGGAGTCGATCAGGGGAGACATCGTGATGGTGTCCACCTTCTCGGGCCAGGGGTTCTGCCAGGCCGTCAGCAGGACGGCCTCGGAGTGGCGCTGCTGGAACGCCCGGAACGTCGAGAGGATCAGATCCTGTCCCTTGCGGTGCTCCATCTTGCCGCCGGAGAAGATGCGGAACGGGCCCGGCTGCGGGGCGGGGCGCTCGGGGAAGCGCTCCATCGCCACCCCCTGCAGCACCAGCCGAACGCCCTCGACCCCGGCGGCGCGCATCAGGTCGGCGTTCCAGGAAGAGCCGGCGATCACACGCGCGAAGCGCCGTGATCGCTCCACTGCCGCGGCGGTGATGCGGGTATCCTCGAAGAAGATGATCCCGATGTCCGGCTCGCCGTAGAAGCGCTGGGGCGGCTGCATCGCCTTGAAGCCGGGGAGCAGGGGCTGAAGGACGGGGAACTCCAGCGCCAACCCCCGCCCGGGGGCGGGCTGCAGGTGGGCGGCCATCGCGTCGAAGCGGGAGATGATGGGGCGCAGCAGATCGATATCTGCGCCGGGATCGAAGGAGATCGGTCGCTTCAGGAGGACGGGATCGCCGCGCCGTGTGCGGAGCATCTCGACCGCCACGTGCGTACCATACACCCCCCAGCCAGAGAGACTGTTGAGCTGCCAATTCATGCCGATGTAGTGAGCCACGGTCCTCTCGCGGAGTCCGATCCGTAACGCCTCCTTTGTCTGTCTGGGGACCTTGCCGGTCTGAATCGGTGGGCGATACGGGGCCATCCCAACGGAGCAGGGACGTCGTGAGCCAGCCCCCCCCGTCGCCGAGTTCGTCAGCGTTGATTCGCGAGGAGGTCGCACTCCTCGTGTCCCGCGCGCGCCTGGCTGCCCGCCAGGGCAAGCGCGACGACGTGCTGCGACTGCTGCAAGAGGCGCGCGCGCTGTGTGAGCAGCGCGGGCGCTTCGCGGACGCCGGGGAGATCGACTGCGAAGCGGCGCGGCTCGCCCAGGCCGAGGGGCTGACCTACGAGGCGCGCGCGCGCTACCGGAGCGCGCTGAAGTTCTTCGAGCAGTCCCACGCGCGGGCGAGGCGCGCCGCGACCCTCGCCGAGCTCGCGGAGCTGGAGTCGCGTCAGGATCGCATCGAAGAGGCGCTGGGGCCTCCGGGAGGCGGTCACCCTGTACGAGGCTCTCGGAGACACCGAGGGGCAGGCTGCGGCGCTGGCGGCGCTGGAGTCGCAGGTGGCGACGCGGATGTTCGCGCTGATCAACCCCCGGGAGCGCGCGCTCTGCGAGACGCTGCGGATGTTCGAGGTCCCCCTCCCGCTCTCGGTGTTGAGGGAGATCCACGGAGCGGAGGGAGGCGGAGAGGACCCGGCCTCGCGTTTGCTCGCGCTGGGACTCTGCGAGACCGCGCCCGACCCTCGACGAAGAGACGCGGCCGCGCTGCGTCTGACAGGTGCCGCGCGGGATCTGTGTCCGCTGCCGAGTGAATCTGCGCAGCAAGCGGTGTCGCGCGCGCTGCTCTCACCGCTCCTCGCGGCGTGGTCCCAGCGCAACGAGCTGTCGGCGGTCTGCGCGCGTGCGCTCATCCAGCCCGCGCTCTGGGTCGGCGACCAGCAGGCCATCGCACGGAGCGCTCCGCGGGCGATCCAGGATCTGCTCTCGGCCAGGGAGGCGCAGCGGGCCGCCGAGATCGCGGACAAGGCCCTCAACGCGTTGCGGCGGACGGATCCCGCTCCGGTGCTCCTCCAGCGCGCGGCCGATGCGTTCTTCGCGGTCGGAGACACCGCGCGCGCGCTGCGGTGCGTTCGAGACCTGGAGCGGCGGCAGGCGGGGACCGGCGAGGTCCACGTCGGCCTGGTGCGCTCGCAGGCGAGCATCCAGGCAGAGGGGGGAGATCCGGCGGGTGCGCGCGAGCGCCTCGAGGCGGCGCGGCGAGCGCTCGCGAGCGCCGGCAGGGAGCTCGCGGCCCTCGAGCTGGCGCGAGAGATCGCGCTGCTCGACGTCAAGCAGCGCAAGGCCGCGCGGGCTCGTGGCTCCCTGATGCACGTCGCGCGTCGGATGGGGGCCCTGGGTGCGCGGAAGGAGCGGGCGGTCACGCTCGTGCACGTGGCCGAGTCGGATCTCCTGCAGGGGCGGTTCGAGGGTGGGCTGGGTCTCCTGCAAGAGGCCGTGCAGCTGTTCGAGCAGGTCGGGGCCAACGCCGAGCGGGACTCGACCCTGGCGCGCCTGGAGGGGCTGCTGGCCGAGCGGGCCCTGCAGATCCTCCAACCGGGCGAGCGCCGCCTGCTCACCGCGTCGGCCCTGTTCACGCTGCCGCTTCCCAGCGCTGCCATGGCGGCGTTCGGTCATGTGTTCGGCACACCAGCCGATGTCGAGCGGCTCCTGGAGCTCGGGGTGTGGGAGGCGATGCCCGACCCCTTCGGTGGCGGGGGAGAGGCGGTGCGCATCCATCCCCGGGTTCGGGAGCTGGTGGGCCTTCCCCCCGAAGCGCAGCACAGCGCCATCGCCGTGGCGATCATCGAGCCCCTGTACGAGGAGTGGCGCCGACTTCGTCTTCCCCTCCCCCTGCCGATGTGCGCGCAGCTCCTCGAGCTGGGTCTGATGGCGGGGCACTCCGCTGCTGTGGCGTTGGCCGCTCCGCAGGTTTTAGAGGCGCTGCGGACCGGGGGACATCACGACGAGGGGCTGGCGCATGCGCGCCGCGCGGCGGAGATCTTCAAGGAGGCCGGCGTACCCACGCCCGCCGCGGTCCATCGCCTCCGCGGCGATCTGCTCCTGGAAGTCGGTGAGATCGCCGACGCCGAGGTGGTGCTGGGGGAGGCGGACGCACAGCACCGCGTCGAGCGCGTGGCCGCAGCAGAGGCTGCAGCGGCGGAGCCAGAGCCGCCCGCGCCAGAGCCTGAGCACGAGTGGGAGGCAGACCCTGCTCCGCTGCGAGAGGACTTCGATGAGGAGGCGCTCACCGTCGATGAGGAGGCGCTCGCGCTGCAGCAGCGCCTCAAACAGATGCCCGCGGGCGAGCGGGCGCCGCGGGCGCGCGTCCTCGGGCGGCTCGTCTCGCTGGAGATGTCGCGCGGGGCGGTAGGCGCTGCCAGCGCGCTCCAGGGGGAGCTGGTGCAGATTCACCAGGATCTGGGCAACCCCGACGCCGCCGATCGCGGGCTCGCCCTCCTCGCCCACTTGACGCTGGCGAACGGGGACGTGGGGCGCGCGCTCTCCATCCACAGCGGACGCATCGAGGGGCTGGGAGCGCGCGGTCGTCACGCCGAGGTCGCGGTCGTGTTGGCGGAGATCGCGAACATCCAGGCGCGGTGGAGCGATCTCGATCAGGCGATCTCCACCCACCACGAGCGGCGCGCGATCTTCGACGCCCTGGGAGATCGCCGCGCGAGCGCCGCCGCCCTCAGTGACATCGCGCGGCTTCGCTATACGCAGGGGCACGTCGAGCACGCCCGCACCATCCATCACAACGCCCATCGCCTGTTCGGGGAGCTCGGCGACGCCCGCGCGCGGGCCATCTCCATGGGAGATCTGGCGCGCCTGGAGGCGAGTGCGGGGGGACTGGACCGCGCCCTGGCGTTGCACGAGGAGCGCCGCGGTGTGCTTGAGGGGCTGGGCGACAGCGCAGAGCTGGCGAACACCTGGTGCGACATCGGCGCGATCCGTCTCCAGCAGGGGCAGCTGTCCGAAGCGCTGGTGCTGTACCGAGACGCCCTGCACACCTTCGAGCGCCTCGGAGACGCCCGCTCGTGCGTCGTCGCGCTGGGAGCGGTCGGCCGAATCCGTCTGGCGCTCGGAGAGACCAGCACCGCGCTGGAGATCCACCGGCGTCGGCGGGCGCTGCTGGAGGCCTTCAACGATCGGCGGGAGATGGCCCTGGTCGATGGAGACATCGCGCGGGTCCACGCCAGTCGCGGTGATCTGGAGGAGGCCTCGGTGGTCCACGCCGCGCGTCTGGGTGTGCTGGAGTCGCTGGGAGATCGGCTGGAGAGCGCGCGCGCGCTGGGAGATCTGGCCGGAGTGGCGGCGCGCCGGGGGGAGCGCGGCGTGGCGCTGGAACACCACGACCGGCAGCGCGAGATCCTACGCGAGCTCGGAGCGAGACGCGATCTCGCCATCGCGTCGGGAGAGATGGCGCGTCTGGCGGTGTCGATCGGAGATCTCCCCCGCGCCCGCGAGCTGCAGGGCGAGCAGCTCGCGGAGTACCAGGAGCTCTCGGACGCGGTCGGGGAGGCCAGCAGTCGTTACCTGCTGGCCCAGCTCGTCCTCCGCGAGGAGGGGGTGGAGGCGGCGGTCCCGCAGCTCGGCGCCGCGTGGGAGGTCGTCTCCCGCACCCGCCAGCCCGAGGGGCTCGCGCGCGTCGGCGAGGCCTACGGACAGGCGCTGCTGGCGACCGGTCGGCTGCTCGAGGCGTATCGCGTCCTCTTGATGGCGTGGGCCGCTCGACATCGGCTGGGAAGGACCGACGAGGTGGACACCCTCGCCCGCGCGGTGGCTGGCGTCGAGCTGCAGGTCTCCGATGCGGCGGAGGGCGCGCGTCGGGCGGGAGACTCCAAGGCGCTGCTCCGCGCGTTGGTGGTTCAGGGGCAGATCGCGCTGCTCCGCGACGACGCCGGTCCGGCGCGCCGGGCGCTGGAGGGCGCATGGAACATCGCGGGCAAGGGGCGGCTGCAGCAGCAGATCGGCGCGGTGGGTGCGTTGTATGGCCCGCTCCTCGCGCGACTGGGCCGGACCGAGGAGGCGGAGCCCGTCCTGGAGGCCACCGCCCAGGCCTGGCGGAGGCTCCGAAAGGCCGACCGCGCGGCGCCCATCGAGCGGATCCTGGAGGAGCTTCGGCGGGAGCCCGAGGAGGAGTGAACACGCTATAGGCCTGCGGAGAGGACTCCCATGGCGTCGCCCCCCACGTCTCCCCGCCCCGCCGCGGTCCTGCTCCTCGCAGGCGGACTGCTCGGCTGCGGTCCCAAGGTCGATCGCTTCACTGTCGATCGCGTGCTGGCACGCGGGCTGGCGGTGCCGGATCTGGGGATGGTCTGCGGAGTCGGGCAATCGCTGGCCCATCCCCTGGCGGCCTTGACGGCAGCGGACAACCCCCCGAAGCGGGCCATGGTCGTGGCCGAGGTCTCCGCGGCTCTCTGCCACGAGCCCGATGTGTGGGAGGCCGAGCTGGCCGGCGCGCGCGCGCGGCATCACCTTCCGCTGGATGGCGGCCGCATCGAGGAGCTTCGCGACGCCCGTATCCGCGAGAAGCGGGCACACACCCTCGCGGCGCGGCGGTTTCTGCGGGGTTTTGAGTCGATGGAGGCGGCCTGGGGACCCATCGGAGAGGTCTCAGGGGACGCCGCCCCGGTCTGCCCACGCATCGCCGAGAAGGACGAGATCGTCTACCTCCTCGGATTGTTCGGCGGGCTCAACGCGCTGCTGCACGATCGCGCCGGCGGGGGGGAGCTGGGGGTGCCGCTCGATCTGCTCCCCCGCATCGCGCGGGCGACCACCTGCCTCGACGACGATCGCTGGTGGCAGGTGCCGGCCGCGTTTCGCTCCGGTGTCTGGGCGACCATCCCGGGCTCGGGTCCCGACGGGATCGATCCCTGGGCCGCGCTGGACGACGCCGCGAGCGCGGGCGCTGCGCAGGGGGTCCGACTGGCGCGCGCCGTCCAGGTGCTCATCGCCGGCAACGCCGACCGCGTAGATCTGGTGGAGAAGGCGATCGTCGCGCATGCGCAGAGCCTCTCAGAGACGTCGATCGACCCACGCTGGGCGCTCCTCGACACCTACGCGCTGTACGTCAGTCGGCACCACTCCGATCTGCTGTGGACCGAGGCCGAGGGGCTGAGAACCGCCGACTTTGGTGTCCTCCCCTCGCAACTCTCTGAAGAGTCCTCAGGGTCCCCTGCAGAATCTTCAGGGCAGGCCGATCCGTTCGCGGCTGATCCGTTCGCGGCTGATCCGTTCGCGGCGGAGCCCGCTGAGCCTCCCGAGGCGCCGTCCGCGCCCCCCGCAGAAGAGCCCCCTCCCGCAGAAGAGCAGTAATCCATGGTCCGCTCCTTCCTGAAACGCTCCCTCCACCTTGCACTGGGTCTCACCGCGGGGCTCGTGTTTTCCGCGTCTGCTCAGGCCGAGTCCCGCGTGCTGTGCGCCTACGATCCCGGGGGAAAGAGCGGCGACTACTACGCCATCCTGGAGGACTTCTCGATCTGGGCAGGCGCGCAGGGCGTCGATCTGACGGTGCGCGCCTACACCGACGAGGAGACCGCCACGAAGGACTACGAGGCCGGGCAGTGCGACGGAGTGGTGGCGACCGGCGTGCGTCTCCAGCGCTTCAACCGCTTCCCGAGCACGATCGAGGCCATCGGGGCCCTGCCCGACTACGCGCTGCTCCAACAGATGGTGAACACCCTCGCCAATTACGAGAGCGCCGCGAAGAAGCTGCGCTCGGGCGATCACGAGACCATCGGGTTTCTCCCCGCGGGGGCGGTGTACCTGTTCGTGCGTGATCGCAGCAAGGACACCACGGGCGAGCTCGCCGGGATCCGCATCGCCACGATGGACTACGACAAGGCGTCGATGGTGATGGTCGATCGCGTGGGCTCCATCGTGGTCCCTGCCGATCTCGGCAGCATCGGGCCCAAGTTCAACAACGGCGACGTCGACGCCTGCTATGTGTCCGCGCCGGCGTTCCGGCCCTTCGAGCTCTGGCGGGGACTCGACGCCGCGGGCGGCGGCATCCTCAGGGCGCCGCTGGCGCAGGCGACGCTCCAGGTGATGATCCGCCCCTCACGCTTCCCCGAGTCCTTCCCAGCGGCGGCGCGCAAGGACCTTGCCGGCCGATTCGACACCGCACTGGCGCTGGTGAAGAAGGCCGAGGCCGATATTCCCAGCAAGTACTGGGTGGACATCCCCGCCGATCGGCTCGGGGAATGGGAGGAGCTGTTCCAGGCGGTGCGCCTCAAGCTCCGCGACGACGTGGGGGCGTACGACGGCATGATGCTGGGCGTCATGCGCAAGCTGCGGTGCAGCGCCGACGCCTCCCGATCTGAGTGCGCCGAGCAGAAAGAGTAGATGACCTTGGCGACCATGGCAGGCCGTTCACGCTGGAATCGCAGCTCGATTCCAGCCGAGTTTGAGTAGCACCCGTGGAGCCATCCACCAGACAGCCCCCCGGGCTGGTGGCGCTCGGGGTCTTCGTCGGGCTCGCCCTGGCGCTGGCCGTAGGAGTGGCCCCGAATTTCAGCACCCGGGTCGTCGGGATCGGCGAGCGGGTGTGGCCCGGCTATGCGCAGGATCTCCGGGCCGATCCTGTCGCTCCGGAGTGCGAGCTGGCTGCCCTGGAGGAGCGGGTCGCGGCATGCCCGGCCGAGGCGGCGCCGACGGCTTCAGGGGCCGATCCCTTCGGCGGCGCGGATCCCTTCGCCGATCCGGGCTCCGATCCCGCCGCGGCTGAGCCGACAGATCCGTTCGGGGGCTCAGATCCGTTCGCCGGCTCGGATCCGTTCGCTGAGCCTGAAGCCGCGCCAAAGGCCGCAGACCCCTTCGCCGGCACAGACCCGTTCGCTGAGCCCGCGGCGAAGGCCGCCGATCCCTTCGCCGGCTCAGATCCATTCGCGGAGCCCGGGGCGGCACCGAAGGACGCAGGCCCGTTCAACGGAGCAGATCCGTTCGGGGCAGATCCGTTCGGGGGCTCAGATCCGTTCGCCGGCTCGGATCCGTTCGTAGGGGCCACGCCGAAGGCCACCGAGAACTGCACCGCGGTTCGAAGCCTCCGCGATCGGTGCGCCGGCCGTCACGCCGCGTACGCCGACATCCAGGGCCGGCTGACGTCGGGCGTGCGCGGGTTTCGCAGCGTAGAGCTCGCGGTCAGCGACCTGGCGCGGTTCGCATACTGGAAGCACCTGCTGGTCATCCTGGTGATGCTCGGCGCGGCGCGGACCACCGCGCTGCGGATGCACATCGCCCTGCGCAGCCCTCTGACCCGACTGGAGCACTGGCTCGCCCAGGGATCGCAGGCAGCCGCCCACCTGCTCCTGATGATCTCGTGCGTCGTGGACTGGCGGGTGCAGCAGCAGTCCAGCGCGGAGGCGGAGAACCCGATGCTGCCGCTGCTGTGGGCGGTCGGGTTCGGCTGCCTGCTGCTCATCAACGGCCGGCACCTCGCGCGCCCGCCGCCCCCTGAGCCCGCGCTGGTGCGACCCACCCGTCTGCTGATGGTGGTGCCGCTGTATGTCTACATGGCGCTCATCGGCGCGGGGTGGTTCCTGCTCGGCGAGGGGCACACCTCCGGGCAGGCGATCTACCTGCACAAGTTCGCGCAGCACCCCAAGATCTACCTGGGGATCGGCCTGTACATCTGGGCGGGCATGATGCTCAGCGAGACCCGTGTGGCGACGCTGTTCTTCGGACTGCTCACGCCCTGGAAGCTCCCGCCTGCGGTGCTGGCCTGGCTGGTGGTGGTGCTGGCCGCGCTCCCCACCGCCTACAGCGGCGCCTCGGGGATCTTCGTGATCGCCGCCGGCGCAGTCATCTTTCATCAGCTCCGAGCCGCGGGCGCGTCGCCGCGCATGGCGCTGTCCGCCACGGCGATGTCTGGCAGCCTGGGTGTGGTGCTTCGGCCCTGCCTGGTGGTGGTGTTGATCGCGGTCCTCAACAAGCAGGTCACCACCGACGAGCTGTTCTCCAACGGGCTGATCGTCTTCGGTTTGACCACCACGCTCTACCTGGCGGCGATGCTGCTCCGGAACGACCAACCGCTGCGCGTGGCGCCGGTCGGGGAGGCGCTCCCGCAGATGATCCGGGCCTGCCGACCCCTGCTGCCGTATGTCGGCGTGGCGGCGGGCATGCTCGTGCTCTACGCGGTGGTCTTCGACACCGAGGTCAACGAGCACACCGCGGCGTTCGTGCTGCCCGCCATCCTCATCGCCCTGGTCATCGCTGACGGCGGAGAGGGTCCGCAGCGCGCGCGGATCTGGCGCTCGCTGACCAGTGCCACAGAGGAGTCCTCTCACCACATCGGCGCGCTGCTGATGCTGATGGCCTGCTCGGTGGGCCTGGGTGGGGTGGTGGAGCGCGCAGAGCTGATGGAGCTGATGCCCTCCGACCTGGGCTCGCCGGTCGCCGCGATGTCGGTCCTGGTGGTGATCATGGTGCTCGTCGGGATGACGATGGACGCGCTGGGCGCGGTCATCCTGGTGAGCTTCACGGTCGCAGGGCTGGCCTACGACAACGGGATCGACCCGGTGCACTTCTGGATGATGGTGCTGGTGGCCTTCGAGCTGGGCTACCTCACGCCGCCGGTGGCGATCAACCACCTGCTGGCCCGGCAGGTGATCGGAGCGCCTGCGCGGGTCGAGGAGACCCCCACGGAGGGCGGGTTCCTCTATCGCTACGAGCATGTGCTGTTGCCCATGGCCGTGATGGGAACGGCGCTGCTCCTGGTGGCCTTCGTGCCCCTCTTCTGGGGATAGGGCTTCTGGGGATAGGGCTTCTGGGGATAGGGCTTCTGGGAATGGGGCACATCAGTCGGTGTCGACGGGCTCCACTCGGACGATCCCCCGGCGGTTGAGGTACACCCGCGCGTTGCCGATTGTGGTCTCCGGGGTGCCGTCCGGGCCGGGGCTCTCGAGGCGCAGCAGAAGATCTACGATGTAGAGGTTCGGCGCGCGGCGCTCGATCAGCTTTCCGTCCGGGGTCATCGTGAGGAGCCGCTTGCGCGAGGCCGCCATCGTGCGGATCCATCGCCAGACGTTGAACCGCAGCACCTCCTTGATGCCGTCGAACCGCGGGAAGCTCGCCGTGGCCTCTCTGGGGTGGAGGCGGATCTGGCGGCTGTAATGGAGAACGTCTGCGGTAGCTTCGGCCACCAGCGTATTGCGTACGGTGGACAAACGGGTCCGCTGGATCTCCTCTGGGACGGTGTCTCCCGAGACGAACCGCATCCGCTCCGAGGTGGTCGCGATGCGGCCGGTGCCATAGCGGATCACGAACCGGCGATCGCTCAGCAGACGCGGCAGCCGACGCGCGAGGGCCTGGCCCACCGTGGCCTTCAGCCGATCCTTGAGGATGTAGCCTACGACCGCGACGGCGATGAACGTCCACACCAGCGTGGTGCCCATCTCTGCGCTGAGCTCGAGCCCCAGCGCGAAGAAGGTGAAGACCTGGAGACCCACGGTCCAGGTCATCGCCAGGGCCGCGGCGAAGCCCAGCACGATCTGCTCGGCGACCTCGTTGGCCCGGCTCTGGTGGTCGTCCAGGTAGAGCACCGCCGAGACGTACTTCTTGAGCAGGCTGGCCTGATCGAGGAAGGCGGCGTCGGCGTCCTTGTCGCTGTCTGCGCTGAGGACCGTGCGCCACCCCTGCTGCTCCCGGTGGGTCGCCTCGTTGTGGGCCACCGCGCGAAGCTCGGCCTGCGCCGCGGCCAGTCCATCCGCAGGGGGGATGCTCTCGGAGAGGTGCAGGGCTTTCAGGCAGGTGTTCTCCACCTGCATGCTCAAGTACTCATCGACGAAACCCAGGCAGCGCCGAACCTCTCGGTGGAGCTTGTGTTTTGAGAGGCGCTCGCGGAGCGCGCGGTACTGGCAGGCGATGCGATCGGAGCTGCGCGCCAGGGTCAGTAGCTGGACGATCGCCGACGCGGAGTCTGTCGCGATGAGGATGTCCTGCAGCGGCCGCCGACAGGCGCTCCGGTAGCAGGCGCTGACCAGGCGGGCCTCCTGGCGGATGGCCCGGCTCTGGTGCCGGGTAGGACCTCGCACGCCGATCCGGGTCACCAGGAGGGCGAGGGCGCTCAGCGGCGAACGATGGCCGCCGGTCTGCGACAGCTCATCGAGCGGCACCTCGGGGGTCCGGAGGCGGGTCATCGTCCGCAGGTCGGCGTAGAAGTCCTCGGGCGGGTGGGTGGCCTCTGAGACCCCCACCGCCGGAGGCAGGTAGAACCAGACGTCCAAGCTGGCGTCGCTCTGCTGGTCGATGACCGAGCGGACAGGATGCTCCAGCTTCAGCTCGAGCTGGAGCTTGTCGTGACGGAGCAGGCGGACGTAGGGCCCCAACGCCACGCTGCCGTTGCCGACGACCGAGGCGGCCTGATGGGGGGGCAGGAGGGGGGTGTTCAGAGTCCTGAGCCACCCAGGAACAGATCGACGCCGTCCAGGCCGAGGCCGCTGGCCGCGACGTCGCCGAAGCCATCTTCGTTGAGATCGACGCCGAGCACGCCGAGCCCGTAGTTCCGCGCCTGGGGTGAGTCCATGGAGGAGCCGTAGATGACCGTGTCGGCGTCATCGATGGACAGGACACCGGTCCCCGGATCGATGAAGATGCGTACACCGCCGACCGACAGGCCTGTCTGGGCCGTTCCCAGACCGAGGTGACCGATCACGATGTCGGCGCCCCCGTCGCCGTCGAGGTCGCCGCCGAGGGATACTGAAGAGGCGAAGTACGGGTCCTCCCCGCCGATCAGTGAGAGCGTGGCATCCTGGGCATGCTCGAAGTCGTGGACCGGGCTGGTCAGGACATACGCCGCGCCCCCGCCCTCTTCCTCATCGAGCGGGGCAGAGACGATGAAGTCGCTCAGGCCGTCGCCGTTGATATCTCCACCGTCCGCGCCGTACCCGAGCTGCCCCTGCTCGTGGCTCGAGCAGGTGATGCTGTCGGCCTCGTCCACCGAGATCGTCATCCCGGTGGTGGGCTGCGTGAACAGGTAGGCGGCGCCGCCTGCGGAGGCGCCGTAGCAGGCGCTGTCGCCCGGCGCCGTGACCAGCACATCGTGGACGCCGTCGCCGTCGGTGTCGCCGACGTCCGTGACGACCTCTCCGGTCAGGGCGCTGCCGTTGCCGGAGATGGCGGCGGTCTTCAGCGTGGACAGGTCGATTCCGTTGCCGGTGGGGTCGGCAGAGAGCGGGCCGACCACGACCCAGGCCATCCCTTGGAATGTTGCGTCGGACTGAGCCACCGCGAAGGGGTCGCCGATCAGGAGATCCGCCGCGCCGTCGCCGGTGAAGTCTCCAGCGGAGAGGCTGGAGCCGATCCCGCTGGCCCCTTCTGGCGCGACCATGCCGGTGACGCGGATGGCGACATCTGCGGCCGTGGAGGCGCCGCTCACCGGGCCGGGGACGAGGTAGATCGTCCCTTCGCCCGACGAGGTCGCGATGATGTCGGCGTAGCCGTCTCCGGTGAGATCGGGGGTCGCCGCGACCCGCGCCGAGAACCCGCCGCCGAGGCTCCCCAGGATCGCAGCGGCGGCGTCGCGGGTCGCGTTCAGCTCGCCGTCGAGCTCAGCGCCGCTGTAGACCCGGATGGCTCCGGAGCCGCCGCCGACGGTGGTGGCGCTGACCAGCAGATCGGTGGCTCCGTCGCCAGTGACGTCTCCTGCGGAGATCCACTGGCCGAATTCGCCCACGTCGCCGTCGGAGATGAACACGTCGGCGTCGGTCCGCAGCAGCTCCCGGGGCAGGGACGGGCAGTCGCCGGCGCCTCCGTCGCAGTCGTTGTCGACGCCGTCGTCGCAGACCTCTTCGGCCTCGGGGTGGATCGATGCGTCGCTGTCGTCGCAGTCGCCGCCCGACTCCGCGGTGCCGGACTCGTCGGGGCAGGCCCGGACCAGCTGGTCGCCGAAGCTGTCACCGTCTTCGTCGAGGTAGCGATCAGCGGCGTCGGTCGCGTCTACATCGACGGTTCCGTCACAGTCGTTGTCGAGCCCGTCGCAGACCTCCGCGGCCCCGGGATGGATCGCGCCGTTGGCGTCGTCACAGTCGGTCTGTGTGGTGGCGCCGTCGCCGTCGGCGTCGATCGCGGACGTGGATGTCGTGCTGGTCGGCGGAGTGGGCAGGCCCCCGGTCTCCTCGGTCTCGTCCGGGCTGCAGCCCCGCTCCAGATCCTCGCAGGTCGTGGCGATATCGCCGCTGGCGAAGATGTGGCAGCCGGACGCCAACAGACCGAGCAGGCAGGACAACCGCAAGGACCGGGAACGAACGTGCATGAGCCTCTCCCCCTGGGGGCGCCCCCAGAAAGGGAGGGTACCCGATGGGCCCGCTGTCGGCGAGCCGGGGTCAGGGTGGCGCCGGCAGGGCTGCGCGGTAGAGCGTCCCGGCGCCAGTCACCCGGTACCCGCCGACCGACGCGGGGATCAGGGCCGCGTCGCCGCGCCGCATCGGATGTTCGGTGTCTTTGCCTCGCAGGTGCAGATCTCCCGCCACGCAGAGGACGATCTCGACCCCCTGACGCTGCGCGACGGGGACCTCCCCCGAGACCGTGACGCGAGAGAGCGAGAACCGGTCGGTGGGCGCCCGCCACTCCTCCAGCCCGGGAGCGATGGGGAGCGGGTGCAGCACCGGCGGTCGGCCGGTGCGAAAGGAGAGGTTGTCGAGGAGCTGCGGGACGTCGATGTGTTTCTGCGTGAGCCCTCCGCGGAGGACGTTGTCGGAGCCGGCCATCAGCTCCAGCGCGAGCCCCTCCAGGTAGGCATGCAGCTCGCCGGGCGGCAGGAAGATCGCCTCGCCCGGAGCCAGGAGCACGTGGTTGAGGTACAGCGGCGCCAGCGCGCCGAGATCGTCGGGGTACGCGGCGATGAGCAGGTGAACGACCGGCGCGATCGGGGGGGGGAGGTGAGCCCGTCGGAGATCGGACAGCACGGACCGGCGGTCCGGCATCGGGAGGGTCATCAGCGCGCGGAAGAAGGCTGGGAGCCCCCCCTCAGGGGACACGCGCAGGTCGGTGAGCAGCGGCGTGAGCGTGCGCGACCGGAGGGAGGAGAAATTCTCGATGATGTGCCGCGGCGCCTGAAACCCCACCAGCGCCGAGAAACGCGAGAGCGCGCAGAGCAGCTCGGGCTTGGGGTGGGGATCGCGGTAGCACCGCGCGGGGGCGTCCAGGGGGATCCCTGCCGCGTTCTCGCGCTCGAAGCCCGCCGCGGCGCGGGCGGCGTCGGGGTGGCACTGAATCGACAGCGGGCGGGCGGCGGCGAGCACCTTGAACAGGAACGGGAGCTGGACACCGAAGCGGGCGAGCGCGGCCTCGCCGAGGATGGCCCGCGGATCCCGGTCGATCAGCTCCGGGAGCGGGCTCCATCGACCAGCGCTCCAGACCCTGGACGGCGCGCGATGGTGGGCTCCCATCCACATCTCGGCCCAGGGCGCGCCGCCCGGGTTGTCGCGACCGAGCAGCCGGGGGATGGCGTCGACAGAGCCCCACGCGTAGCGCTGGATGCGGTTGCCCAGGGCGGAGATGGTCAAGTGCCCTCCCCCACCTCGGGGAGCGCCGCAGGAAGCGCTACGCCCAGCTCGGCGAGCTGCGCCTCGACCACAGGCACCCAGCCACGGTTGGCGCGGGGGTTCGCGGGACTGGGGTGCAGTATGCGGGCGATCTCGGGAGACGCTCTGCCCGCCAGGGCAGCGGTCGCGCGGCGGGTGGCGTAGGCGCCCACGCCGATGATCAGGCGGGGCTCCAGCAGATCGACGGTGCGCCGGAGCGCTTCGTCGCAGGCGGCAAGAAGCGGCGCGCGCTCGGCCTTCGGCAGCTTGTCGGGGGTGCGGTTGCGGCCCCCCTCCTCCATGAAGCACAGCGGGCAGTAGTTGGCGATGAAGAAGCGCGAGAAGAACGCCGCGGGGGTGCCGAAACGAGCGCGTATCCACCCCCACAGCCGCCGCCCGCTGACCTCGCTGCGCGGGCAGGCGAACCCCTGAATGGGACGCTTGGGGTGCAGCACGGGGGGCTGGGCGACGCGCGCAGCGACCTCCAGCCAGTCCCGCGCCAGGGCCACCTCGCCGAAGGGGACCCCCGTCTGGGCCATGCCGAACGGCCCGGGGTTCATTCCCAGCAGCAGGATCTCCTTCAGGGAGTCCGCGTAGCGGGTCAGGTAGCGCTCATGAGGCTCCCGCGCGTAGGCCAGCGGGTTGTAGACATGCGTGACCGGGGGAGCGAACCGGAGCCGATCGACGGCGTCCGACAGCTCCCGGGTGATCGTCACGAGCTGCTGCGCCTGCCCCATCGCCCTCCTCGCCTACGAGGTCGTAGGGTATCCGCCACGCTCCTCCCGCGCATCGGCCTCCGGGCGCTGCCCGGGCCGGACGACAGCGTGCGCAATATGCGCTGGTGTCGACGCGGCGCCTGGCGACCGGGCTGCCGCGCGGTGTCGGATTCGCGGGAGGGTGGCATGGACTGGACGCTGGGTTTCGTGGGCGCGGGGGTGATGGCAGAGGTGATGATCTCCGGCCTCGTCGGTGAGGGGGTGCTCCCGCCCGAGCGCATCATCGCGAGCAATCGCCGACCCGCCCGCTCCCAGGAGCTGCGGCAGCGACACGGAGTGCGCACGACCCGCTCCAACCTGGAGGTGGCGTCGGCGTCGGATCTGCTTGTTCTGTCGGTCAAGCCGCAGAGCCTCGGTCAGGTGCTGCCGGAGCTGCGCGGGGGGGTCCCGCCGCGCTGCCTGGTGCTGTCGATCATCGCGGGGGCGCCGCTGGCCGTGTTGGCGCGAGGACTTGAGCATCAGCGCGTGGCCCGCTGCATGCCCAACCTGCCCTGCCGCGTTCGCCAGGGGATGACCGTCTGGACCGCTCCCGCCGACACCTCAGACTCAGATCTGGAGCGCGTGCGCACCATCCTCGGCGTGATGGGGCAGGAGATCCAGGTCGACGACGAGCGCCACGTCGACATGGCGACGGCGGTCAACGGGACCGGACCGGCCATCGTGGCGCACTTCGTGAAGGCCTTCGTGGAGGCCGCGACGTACATCGGTGAGTCGCGCAGCGTGGCCCAGGAGACCGTGCTGGCGACGCTGCTCGGGACCGCCGAGATGATCCGCGTCGAGGGGGAGGGCGGCATCCACGTGGCGCAGCTCATCGATCAGGTGACCAGCCCCGGGGGCACCACCTCCCGCGCGCTCCAGGTGCTCAAGAACGGGCGCTTCTCGGCGGTGCTCACCGACGCCATCGACGCGGCCTACCAGCGCACGGTCGAGCTGGGCGCCGCGCTGGAGGCGCCCGACGCAGAGGAGTGAGCCGCCGCTCTGTCAGCGAGGCGGGGGTCAGCGAGGCGGGGGTCAGCGAGGCGGCGGGATGGGGATCTGACGCGGCTCTCCGCCCGCGACGCCCCGCAGTTCCAGCTCGGTGATCACGACCGGTGGGACGATCCACGTCGCTGGCAGACCCCCCACCGCGCCGATGTTGTAGCGTTGGGCGCCGGGGGCGGCGTCCATCACCCCCGCGGGCGCGCCCACCGCGCCGGCCATGGCGATGTCTCGCAGCACCCGGCGATCGACGCCGATGAACTGCAGCCCCCGGACCGGCTCCTCGCGCCCATCGGCGTAGAGGCGCAGGGCCTCCATGGGGGCCGTCAAGCCCGCGAGGGGGGCGTCGCCGGTGAACGCTATGTCGAACCCCTCGGCGAGCGCGGGCGGCTGCAGCCGCCGGATGACCAGCACGTAGGGCAGCCCGGCCTGCTCGGCGAGGTTGAGCGCGCGCCGGCGCAGGCGGGTGTCGCTCCGGCTGCGTCTGGGCGTGACCTGCACCACGGCGGGCAGCGCCTGTCGGCGATCGGCGCCGAGGCTGCGGCCGTGCCCGGTGCTGGCCCCCAGCCCTTCGCGGGGGATGCGGCTCATCAGGACGTCTCGCACCACGCCGTTGTCCACCAGGGTCACGGCGCGTGGGGGGATGCCGTCGAAGTCGTAGGAGTAGCTCCCGGCCTCCTGCGGCCACGAGGGGGCGTCGTCGATCACCATCCAGCCCTCCGGCAGCAGGCGACGCCCGATGCGGGCGCGCGGCGGCGCGCTCTGCTGCTCGGAGTAGGGATCGGGCGCCTCTTCGGGCGGCGGAGAGCCGCACAGCTCTGGCGCGAGGAGCTGTCGGAACAGCTCGACGGCGGCGGTCTGCTCGAAGAGCACCGGCCCCAGGTAGTTCTCCTCGACGGGGGCGTCCTCAAGGGCGGCCAGCCAGCTCGCCATCTCATCGACTTCGGCGCTCATCTCATCGAGGCTGGGGAGCTGATCGGCGGTGCGGGCCACCCAGCTCCGAGCGTTCTGGAGCCGGCTGCCGTCTTCGGTTCGGAGGATGGCCTCGGCGCGGACCACCGTGAAGCCGGTGGGCAGCCCAGCGCGCAGCCCCTCGGTGGAGACGATCAGCCGCTGCCCCTGCCAGTCACGCATGATGGCGTCGCCGTCTTCGAACTGCGGCCAGGCCGTGAGGCGGGCGGACAGGGTGCGGGCGGTGTGGCGGACGCGCTCGGGGTCCACGGCGGGGATCTCTCCCAGGGGGATGACCAGGGGCTCGAGCGCGATGATCTCGGGGTCGGCCTCGACCGGGCGTCCCTCCCGCGCGGAGAGCTTCGAGCTGAGCTGCTCGGCGGCGCCCTTGTAGGCCTCGTCCAGCGCGAGCCACATCTCTCTTAGGAGGGCGTCTCCGTGGTCTTCGTGTGGCAGCCAGCGCGAGCGCACGCCGTCGCGGTCTCCGAAGCCCACCTGGAAATTGGCGTTGTCCAGCGCGTAGCCGCCGACGCGTACCTCTACGCGGAGGTTGCGGTAGGGGCCCTCGTCGTCGCTGGTGAGCGCGCCGAAAGACCCCGTGGCTGTCGCCACCGTGCCGTCGATCGCCGCGACCTCGACGCGGTAGGGCGCCGGCTGCTCGGGAAGCTGGAGCGACATCGCGCGGGCGGCCTCGGCCTCGGCGGCCGCCTGGATGGCTGGTGAGCCGAGGGCTGTGCCCACGGTGGTGACCAGCAGGGTGGCGAGCAGCAGCATCGAGGTCACTCCTCCTCGCCCGCGTTTGCTCTGGGAGCGGGCAGCAGCGGCGGGCGATCGTTCTCCTTCTCGCGCCGCTGCACCTCGACCTCGGAGATCAGCAGGTCGGGGGAGATGGCGCTCACCGGGACCCAGCCGCTCTCGGCGCCGCACACCCCGTTGAAGACCTGGGTGGTGTCGCTGGCGCCCATGATGCGCGAGAACGTGGTGAGCGGGGTGCCGATCAGATCGACCCCGCGCACCAGCTCATCGGGGCGCTCGTCGGGGTAGACGCGCCAGACCGTCACCGGGCTGACCGCGTAGGAGTTCGGGGTGGTGCGTCCGGTGAAGGTGAAGCCGCCGGAGATGTCGTCGAAGATCAGGCCGAAGGGTTTGCCTTCACGCTGCACCTCGGCGATCAGCTCTGTGCGGAGGGCCTCCCAGCTCACGGTCTGGCTGCTCTCGACCTGCAGGTTGCCCTGTCGAGCGACCACCGCCGAGCCGGGCTGCCGACGACCGTGGCCGTTGGAGGTGGAGAAGCCCTCGATCGGCGCGCGGCTCATCAGGAACGAGCGGAGCACGCCGTCATCGACGACCAGCACCCGCTGGGCGGGCACCCCCTCGTCGTCGTAGCGGTAGTAGCCGTTCAGATCGACATCGTCCCAGCGCTCCAGCGTGGGATCGTCCACCACGTCGATGAATTCGGGGAAGATCTGCTCACCGACCTTCTCGGCGAGCGTCTGCCCCTCGTCCTCGTCCTTCTGCCTGTGTCCCTCCACGCGGTGGCCCAGGATCTCGTGGAAGAAGACGGCGGCGGCGCGTCCGCGCAGGATGGCAGGGCCCACGTAGGGCTCGATCAGCGGGGCCTGTCGCAGCGCCACCAGCTTGTTCGCAGCGTCGTGCGCCATCTGGACGAGGGCCGCGGCGTCGGGGAGGCGGTCGGGGTGGGCGGCGTCGATGTAGTCGTAGACCTGCAGCGCCATCCCGTCATCGGCGATCGTCGAGCACCACAAGCTCACCCGGACGCGCGGGCGCTGTACGCGGATGCGCGTTCCCTCGCTGTTGAGCATCATGTGGACGTCGTCATGGAGGCGGAAGGTGACGTTGGAGTCGATCACCTCGGGGTACTCCATGAACACCGCTGAGGCCACGCGCACAGCGTCGGTCCACGCCGCGCGATCGACGGTGATCGGCGTCACCGGTCCGATGTCGATCACCGGATCGGCCATGGAGAAGTCGGCGCTCTGGTCCTCGCGGGCCACCTTGACCGCCTCGTTCGTTCGCACCTTGATCAGGCGACGGGTGGCTGCGCGGTACGACTCGTCGGTGGCCTGCCAGATCCCCAGCTCGGTGGCTCGGGGGACGGTGTCCTCCAGCGGCAGCGCCATCTGCGGCCGGGGCACCTCGGAGAACCACCCGGCGTCGCGGATCTTGTGGGTGTTGTCCAGCTCCGGGGTGCCGACGCGGACGTCGACGTCGCCGAAGCGATGGTGCGAGGTGCCGATGTTGCTGGCGGCGCCGTTGGTCGCCTGGATCTCGACTGCGTGTCGATCGACGAAGCCGAGCGCCAGCCAGTAGGGCGGCTCGGGGGCAGACGCCAGGGCGTCCCTCGTGCGGGTCAGCTCACGCGCACCGGCTTCCATCAGTGGTGGGAGCTCCGCTTCGCCAGCGGGTTCCTCTACGCGGGCCGAGTCCTCTGCGTGGGAGGGCTCCCCGGCCGCGGATGTCGGTCCGAGGCAGGCGAGCGCCAGCGCGGCGCGCGTGACTGTGCGCGTGAGGGGGCGCGCGCGACTCAACAGACGTCGTCCCCTCAAAAATCATCATCCAGTACGGCGTCATCGGAGAAGAATCCGCCGGTCTCGACGTCGTCTTCCAGCCACTCCAGCTCGCAGACCGTCTCCAGGATGCCCAGCATCCTCTCGCCGTTGGCGCCCTCGGTGCCAGTCTGCTTGAGATGCTCCTCGAGGCTCTCGACCAGATTGGTGCCGTCCTCGATGGCCGACTCGAGCTGCGAGAGGATGGCCTCCGCGTCGATCTGCGTCACCTCCTGGGCGACCGATTCGATGGTCTCGATGAATGACTCCGCGATGCCCGCGGCGTCAAAGGTGTTGTCCAGATTCTCGCAATACTCGTCGAGGCGCTCGACGAGAAGCGTCCGAAACGAGGCGGGGAGTTCGAGCATCGCCTCCTCCTCGGGGCCGAAGAGAGGACGCAATAGCGAAGCAGGACCAGACGAGCAACCTCAAACCCGCCTCAGGTCGGGTGTAGTGTTAGCAGGCAGCATGTTGACTCCCGCGCTGATCCGGGCGCTCCCCAAGACCGATCTCCATGTCCACCTCGACGGCTCCCTACGTGAGGGCACCCTGATCGAGCTGGCCCGGGAGCGGGGGGTAGAGCTGCCTTCCCAGACGATCGAGGGCCTCAACACCCTCGTGTTCAAGCCCCAGTACAGCAGCCTCGCGGACTACCTCCACGGTTTCGCGTTCACATGCGCGGTGCTGCAGGACGAGGAGGCCCTGGAGCGGGCCGCCTACGAGCTGGCCTGGGACAACATCGACGAGGGCGTGCGCTACATCGAGGTGCGCTTCGCGCCCCAGCTCCACGTCCACAAGGGGCTCTCGTTCGAGGCCGTGCTCACCGCCATCACGCGCGGACTTCGGCGGGCCCAGGACGAGCACCGCCAATCCCCGGCCGTGGCCGAGCGCGACGAGCCGCTGTTCCACTTCGGCCTCATCGTCTGCGCGATGCGCTACTTCACCGCGGAGTTCTCGCCGTGGTACCGGCAGCTCTTCGAGCTGTTCCGCGACGCCCCTGCCAAGCAGGTGTTCGGCCTGGCGTCGCTGGAGCTGGCGCGGGCTGCGGTTCGGGCGCGCGACGAGCTGGGGCTGCCCATCGTGGGGTTCGATCTGGCCGGACGCGAGGACGGCTACCCCGCCGGGGATCACCAGCAGGGCTACGCCTACGCCCATCGAAATTTTCTCAAGAAAACGGTACACGCCGGGGAGGCGTATGGGCCGGAGAGCATCTTCCAGGCCATCACCGAGCTTCACGCCGACCGCATCGGCCACGGCTACCACCTGTTCTCGCCGCAGCTCTGTGGCCCCGACGTCACCGATCCGGCCGCCTACGTCCGACGGCTGACGCGCTACATCGCCGATCGCCGCATCACCATCGAGGTCTGCATCACCTCCAACATGCAGACCAACCCCGCCATCGGCGACGTGCGCAACCACGCCTTCCGGCACATGCTGGACGCTCGGCTGTCCGCCACCCTCTGCACCGACAACCGACTGGTCAGTCACACCACGGTCTCTCGGGAGCTGGAGCTGGCGGTGGCGGCCTTCGGGTTCGACCGCACCCAGCTCCGACACACGATCATCTACGGCTTCAAGCGGAACTTCTTCCCCGCGCCGTACACGGTGAAGCGGGCATATGTCCGGCAGATCATCGACTACTATGATCAGGTGATCGCTGAGCACGACGCGGCGGCGGCCTCCGCCGCTACTTCTTGAGGCCACCGCGTCCGCACTGCTCCGTCCGCACTACTCCAGGCCTGATGGATTCTGGTGGGACCAGCCCCCAGAAGAAGCCGAGGCTGCGGACAGTCACGCTATCCACCCCCTTGGTGTCCGGGTGCTCCAGTCGGGTGGGGAGCTTCGGGGTCGTCAAAGGGTGATTTTCAGCGGCCGAAGCCTGGGCAAGACACCGCTTCTCCCGCGTTCGACGTCCCGCCATCGTCATGGAGGCCGACGAGCTGCCGGCACTTGTAGCCCAGGGTGACCGGCCCGCGGATCGTGAAGCCCGACTCGGTGACCTTCTCGACGCTCGCTCCGACCCCGACCGACACCACCTCGATCGAGAGCTTGCCCTCGACATCGACCATGTGATTGGACCGGTCCCGCACCGTCACCGTCTCAGCCCGCACCACCTCGGTGATCAGCAGGTAGCTGTCGAGGCTGACGCCGGCCTGCTGCTGCCGGTTCAGCGTGGCGAGGCAGGACTCCGACGGCGTCAGGGTGCCCACGGCGACTCCCTCGACTGTTGGACTGTCCACCGACAGCTCCACCTCACGGCCGATCGACTTGTCCGAGGACACGGAGCCGATCAGGCCCAGGGCATCCCCCACGGATGCCCGCAGCCCGACCTGGAGGGCGGTCACGACCCCGGCGACGGCGAATGCTCCCGAGGAGAGCGTTGCGTCGGGGAAGCAGTCCTCACGGGCAAGGAACACCGCGCCATCACCCTTCCAGACCAGGGTACCGGGGATGATGGACGACGAGAGTCCCGGCGCGGGGTGGTAGCCGGCGGTGCGGAGCTGCTCGGTCAGGGTGCTCAGCGACGGCGAGTCCGCCGCCGCGGTTGAGGGCAGGGTCTTGGGAGGGCAGCCCAGAATGAGCAAGATCAACATCATGGCAGCGCCGGTCCCGCGCCCGCGCGATGATCGAGGTCGAAGCTGACGCGCAGGCCGATCGAGGTCGGGGTCTCCTCCACGGCGTAGGTCGCCGACCCGAGATCGCGGAAGGTCAAGCTGCGGAAGGCGAGGGCCACGATGGGGGCAGGTTCTTCCGCCGTACCCGTCTCAGTCGTGGGAGCGGGTGGCGTCGCGCTCTGGCTGTTGATCAACTCGGTGAGGAGCTGCGCGACCTCAGGACCGGGCAGCTCGGGGGAGAGCATCAGGTAGATCCCCTCCGCGCCGGCCGGCGGGCTCACCGGGAAGTTACCGCCCTCGGCTGGTACCCGGGCGGGGGCGGCAGGCGTGATCTTCAGCAACTCTGCGGGTGTGGCGGGGTAGATCAGGCTCCACTTTCCCGACGTCCCGTGGTTGATCAGCGTGACGTAGCCGGACTCGCTGGGGGTGAAGCGTAGCGCCACCAGATCGCCGTCGTAGATCGGCGCGCTGACTGGCCCCCAGTCTGAGGTGGTACCGCCTCGGGTGATCTGCATCTCCAGGTGGAGGCCGAGGCCATCTCCGGAGGTGACCTGCTGGAAGCTGGCCGCCGTGTCCGCAGCGTGGGAAGCGGTGATGAGAGCGAGGGAGAGGAGCCAGGGCATCGGGGATCCGGGGTCAGCAGTCGGGATGGAGTCGGACGGGCGGGGGATGGAAGCGCGTTGAGGGAAACCCACAGATCAAGGGCGCGATTGTTCGCTCTGCTCGCTCCCTGTCCTTCGCGGTGCGTCGCGCTGATCGGTCACCCTCCGCCCCTCCGGTCTTCACCTGGCTTTGGTCCGGGCCTCGCTGGCTCGCGCTTCTGGCGCTTGACTGAAGCCTGCTCGACCTCTGTGACTGCGGGCTCTGGTGTTGCTCTGGAGAAACGCAGACGAACGTCAAAGGTTCAAAGGCACGAGCGTCAAGGAATAGACTTGGAGAGACGCAGGCCAAAAGGCCATATCCTCCTGTATGGCTCGGTACCTCCACGACGAGCAATACGCAGCGAGAATGGGTCAGCAACACTCCCGCCACGGATGACCCGGTAGGAGCCAGACTGGGGCCCGATTGGATCAACGCTGGAGCCAGACTGGTAGTTCTTCTCATACCAGTCCCAAGTCCACTCGTTGGCGTTGCCGCTCATGTCGTATAGGCCCCAGGCATTCCCAGCTAAGCTGCCGACGGGGTGCAGGTTCTTCCCAGTATCAACCATACCCCGGGCTACCGAGTACTCATCGTTCGACCCGGCGTACAGCGTATCCCCCCCCGCACGCGCGGCGTACTCCCACTCCGCCTCTGTCGGCAGCCGGTAGCCCTGACAGGCGAGGCCCTTCGGCCACGTCACTGTCTCTCCCGAGATGCGGTAGCACTCCTCAAGACCCTCCTTCGCGGACAGCTTGTTCGCGAACGCCACGGAGTCCAACCACGACACCTGCGCCACTGGGCAGGTATCTCCGCAGGACGAGAAGCTTGACGGGTTGCTCCCCATCACCGAATTCCACAACCCCTGCGTCACCTCCGTCGCGCCCAGCTCGAACGCTCGGGTGATCTTCACCGTGTGCTGCGTTTCGTCGTCGTCCCGACCCTCCTCGGACTCTGGGCTGCCCATCGAGAAGCTGCCCGGCCGAATCTGCACCATTCGGTAGCCGTGTTCGGCCAAGATGGAGGGGCGGGGCGTTGGGACCGGCGCGCTGCTGCCCTGATCACCCTCAGGCGGAAGCATGAAGTAGAATTCGCCCAGGATGCTGTTGTTGTCCCAGGGAACCTGCGCCCCGCCGCTGGCCTGGTAGACGTCGGTCCGGACGGACTTGAACACCATCTCCAGTTGCTCGCCCGGCGTTTGGATGTGCCGTAGCAACGCCTCTGTGTACGCACCGTTGGCCCCATCGCCGTCCGCCGCAACGCTTCCTGCCGCCGTGGCATAGGCGATGAATGTGCCCACCGGCGCATGAACTTCGGCCAGACCCCGCGAGCCACTTCGGAAACTCCGCGCGAACGGGTTGTTCCGGCAGGCGTCGAGCACCACGATGTTCAGCCGGTTTTTCGCTCCCTTCATCGTGCCCAGCACCCGCCCGAGGTCCACCGCCTCCAGTTCGACGTCCGACTCCTTCTGGATCAGCGCATCCGAGCGGACTGGAATGAGGTAGTTCCGACCGTCCACCTGCATACCGTGGCCCGCGTAGTAGAACAGGCCTACCCCACCTTGCTCCAACCGCTCACCAAAGTCGCGTATCGCGCGCCGCATCTCCGTCTGGTCGATGTCCTGATGGTGCATCACCTCAAAGCCCAGCTTACTGAGCGCCGCTGCCATTGCCTTCGCATCATTCGGCGGGTTCTTCAGCGGCGACGATGAGTAGGCGCCGTTGCCGATGACCAGCGCGACCCGGCGCTCGGAGACCATCTCGGCGCGGACGGCCGGCGCGAGGTCGCGGCTGGCAGCGTAGGCGGCGAGCGGGAGCAGGACGAGCAGGGGAACGACGGCGGTCAAGCGCATGGCATGCTCCGGGTTGGCGCTGGCTTATCATGGGCGCTCGCCGCTCCTCCTTACCGGACCTCGGCGATGGCGCTGCCTCCCACCGCGCTGAACCATCTGCTCCAGGGCTCCCAGGCCCGAAGCCCGGCCTCGTCTGCCGTGGGCTGGAGGATTATGTTCCCGGAGTGACGATCCACGTTGAGGAGGATCGCGTCCAGGGCAAGCATCGCGCCCAAGGCGTCGGGGTTGGTAATCGGAGCCTTGTGGAGGGGGATCAGTGGGCCGCCATGGGCACCCGGGCGCTCAACCATGCACGGTCGTGCCGGCCCCGGTCATCGTCCCGGCCGCCTGGGCGATTCCGGAGGACAAACCTGGGTTGTTTTAACGGAGCGCGAGAGCGGTCCGCGGCGCTCGCAAGCCGCTCTGGAGGAGCGCCGAAGATGGGGGGGAGGCCCGGTGTCCGGGCCGAACAGGGGGGTCCGTACAGACCGTGGAGAATCTACGTCCCGACAAGAGAATCGGGGCCCCCTGATAAGGCCGCTCCAGAAAAACCCCTATCCACCCTCGACGCGGATGCGCGTCGCCCCTCGGCTCGCCACGCTCTGGAAGTATCCAGATACGACTGCGAGCGAGGCGAGCCAATGGGCTCGCGCCTCCACGCCGATCATTGGATATCTCTTTTCCTGGAGCGGCCTGAGCGCGCGTAGGTCATCGGCCCGGCCTTTGGCGGGTACGATGACCGGAGCCCCCGAAGCGGGCGGGAACAGGCCGGTATAGGCCGGGTACAGCATGATGTGGTGGCCGGTAACCCCCTGAAATAAATCCGATCCAGAGGCCCTCGGAGCTACTTCTTCTTGCCCCACAGGTTCTTGAAGAACCCGCCCTTCTTGGCCTCCTTTCCGTCTCCGTCGTCCTTGCGCTTCTTGGCCCCGGGCTCGCCGCCGGTCAGCCGCCGCATCTCTCGCTGGGCGTCGGCGTTGGAGGGGTTGAGCTTCAGCGCGGTGACCAGGTAGCGCTTGGCCTGCTTGAGGTCTCCCTGCTCGCGGTGGGCCCGGCCCAGCAGCGCCCACCCGGAGTCGAGCTTGCGGTCCTGCTCCTTGTTGGCCTCCAGCACCTCGCGGAGGGTGCGCAGGCCCCCCTCGGCCTTCTCCTGGTCGGTGGTTCGGTAGGTCGCGAACACCGTGTACGCCCAGTAGGCCCGAAATTCGAGCTGGGCGGGATCGCCCTCGGTGGCCGTGGAGAACATCTCGTGGGCCTGGGTGATGCGGCCGGCGTTGAAGGCGGCCATGCCCCGCTTGAACGAGGCCTCGGCGTTCCAGATGGCCTGGAGCTGCTCCATCGCCAGCTCGTCCTCGGTCTTCTTGCCGTGGATGACGCGGTCGATGTAGGCGCTCCGCTTGGCCTCGTCGCCCAGCTCCTCCCAGGCGGCCCGCACCTTGTCGAAGGTCTCGGTGGCGATCTCCTGGAGGCTCTCCGAGGCGTCGGTGTATCGATCGGGGTGCAGGGACTGCGCGAGCCTCAAGTGGATCTTGCGGATCTCGTCCGGCTCGGAGTTCCACTCGATTCCGAACACCTCGAAGTGGTTGCGGGCCGTGGCGATGCGCGCGTGTAGATCGAGGAGCTGCTCCTCCATCGGGTGTTTCTTCGGCGGCGGCGGTGCGGCAGGAGCGCTGGGAGCGGCAGGAGCGCTGGGGGCATTCGCAGCGAAGCCCGGAGTGGGCAGGTCGAGGTCGGAGATCCCCCCGCTCGCGGGCGGGTCGGGATCGGCAGCCTCGAGGGACGCCTGCTGGGACGACGCCTGCCGCTCGGCCTCGGCCAGGCCCTCCTCGATCAGCGCGAGGATGTTCAGCGGCCCGGCGATGTCGTTGAGATCGACCTTGCGCCGCCGGCTGACCTCGACGGTGATGTGGTTCAGGCGCCAGCACAGCCACAACCCGAGCAGGACCTCCTTGCGGTTGGAGTCGCCGGCGTCCACCACCTCCTGGCCGGTCTGGCTGCCGTCCAGCGCGCCCAGGAACCCGCTGAGGGTGCTGGGAAGGCCCAGGCTCGTCAGTCCGGCAGAGGCGGACAGGCGCCCGCGCAGGACCGGGCCGAGCACGCGCGTCAGATCGGACTCTTCGCGGGCACCGTCGAGTGCCTTGAGGATCGCGAGGCCGGTGTTGATCGCCTGGGGGGTGTCCGCCTCCAGGCCCGGGTGGAGGTTCCAGGTGGCCTCTTCGGCGCGCAGCGCGCTGCGGAGCCGACGGATGGTGACGGCCTGGAGCACGCGCTCGGGGCTGTAGTTGGGGCGGGCCTTCTGTACGGCCGCCTCCTGCTCCGCGCGGATGTTCGACACCGACGAGACCAGGGCTCCGCCTGTCAGGAAGAAGCGCCACCGACGACGGCCCTCCCGGACCTCGATCATCCCCGTGGCGCCCTCTGCCAGTACCGCGGTCAGATCGTCTTCGAGGCGGGTGCTCGCTTCGGACATATCTCCTCCCCTCGCTTTGGCTGCTGCTGGGTGCTGCCGGTGGCTGTCCACCGGGGAGCGGCTATTGCCTATCGCGCCGCTGCACTGGTTGGATGGTCTCGATGCCCGCCCGTCGTCTCGCGCCCATGCTCGCGGCGCTCCTTCCGGTCTCGGTCGCCGCCCATCCTCGCGCGACCGTCGCGCCGGAGGCGCTCTCGGTGACCGTGTTCGTGGCGGCGGAGCGCCCGCCGTCGCTGAGTCCACGGCTCGAGGCGCTCCTCGCTGAGAGCGGCGCCTCCACAGCGGCGCTGCGGCCGGGGACGTCGGCGTGGTCGGGGGGGGGGGTGCTCATCTCCAGGGGGCGGGTGCTGACCAACCACCACGTCGGCGCGGGGGCGCGCGCGCTCACGGTGACGCTGCACGACGGGCGGCGGCTGCCGGCGACCCTCCTCGGCAGCGATCCCATCGCGGACGTGGCGGTGCTCGTCGTGGGGGGCAGCCCGGGGGACACCGCGAAGACCACTGCGGGCTCGCTGCCGGCGGCGGATCTCGGCACAGCCGTCGGTCTGGCGGCGGGCGATTTGATCCTGGGGGTGGGGCATCCCTGGGAGCACCGCTTCACCTTGATGGCGGGGATCATCAGCGCGACCGATCCAGCGCCTCCCGATGATCCCGCGCAGGTGCTCCTGCAGACCGACCTGGTGGTGGGGCCTGGGGCCTCTGGCGGGCCGCTGTTCGACGAACGCGGCCGGGTGATCGGCCTGATGACCGCGATGTACGCCGAGCCCGCTGGCCCCACGGCCATCTCGTACGCGGTGCCGATCGACATCGCGGCGCGCATCGCGGAGGAGATCAGCGCACACGGCCGCCCCCTCCGCGCGACGCTCGGCGCGCGGGTCGCGGAGCAACCGGATGGGAGCCTGCTGGTAGACGCGCTTCACCCGGGGCGGTCGAGCGGCCTGCTCCCCGGAGACCAGCTGGTCTCGCTCGACGGACGCCCGCTGAAGGGGCGGGTGATGCTCCTCCGAGAGCTGCAGCGCGCGGGGTGTGGGGCCGTCCTCTCCCTGGGCGTGGAGCGGGAGGGGCGCCGCGTGCGGATCGAGGTCACCACGGCGCAGCGCTGGGAGGCGGGGTCTTCTACCTGGGAGGGGCTCTCGCTGGAGCCGCTGGCGGCGACGGAGCGGGCTCGCCTGGGGTTGGACACGCCGGGGTGGGTGGTCGAGGCGGTGGCTCTCCCCGGACACGGGCTGCTGCCGGGAGATGTGCTGATCGGCCTGCAAGGCGCGCCGTTGACCGACCTGTCGGCGCTGGAGGCCGCGCCGCACGCTGCGCGGGTGACGTTCCGCCGGGGCGCGCAGACGCTCACGACCGTGGTGATCCGCGCGCGGTAGTCGCTCCGGGCCTACTCGAGGTCCAGATCGAAGTCGTCGAGGTCCTCCTCGCCTTCGATTTCGAAGTCGTCCTCGCCGTCGTCTTCCATCATCGCGTCGCGGCCGGGCGCCTCGACGTCCTCCAGATCCAGATCGCGCGCCTCTGGCAGCGTGGGATCGCAGTAGATGATGACCCAGTTCTTCTTGGTGAACTTGTTGTCGTCCGTGAGGCGCTCCGCGAACTGCGGGAGGTTCTCCTTCTTCTCGAGCTGCTTGAGGACCGGCACCGCCTGGTAGGTGTCGACGCAGACCGTGAACTTCTCGTGGACCCGGGTGTTGAACGCCAGCTCCACCGCGTCGTGGCACTTCTCGTGCCGCTTGCGGGAGCCGCGGTCGCAGATCTCGACCTTGCCGTTGTTCATGAACGCCGCCCAGAGGTTCTTGGTGGACTCCTCCTTGTACTGCTTGGCCTTCTTCTTGAACTTCTCGGTCTGCTTGACCTGGTAGTCCAGCTCCTTGACCGTGGCCTTCAGCTCGACGATGGTGTCCTGCAGCTCCACGCGCAGCTCGTCGCGCTCCTGCTCGGCCTCCGCGAGCTCGATCCGCAGCGTGGCGATGTCCTGCTCCATCTCCCGCCACTTCCTGGAGGCGGCGCGTCGGCGCTCCTCGTTGCCCTTCGCGTCCTTCTTGAGGCGGGACAGCTCAGCCTCCTTGGCAGAGATCTCGCTCTGGAGCGTAGCGACCTTCTCCTGGGCGTTGCGCACCCGCTCCTTCTCGTCCGCCGTCAGCTCCTCGCACAGCAGCAGGAGGTCATCCTCCGAGATGCCCTCCTTGATCACCGCCGCAGGGGGGATCACGATCTCGGGCTCGGAGAACAGCGCGTGGCCGAGGTAGCCCACGATGCCACCCATCATCGCGCCGCCGATGAGGGCCGCGAACGCGACCGGGATCATCATCCCGCCGCCGCCTCCTCTGCGGGGCTGATCGTCGAAATTCTCGTAATCACGGGCCATAGCCGCCCTCCAACGGAGTCAAACGCGGCCACCATATCGTCTGCGCTCCGTGGACGCAGCTTGCTCCCAGCCCGCAGGGGTCAGCGGCACACCGGAGAGGGTCACGGTGGTGCCGCTGCCGGGCTTCCGGCGGGTCGTGGGGTTTGGCGATAGTCCAGTCGGATGAACGGCCCCACCGAGCTCAACGCTGCCATCCTCACTGCGCTGGCTCCGCGCGGCCTGTCGGAGCGTCTGCGTTGGCGGATCTCGGGGGGGCTGACCGTGCGGCAGGTCTTCGAGCGCCTCCCGGATGGGGTCCGCGGCGCGCTGATCTCCGACGTTCCCAACCGAACGCTCGCCGAGCGGGACGGGGTGGAGCGCGTCGAGTCTGCGCTGAGCAGCCTGGTGGACAGCGGCGCCGTGGAGCGGGAGCGCGTCCGCTTACGAGTGGAGCTGGAGGGCAAGGGCAAGCGTCTGGTCTACATCGACGCCTACCGCGCAGTGTCTCCATGACGCAGTGTCTCCATGACGCAGTGTCTCCATGGCGCGGCCTCTCCGTGAAGGAGCTGCCATGAAGGAGCAGTCATGAACGATGGGGACTGGCTCAAGAAGATCCGCCGGGGCCCACGCGGCGGCTGCGCATCCTTGGGACTGACAGCGCTCGCCGGGTTCCTGCTGCTTCAGGGCTGTGCCTGGTTGAGCTGACGGTCAACCCAGGATCGGCCGCGGATTGTTGGAGGGGTACCACGGCTCGATGTGCTCGAAACCCTGTCGCTCCTTGAGGCCGGGCGCGCGGTCCTCGCGCAGGTAGGTCGCCACCGCCCGGGCGATCTGATCGGCGATGTACAGACCCCGGCCGGGGTTCTCGCGGGTGGGGTGACCGTCTTTGTCGAATTCCCAGATCAGGTCTTTGCGGATCTCGATTCCCAGCGACATCGGCTGCTCGCCGGACAATCGGTACGTCTCGACGATCCGCCCCTCGCCCTCTCGGACGAACCGGACGATCCTCCTGTAGGCATCCTCGGCAGCCGAGAACTCCTTGATTCGATCGTCTGGAGCGCGCCGGAACATGTGCAGGTAGCTGCGCATGGTCCCGGCCTCGGCGCTGCGCAGGTTGGTGTCCTTGAGCATCTGCCAGACGCGCACATAGCCGGGCTCGCCGCGATGCTCGGGGAAGCGGGCCTCGAAGCGGGCCTGCAGCCAGTGGAAGAACGCCCACACCTGGTGGCGCACCTCGGGACTCCCCTCCGGCAACAGGTAGGGGTAGTTGTGGGCCACCGGCACGCCGGCCTTCTCCAGCGTGAGGGAGATGCGATCACGCAGCACCCGGTCCACCGTGAATTCCGCCAGGATGTCCGGGTAGATGGGATCGAAGACCCCGAAGGGCATCTCGGAGTCCTGCTGGTATCCGAGCGTGCGCGTGACCAGGCTGACCTGCGGGCGCTGGGTGCCGCTGGGGTTGTAGCGGTCGTAGGTGTGAACGGCGATCTTGATCAAGCGACCGGTCAACGCCTCGTCCAGCGAGTCGGAGATACGATCGTACTGCCGCTCCAGCACCAGCTTCTTCTGGCGGAAGTTCAGCAGCTCGCTGAAGGGGTAGTTGATCGCGAATCGACGCAGATGCGTGGCGTTCTTGCGGGTGGTACCCGGGAACCGGCCGAAGTCCATCAGGCAGCGGGCGGTGTTGACCCGGTAGTAACAAAGGAGTCCCAGGCGCCTGGCGAGGCGCTCGGCCATGCGCGTCGCCCCCCAGTCACGCTCGTGGACGAAGTAGGACTGGATGGTGTCTCGATCGAACGGAGCTCCGTCAGCATCGACCAGGAAGTCTTCCGGGATCATCTCACCGTCGTGGATGGCATCCACCATGATCTTTTCGCGGTAGTGCGCGGGGTAGGCGACCGGAGAGAGGGTGTGTTCGGTGATGGGGACGCGCTCGAGCGGGGGGCGCGGCTCGGAGTTGAACGTGAGGGCGCTGGTCTGGTCTCGCGGGGAGGGCGGTCGGCGGATCATCTCCCCACCATACCGTGCTTGATCCCGCTGTGCTCGATGTTGAGGAGCAGATCGGGTTTGCCAGCGGGGTTGGGTACGGCTATCGTTCCCATCCCACCACCGGATCCCCCCAATCCGCTCTCAATCCCTCCGCGCCTCCTCATCATTCGCAGACGAAAATGACGAAACTGCACCGGGACGCACTCGTCCCCGGCGATTTTCTTTCCGCTGAACACGCCCTCTCCGCTGAACACCCTGGTCTGACCAGACCCACATTGACAGACCCGGCTCTGGAGAGCCCCGGTCTGGACGGGCCCGGTCTGGCTGGAGCGCTACGCCACGTTCCGCTGGACCAGATTCGGCCCAACCCAAAACAACCCCGCATCATCTTCGCGGGCCACGCGCTGGAGCAGCTCGCGGAGTCCATCCGAGTGGTCGGTGTTCTGACGCCGCTGCTCGTGCGTCGAGACGAGACCATCGGGGGCTATGTCTTGATCGCGGGGGAGCGCCGTCTCCGCGCGGCCGGGCTGGCGGGCCTCACCGAGGTCCCGGTCTGGGTTCGCGACGACGTGGACGCTCAGGAGCAGCTCGAGCTGGCGTTGGTCGAGAACATCCAGCGCGAAGATCTCGATCCCATCGAGACGGCAGAGGCGTACAAGCGCCTGATCGATCACTTTGGTCTGACGCAATCCGAGGTGGCCGCGCGAGTCGGCAAGGAGCGCGCGACGGTGGCCAACGCCGTACGCCTCCTTCGTCTGCCCGACTTCGCCCTCGCTGCCCTCCGAGCAGGTGAGATCTCCGCGGGCCACGCCAAGGCGCTCCTCGCCGTCGCCGACGACGCCACGCTGCGATCGGCCCTCGAGCAGGTCACCTCGCGTCAGCTCAGCGTTCGCGCCACCGAGAAGCTGGTGAAGAGTCTGCTGCGCCCGAAGGCCCGCCCGCGCTCTCAAGGCCGCGCCGAGATGGTGCGGACCCTGGGAGAGCAGCTCAGCGCCTCTCTGCAGACTCGGGTGACGGTGGAGCCTCGCTCCCGCGGGCAGCGCGGTCGCATCGTGATCGACTACTTCTCCCACGAGCAGCTCGGCGAGATCGTCCGGCAGATCCGGGAGGAGCAGGGTCTGTCGGGGCAGGGCCAGCCGGGGCAGGGCCAGCCGGGGCAGGGCCAGCCGGGGCAGGGCCAGCCGGGGCAGGGCCAGCCGGAGCAGAACCCGGTGGAGGGGTAGGATGGCGAAGTCCATCTCGGAGGCGCCGCTGAACGCGGTGATGGGGCCGGGATCGCACTACACCGGCGATCTCACCTTCGAGGGCCGGGTGCGCATCGACGGCCACTTCACCGGTCGCATCTACACCGAGGACCTCCTGGAGCTGGGCTCGGAGGGGATCCTGGAGGGCGAGATCGACGTGGCCCGCGCGGTGCTGTTCGGCGAGGTGCGCGGGCGCATCCGGGTGCGAGAGCACCTGCTGGTGGAGCAGACCGGCCGCATCAACGGCGAGCTGGACGCGGGGCTGGTCGAGATGAGGCCCGGAGCACGCATCGACGGGCGGGTCATCATTCGGGGGGAGGAGCTGCCCTGAGTCTAGAGGTGCTGCTGATTCTCAGGAGTCCCTGCTCTCAAGCTCCGCGTGACGATCGCTCGGTTCCTGAAGCCGTGGACCCGCGCGACCGTGAGACCGCGACGCCGAGTCGGCACGTCTCCCGCGCGGCGTGTTCAGCGTCCGGCGTCCCTCGTCTTCGCCTTTCGGGCCCCAGTCTCTCTGGCCCCTGTCTTCTGGGCGTCGCCCTTTGCGGTGCTGCCCGGAGAGACCGACAGCGCGAACTGCCAGCGGGCCTGTGCCTTGCTCGGGTCGGCGGCGATCACCGACACCGTGTAGTCCCCACCCGGCTCATCCGGTGAGCCCTCGTACGACAGCACTCCGGAGCGGGCGTCGATGGTCATGCCCCGGGGCGCCCCCTTGAGGCTGTACTTCAGGCGATCGCCGTCGGGGTCGTCGGCCTCGACCTTGAAGCCGTGGATCTTCCGAAGGTTGCGCGGGTCGGAGATGAACGTGGGGACGGCGTTGATGATCTTCAGCGGATCGCTGTCGCGCACCACCTCCTCCTCGCGATCCGCCGCGGTGATCTCGACCGTCAGCACGTCGCCCTTCGCGAACTCCTTGCTGGGTACGGTCTCGCGGGTCAGGTGCAGAACGCGTCGCCCGTTCTTGGACCACTGGTAGTCCAGGTCGATGGGGTCGTCGTCGGCGTCGGTCACCTCTACGCTCACGGTGACGTCGTCGTTCGTGGTGGGCTTGCTCGGCTCGAAGGTGATCCGTCCGATGCGGGGAGCGCGGTTGTTCGACGGCTCCGGACCGGTGTCGACGGGCTCGGGCGGGGGCTTTGCGACCAGCTTCGGGCGGGACGCCTGCTCGGTCGGGGCGGGATCGCCGCCGACGCAGGCTGCGGCGAGGAGGAGCAGGATGCGCCGATCTGACATGGATCACCAGGGCTCAGCCGGGCCCCTAACCGGGCGCCTTGACCGCCGGGGAGCATCGGTTAGGCGGCGCCGAACCTGCTGATCAACCTCTCCTTTGGGAGTCCCCTGGTGCGCGCCACGCCCGAATCGCCGCGCATGTTCGACAGCGATCTGCTGGACGTCTTCAGCCGCACCCCGTGGTGGACCGTCCCGCTGATCTGGCTGCCGGCGTCGGCGGCGTTCTTCGCGTGGGGAGTCGCGAGCGGGGGGCCAGCGCTGCCGGCGGCGCTGCTGGCGGCGGCCGGCGGCTGGCTGATGTGGACGTTCATGGAGTACGTCCTGCACCGCACGTTCTTCCACTGGAAGCCCGACACCTCCTGGGGCGAGCGCATGCATTTCATGGTGCACGGCGTCCACCACGACTGGGTGAACGATCGCTACCGGCTGGTGATGCCGCCGGCGGTCAGCCTGCTGCTGGCGGTGCTGTTCGGCGGGCTGTTCCATGCGGCGCTGGGCGTGGTGTGGTTCCGTCCGTTCTTCGGCGGGTTCTTGTTCGGGTACATGGTCTACGACGTCACGCACTACGCCACGCACCACCTGAAGATCAAGAACGCGGTGTTCCTGCGTCTCAAGAAGCACCACCTGCTGCACCACCACAGCCCGAAGCACGCCGATCGCAAGTATGGGGTCTCCACCACGCTGTGGGATCACGTCTTCAGGACCTGGTGAGGGGCTGCCCTACCGAGCAGGCTGGGCCACCATCTCCAGCCGCTCCAGCACCTTCTTCACCGGGATCACCTTCGCGAACCCCAGCACCCGCCGCTGGAGGGTCTGGGGCAGCGCCCCTGTCTCGCCGGAGAGCTGCCGCGAGACCGCGACGATGACGTTGGACGGCGTGCCCGCCAGCCGCTTGCGCAGGTAGCCCCGCCGCCAGTAGCCGACGATGTCGAGGTGGCCGACCCGTCCGTCCTTGCGGAACGTGAAGTCGGGCACCAGCACGCTCTGCTGCCCCAGATTCAGCGGCTCGCCGGGGCCCATCACCCAGTCGGTCTGCGCGGCGGTGAACCGCTCCTCGAACCACTGCTCGATGTTGGAGCGCCACGCGCCGCGATCGCGGTAGTGCGAGACCAGCCCGCGCGCGCTGGACAACAGGAGCTGCTTGCGCAGGTTGCGCTTGCCCCACCGCAGCTCCGCCTCCAGCGACCAGGCCCCTGGCTGGAGCAACACGGCCGGGAAGAACGTCGCCAGCTGGAGCCCGTAGCGGGTGGACTGCCTGAGCAGGCTCTGGGGGCCATCCACCACGAGGTCGACCTGACCGTCCTCGCGTGACATCCGGAACATGAGCTGGAAGAACTTGAGGTAGCGAACGAGCTGACGGACGCGCTTTGGAGCGGGCCGCGTGAGCGAGACCTCCACCCGGGACGCCCGCAGCAGGAGCGCCTGCACCAGCGCGGTGTTGTAGCGGTGCAGCAGGGCCCGGGCGTCGCGGGGGCCCGCGCGCTCCGTCAGGAGCTGCTCGTCCTTGAGGTCGGCGTACAGCGCGCGCTGGAGCGCCGCGGGGGTCCACGCCCCGCCGCCCTCGGGTGGGGGCAGCTCTGCGCCGATCTCCGCCAGGACGGTGTCTGCGGTTCGGCGACCGGTGAGGCCGGCCCGCAGCGCCAGCGGACCGGTGCGCGCGGCATGCGCGAACACCCGCGCGCGCAGCTCGGCCGGCGGCAGCGGGGAGATCGTCTCGAAGGTGCAGGCGTCGGTCAGCACCTTGGCGAGCCCCCGGATCAGCTTGTGATCGGTGGCGGTGCCCTCGACCTCGCGCACCCCCGCGGTGAGCTGCCCCCGGGTCCAGCTCTCGGCTGCTGCGCGCGTGAAGATCTGCAGCAGCTCATCGGCCCGGCCGTTCAGCCGCTCGCTGGAGGGATCGATGAAGCTCGGGGCGATGCGGCGGCCCTGGATGCGCGTCCGCAGCAGATCACTCGTAAGCACGGTGCTGCCTCCTGCGCTCGCTGGTGCCCACCTCGGAGGTGCCCGCGGCTACCACCTCGTACAGCACCGCATGCTTGCCTTCGCCCGGGCGCAGCACGCGACCGAGTCGCTGGACGTGCTCGCGGACGGTTCCGCTACCGCTCAGCACCACCGCCACCTCGGCCGCTGGGAGATCGACCCCCTCGTTGAGCACCCTGCTGGTGACCAGCACCGGGATCTGCCGCGCCTCGAACCGCTCCAGCAGGCTCCGTCGCTCCTTGATGTCGGTCTGGTGGCTGATGCAGGGGACGAGCAGCGACCGGCTGATGCGGTAGGCCGTGGCGTTGTCGTTGGTGAAGACGATGGTGGGGCGGCCCCACTGCTCTTCGAGGATGGTGGCCAGCAGCGCCAGCTTCTGCTCGCTTCCGTGGGAGATGCGCTTCGACTCCCGGTAGGCCATGAACGCCTCGCGTCCCTCGCGCGATCGGGCCGCGATGCGCAGAAACGCCTGCCACCCGCCCGGCGCGCCGATGGGGATGCGCTTGCGGCCGATGAAGCTGGTGTATGTGCGGCGGGCGGCGTCGTAGCGGGCCTGTTCGCTCGGGGAGAGGTGGACCGTGAGGTGGATCACCTCGTACGACGACAGGAATTCACCGGCCAGATCGGTGATCTCCCGCCGGTAGACCACCGGGCCCAGGGCGTCGTCCAGGAAGTCCTCGCGGCCGTCGGCCCGCTCCCAGGTGGCGGTGAGCCCCAGCCGGAACGGCGCCATCGCGCCCTCGGCCGCCGCCAGGTAGCCCGGCGCGGGCAGGTGGTGGACCTCGTCGAACACCAGCAGGCCGAAGCGATCGCCGTAGGTGGGCAGGTGACGCCACGCCGAGTCGTAGGTGGTGACCGTGATGTCGCGCAGCTCGTGGTGCCCCCCACCGAGTATGCCCACCTCCACGCCGAACGCCGCGGCCAGGCGGTCGTGCCACTGGCCGACCAGATCGAGGGTGGGCGCGACCACCAGGGCTGGCCGCCGCGTGCGGGCGATGGCCATCTCGGCCACGAAGCTCTTGCCCGAGCCGGTGGGCAGCAGCACGGCGCCGCGCCGCTGGGCGCCCTCCCATGCGGCGAGGGCCTCTCGCTGGTAGTCGCGGGGTCTCCTCGGGGTCAGGTGCCGAAGGGCGAGCGGCTCCCAGCTCCGGGCTTGATCGTCGAAGGGCTGACCGTCGGCCACCATCTGACGGACGAGCGGCGCGTACTGCCAGCCCGGCCCGCGGGGGCAGCCCACGCGGTCGTCGAAGACGAAACCCTCAGGCAGCGCCTCGAGCGGGGCGCCTTCGACCAGGAGCGTGCCGTCCTGGAAACGGAGGACCCAGGCGGGGTCGCCTGGGGGGTTGGGGGACTTGGCCTGGTTTGACAATCGGCACCCGTTTGACGACAGCATCGCTAACCAGACGCCATCGCGAGCGGCGGGCAGGAAGTGTCCGGCCTCCGAACTCCTTCAGCCAGCCGCCGCCTCCACCCGGGCCAGCAGCGCGCGGAACTCAGCCGTCTCGGGATGGTCGGGCGCACCCGCCTCGAAGATCGCCACGGCCACCTGCGCGTGCGGCAGCGCTTCTTCTGGACGTCCCGCGGCCAGCTCCACCTCGGCGAGCTTGCCCTGGGTGCGGCCGACCATGGCGTGCTTGTCGCCTCGGGTGCGTCGGTAGAGCGCGTCGAGGGCTTGGAAGATCGCCATCGCCTCTGGGAGATCACCACGCTGCAGCGCGGCGCGGCCGAGGTTGTAGCGAGTGACGCTGGGAATGTGGTGCTCCTCGCCGTGCGCTCCCACCAGGATCGGCAGGGCCTCCTTGAAGGCGCCCTCGGCCCCCTCCCCATCTCCGTTCATCAGGAGGGCTGAGCCCAGGTTGTTGAGATGGAGCGCGGTGTCTGGATGTGTCGCGCCGAGCTGGTCTCGGGCCAGTCGCATGGTCTCGCGGTACAGCGACACGGCTTCGTCCAGTCGGTTCATGCGCCGCAGTCCGAGCGCCAGCGCGCCGCCCGAGCCCACCAGATCGGGGTGGTCATCTCCCCCCACGGAGCGGGTCATCGCGATGGACTCGCGCAGCACCCGCTCCGCGCGCTCCAACTCGCGCTGCTGCTGATACATCGAGCCCAGGTTCTGGAGCGTACGGGCTGTGGACAGGTGCGCACCCAGCACACGCTGCTGAAGCGCCAGGGCCTCGAGCAGCGTCGCCTCGGCCTCTGCATAGCGTTTCTGCCGGGACAGGTTGAGGCCGAGGATCTGGAGCGCTCCGGCGGTCCTTTGATGTTCGTCGCCGAGCACGCGCCGGTAGCTCGCGAGCGACTCACGCAGCAGCGACTCCGCCTCGCCCAGCTCACCCATCGCCGAGAGCGACGCTGCCAGGTTGGCGAGCTGAAGCGCTACCAGTGGGTGATCGTCGCCGAGCAGCGCCCGGCGCATCTCCAGCGCCTCTCTGTGGAGCGACGAGGCCTGCTTGGAGTCCCCCTGTCGCTCGATGACCAAGGCGAGGTTGTTGAGCGTCATCGCGATGTGGGGGTGCGAGTCGCCATAGCTGGCGCGCCAGAGTTCCAGCGCTTGCCGGAACAGACCCTCCGCAGCCTCGAAGTCTCCTCTCCGCATGTGGAGGACACCGACGTCGTTGACGCTCTCGGCGAGGTCGGGGTGCCCGGGCGCCAGGTGCAGCGAGCGGACGGTGCGTGCGCGCTCGAACAGGGAGAGGCTCTCGTCGTACTGTCCACGCTCGGAGAGCACGCTCGCCAGCTTGTGTTCGACGTTCGCGGTGGGTAGGGCGTCGGGGCCCTCCAACTCTTGCGACAGGTCCCGGGCGGATCGCAGCAGGGACTCCGCCAGGTCGTACAGGCCCAGCTCTCCATAGACGAAGCCCATCGTCGCCATCATTCGCGCGCGGACCACGGGCTGATCAGCGAGTTCGGTGTCGATGCGGGTGGCGCCGCGATCCAGCAGCTCTCGCGCCGTGAGTTCGTCGCCGCGGGCCTCCGCGGGGTTCGAGGTCTCGAACACGCCGACGAGGAACGCCGAGACCGCCGCGGCTGTCTCTGCCTCCTGCTGCGCCCGCGTGGCCTCAAGCAGGGCCAGCTCCGACGCCGCGTTGGCCCGCACCAGCCCGATGGAGGTGCCGATGATGCCCAGGACCAGCGTCAGCATGACGGCGCAGACCGCGATGACCGCGGCCCGGTTTCGACGGACGAACCGACCCAGCAGGTACGTCTGCGACGGCGGGCGGGCTGTGACCGGCTCCATGGCCAGGAACCGCTCGACGTCGGCCGCCAGCTCCGCGACCGTCCCATACCGCTCGTCGGGATCGCGTGCGATGGCTTTGGCCGTGATCCAGTCGAGATCGCCGGAGAGGGTGCGTTGGAGATCCTGGGGCTGGGTCGCGCGGCGCGCTGCCACCTCGTGGAGGCGATCACCTGACTCCTCGGAGAGCTAGGTGCTCGGCCGCGGGGCGTCGTTGTAGGAGACGGTCTGGATCAGCTGGAGCAGATCGCCCTCGGCGCTCTGGAACGGTCGGGAGCCCGTCAGCAGCTCGTACAGGATGATCCCCAGCGCATAGACGTCGGATCGGATGTCGATCTCGTCACGGCGACCGGCGAGCATCTCCGGGCTCATGTACGCCGGCGTGCCGATGACTCCCGCGCCTGTGAGCTGCATCCCGCCCATCAGCGAGTCATCGAGCGAGCGGGCGATGCCGAAGTCGATGATCTTGGGGACCGGCCGGCCGTCGATCTCGGTGACCAGGATGTTGCCCGGCTTCAGATCGCGATGGAGGATCCCCGCTCGGTGGGCGTGCTGCACACCGCGGCAGGTGTCCCTGAAGACGCGGAGTCGCGCCTCGACGGTGAGGCGGGCGGTGTCGCACCAGGAGGTGATCTCGTCTCCATCGACGACCTCCATGGCGAACCAGGGCTCGTTGCGAGGCGTGGTGCCGGCTTCGTAGATCTGCGCGATGTGGATGTGGGACAGCCGCGCCATCGCGCGGCGCTCCAGCTCAAAGCGCAGGCGGGTCTGCGGATCCGACAGGCTGGTCTGGATGAGCTTGAGGGCGACCTCTCGGCGGAACGGGTGGGTCTGTCGGGCGAGCCAAACCGTGCCCATGCCGCCCGCGCCCAACTGCTTGATCAGCTCGTACTTGTCGATGCGGTCAGGCAGGCTCTCCGAGCGCGGCGGCTTCGGAGCGGGGTCCCAGGTCTGCTGGCCTTTACCTACGCGGTGAATTGCCGCCATCTCTCTGGTGCGCAGCCCCTCGTCGCGGTCGGCCTCCAGCATGTCGGAGACCTCGGCGGCGAGATCGGGCTGCGTCGCGCGGAGCGCCTCAAGCGCGGCCTGCTGCTCCGGTCGGGGCTGTTCGATCAGCTCATCGAACAGCGCCATGACGTGTTGGAGGTGATCGGTGGACAACACGACATCCCGGGCCAGGCTCGACGGCGTTTCCTGCGAGCCCCGAGGGGAGGGTATATCCAGAGTGGGATAGGGCGGTTCTCTTCCGTCACCGAGCCCCCCTGAGCGATCCTGATCACGATGGTGCAGCCCAGAGACCTGACCCCCGAGACCTACGCTCAGCTTCGCGATCTGGCGCGTCACATTCACGCCGAGCGGCGGGGGGGCGACACCATTCTGCTGCACGAGGCCTGGATGAAGCTGGAGAGAGCGCGTGGGGAGTTCTCCGATCGGCGTCACTTCGTCGCCGTCGCTGCTTGCGCCATGCGACAGATCGTTGTCGATCAGGCGCGCCGACGGGCGGCCGTAAAGCGCGGGGGAGACCTCCATCGGACCACCCTGCGCGGCGTGGGCCTGGGCGCCGTGGACATCGACGTGCTCGATCTCGACCGCGCGCTTGACCTGTTGGCGTCGGCGGATCCGCGCGGCGCGGAGATCGTGCAGCTCCGCGCCTTCGGAGGCCTCTCTGTGGCCGAGGTCGCCGCGCACCTCAACGTCGGCACTGCCACCGTGGAGCGATCCTGGCGTCGCTCCTGGGCGTTCTTGATGGCGCGACTGCGCGGGTGAGCTGAGGGTGCGTTGAGCGAGCCGCGAGGAGGACTGGGACATGAGGGCTCCAGATGGGGGCTTGCTCTGTCCAACGCGACGCCGCCGGTGAGTCCATCACTGATTCTCGGCGGATGCTCCCGCCTCGAAGAAAAGCTGATGGGGTTTCCGGAGCGCCTGCGTTGGACGGGGTGAACTACAGGGAGACCCCTCATGTTTCGCACCTCGCTTCACCTCACCACCGTCCTGACCATCACCTCCATCGCGCTGCCCTCGACTGCCCGCGCCGACGATGACATCGGCGTCGACTTCACCGGGGACTGGCCGGCGGACTGCGATCTTCGGCAGACCTACATGAACGGCTCGTCTGGGGACGAATTCGGCTGCGTCATCACAGGAGACGGGTCGTGCGGCACCATCGACGGCGACGAGGCCTGGTGCAGCGACGGCATCACCATTGACAACATCGGCGACTCCAGCACGCGGGTGTGGGTGGCCATGACCGGTGACGAAGACAGCTGCATTCTGGCCGGCGGCCTCACCATCGACGCGCTGTGGGGAGACGGCGCTGGCTCGAGTAACTTCGACGTGCACGAGTGGGAGACGGACGACTCTGACAACGTGGACGAGATCCTGGAGCGCTTCGGGGAGGGCGGGGACCTCGACGGCACCCACCGCATCCGGATGGTGCAGCCCGACTTCGCTCCCGACACCGAGGACTACCACTACCTCGATCTGTTCGTCAGCGATGTGCGCAAGTCCAGCAAATCAGGCTCGCAGAACATGCCCATGACCGACAGCGGCTACGACCTTGAGTCCGACGTTCCCACGTTCTGTGACTTCCACGACGGTCCGGTCGCGCTGCGCTCTGACTCGGGCGACCATGTGTCGGTGGGCGGCAGCTCGGGCGACCATGTGTCGGTGGGCGGCAGCTCGGGCGACCATGTGTCGGTGGCGTCTGAGATCACCGGCAACGAGCTGTTCGAGATCTCCTGCGACAGCAGTGGTCGGGTGCGCTTCACCGGTCCCTGGGGCCGGTTTATCAAGACCGACGGCAGCGGGCTGAACTACGCCACGGCCAACCCGAGCGCCAACTACGCCAGGTTCGACGCCTACCTGGACGACGGAGACCAGTGGTACTTTGACGCCCGGGCGGGGAGCGGAAGCGACACCTGGTGGAGCGCCAGCTCCAGCGGGATGGACCTGACCACCACCCCTGGCTCGCATGGCGACTTCACTGTGGAGGAGCACGACCCAATGCAGGGATTCGAGGTGAACACCACCACGGCGACCTCCACGTACTCCGACACCGACTCGCCCATCTACGCCTCGCTGATCCTCAGCGACACCAGCACCACCGAGACCGTTGAGTTGGATGCCCCCGACGCGAATGACCACGAGAAGGGTGAGAGCGGCACCTACGAGCTTTGGGTCGATGAAGACAGACTCGACGACGGCGTTACGGTCGTCGGCCTGCGTCTGGAGAACTTCGGCAGCGACGGCTGGCGGCCGAGCGACGTGGAGCTGGTGGACATGAGCGATGACTCGATCGTGGTCAGCGACGGATTCGACGAGAGCTTTCTATTGGACGATGACTGCGACATCGATGTGGATGACGGCTGCAGCCCCGTGATCACGGTCGGCACCTCGGGTGATGTGCAGCGTCTCTTCAAGCTGACGGCCACCACCTCCGACTCTGCATATGCCGAGTCTGACGGCTCCATCACCGCTCGCCTCCAGCTCAGCGATGGCAGCTACGCCAGCTGGGTGCAGCTCAACCTGCCCGGAGACGACTTTGAGTACGGCGATGAGGACACCTACACCTTCCTCGCCGATGAGAGCAGCTTCTCCACGGACGGCCTGAGCGTGATTGGCCTCCACCTGCGAGAGGCCTCCGGTGACGGGTGGATCCCCGGCTCCATCGCCCTGACCGCAGAGGCCAGCACGAGCATCGTGTTGGTGGCGAACCTCCTGGTGGGGGACGGCTCCGGCGAGGGCACCTTCGTGCTCGATGACGACTGCAGCGGCGACGACGTGGCGGATGGCTGTGCGGCGGACGTGCTCATCGACACCAGCGGGGCGCTCTCCGCTCCGTAGCGGTCTCGCCTCCGACAGATCCCGCCTCCGACAGGCTTCAGCGCTCGCGAGAATGAACCCCCTCGTGCTCGTGAGAACGAACCCCCTC
>CAYXGP010000014.1:0-25453 GCA_964464515.1 uncultured Enterobacterales bacterium
GCCGCGATGAGGCGGGCTTCGTGACCATCATGGGCGGAACGATGGTCAAGGCCAGCCTGGTTGTTCCTCGGACCTCTGATCTCTGGGACCAGGCTCGCCTCTGATCGTTACTCGGCCTCGATTGTTGGCGCTGCAAGAAACGACAGCATGGGGATTGGTGTCTCCACCGCAGGAGACACCAACGGGGATGGCTTCGATGACATCCTCGTCGGAGCCAACGGGTCGGACGCCAACGGCAAGAACAGTGGGTCCATCTACCTGTTCGTCGGCGGCGTCGATTGACCGTGCCCCGGCCCCGGCTGGTGCTGCCGGCGGGGTGTCACGATCCGTGCCGGGTCTGCGCCCGGGCTGTCCGAGGGCAGCGCTCGCGCGGATGGACGGCCGGTCCAGAGGAGCACGACATCCACTCGCTGTGGCGCTGAGACCGGGACCGGGATCGCCTGAAGCGAGCGCGCAGTCCACGGTTCGAAGCCCCCTGAATCCGGCCCATCGACGATGTCGGACCGCGCTCTGTGTCCCTCCGCGTCGTTTTGGGCTGTGCCATCCGCCCCTGCCGCGGGTAAGAGGCCGCGGGTAAGAGTCTGCCCGAAGAGAGCTGGGAGACGAATATGGGCCGCCATGACATCGCTATCATCGGCATGGGATGTGTATTTCCAGGCGCGAACAACACCCGCCGCTATGTCGAGAATATCTTCAGCGGGGAGACGTTCTTCTCGGAGATGCCCCATCGCTTGTGGCATCTGGACAACTTCTGCTCGACCACGGGCGACAAGACGGCGAAGTCGTACACGACCGTCGGCTCGTTCGTGGAGGGCTTCGAGTTTCCCTACGCCGACTACCGCCTGCCCCCGAACACCCTCAAGGGCGTCGACCCGGCGCAGCTGATCACGCTGGAGGTGACCCGAGAGGCCCTCCTGGACGCCGGACTCCAGCCGCGAGATCCCCGCCTGGCGAACGCGGCGACGGTGATCGGGGCCAGCGGCGTCGATCAGTTCGCCCACGCGACCACCTTCCTGAACCGGTTCCAATACCTCAAGAAGGTGCGCCCCGCGCTCGAGGCCCGGGGACTGTCGAGCGACGTGCTGGACGCGCTGGAGGAGCGCTTCGAGGACGAGCTGAAGGCCCGCGGACACGGCTGGAGCTCCTCGACAGCGTCGGTGGGGGCGATCACCTCTTCGTTGTCCAACCGGGTGGCCCAGGTCTTCGGCGTAGGCGGCTTCAACATGACCGTGGATGCGGCGTGCGCGTCGTCCTTCGTGGCGCTGGACGTCGCCTGCTGCGCCCTGATGGCCGGCGACGTGGACATCGCGCTGGCCGGCGGCGCAGATCTCGGCACCAACCCCGCCATCTACATCGGCTTCTCGCAGGTCGACGGACTGTCCAGCAGCGGCCGGTCAAACCCCTTCGACCACACCGCCGATGGCCTGATCATCGGCGAGGGTGTGGGCATGGTCGTGCTCAAGCGGCTCGAGGACGCGCTCGCGGACGGCGACCGGATCCGCGCGGTGGTCCGCGGCATCGGCAGCTCGAGCGACGGAGCGGGCCTGGCGATCTACGCGCCCTCCCTGAGCGGTCGCGCGCGGGCGCTGCGCAACACCCTCGAGAAGGCCGGCGTGAAAGCAGAGGTCGTGCAATTCGTCGAGGCGCACGCCACCTCCACCATCGTGGGGGACGCCAGCGAGTACGACTCGATCTCCATGGTCTACGGCGAGGGTCGTGACCCCGCGGATCCGGTCCGGGTCGGCAGCGTCAAGTACCAGATCGGACACCTCAAGGCCGCGGCAGGGGTCGCAGGCCTCATCAAGACGGTGGTGGCGATGGAGGCGGGCAGGTACCCGCACATGCCGCGCTTCTCGCAGCTGACCCCGGAGGCGACCCTCCCGACCGACGCCATCCGGATCGACACCGAGGTGACGCCCTGGGAGCCCCGCGCTTCGGGTCTGCGCTCGGCCGCCATCACTTCGAGCGGCTTCGGCGGCGTGAACTACCACTGCATCGTCGAGCAGGGCCCCGACTATGGCCCGGTGCCCCCGCGCCCGAAGCTCTCCCAGAAGATCGCGGTGGTGGGCGTGAGCTGCCGCGTGGCGGGCGCGGACGCCGTGCCGACCTTCTGGGAGAACGTGACCCAGGGCAAGGAGCTGTTCATCCCCGCCGATGTCGAGAAGCTCGGCTGGCAGGACCACGTGGATACAGGTCCGCTCAATGAGCGCATCACCACCCGGCGCGTCTCCTCCCCTGAGGAGTTCCGCTTCGACCTGCTGCGCCACCGCATCTTCCCGAAGGCTGTCTCCCAGATCGCGCCGACCCAGCTCCTGGGCCTGGACCTGTCGGATCGCCTGCTGCAGGAAGCGGGCTTCGGCCTCAAGGACGGCAAGAACATCGGCGTGAGCGTCGGCGCTATGCACGACGACTACTTCCCCGACATCTTCATGCCGATGCTGGTAGACGAGTACGCCGACGTGATGCGCAAGGGCGCGGCTGGTGTCCTGCCCGAAGAGGTGATCTCCGAGGTCCTGGAGGAGGTGCTCGACGACGTCTCCGGTCAGGTCCTCCGAGAGGGGCCGCCGGTCACGGAGCACACCCTGCCGGGCTGGATGACCAACGTCATCGCTGGTCGCATCGCAAACAAGCTGAACCTGCACGGGCCCAACTTCACCGTGGACAGCGCGTGCTCGTCCGGCCTCGCTGCGCTCCTGCCGGCGACCTACCAGCTGCTGTTCGGCGACGTCGACTACATGATCAGCGGCGGCCTGAACCGTCAGCTCAGCGCGCCCTTCACCTGTGGCGTCTGCGCCCTCGGCGCGGTGGCCGAGAGCGAGGCCCGCCCCTACGACGTGGCGGGCAAGGGCTTCCTCATCGGCGAGGGCGGCGTGTTCTACCTGCTCCGGCGCCTTGAGGACGCCCAGCGGGACGGCGACGAGATCCTGGCGATCATCCACGGCGTCGGCGGGTCCTCGGAGGCCCACAGCAAGTCGATGGTCGCGCCCACCGAGCGCGCGGTGCGCAGAGCCATCAGCAACGCCATGGCAAAGGCCGGGATCCCACCGGAGCAGGTGGGCATCGTGGAGACCCACGGCAGCGCCAACCCCCTCTCCGATCGGGTGGAGGCCAGCTCCGTCGCCGCCGAGCTGCGTCCGAACGGCAGCGGCGAGCCCGTGCAGCTCACCGCCATCAAGTCCCACATCGGCCATCTCTACGGAGGCTCCGGCGCGTCGTCGATGCTGAGCACCATCGAGGCCCTGCGCCACCGGACGGTTCCCGGCATCCGCGGCCTCGACACGCCGCGCCCCGAGATCGCGGAGCTGGCGCCGAAGGTCGTGCCTAGAAAGGGCACCCGCCCCCTCGCCGACAGCGCGACGGCCGGCGGGGTCAACTCGCTGGGGCTGGGCGGCGCGAACTACTTCGTGCTGCTGACGACGCCCGACGCGCAGGCTCCCGACGCACAGGCCACAGACTCCCGGGCCTCTGACTCGCGGTCCGTTCCGGCTTCGCAGTCCCTCCCCAGCGACATCTTCCTGTGTGTGGCAGAAGACCTGCCCGCACTGGCCCAGGCGCTGCGCGGGGCCGCCGCGCAGTCCGTCGTCCCGGCGACGGTGCCTGGCGGAGGAGCCACCCGCCTCGCCATCACCCACGAAGACCCCACGCAGCTTCGCAGAAAGGTCGAAGACACCCTCCGCATGCTCGACGGTGGCCACCCGCTGCGCCCCCTGGAGTCGAGGGGGGTCTTCCTCAGTCAGGGCACCGCGACGGAGACGCTGGCGTTCTGCTTCCCCGGTCAGGGCACCCAGTACGTCGGCATGGGCCGGACGCTGTACGACACCCGGCCCACATTCCGCGCGGTGTTCGACCAGGTACATGACCTGGCGATGCGCGAGCTGGGCTTCGACCTGCGCGCCCACGTCTTCGCCGATCCCAGCGACGCAGACGCCGCGCGCGCGCTGGGCACCCTCGAGGGCGCGCAGATCTCCGCCTACGCCGTCGAGCTGGGCGTCGCGCGGGTCCTCGACGAGCTCGGGGTGCGCCCTGACGTCCTGATCGGACACAGCTTCGGCGAATTTGTCGCGCTGACGTTCGCCGGTGTGTGGACCGTCGAGACCGGCTTCGCCGCTGTCCGGGCCCGCATCCAGGCCGCTCGCCAGGTCATCGAGCACGGGCCGAAGCTCGCGATGATCAGCATGGTCTGCTCGCCCCAGCAGCGAGACGCGCTCATCCTCCTCAGCGGCGGACGGGTCCTGGTCACCAACATCAACGGCCCGGGCCGGTATGTGTGCGGTGGTCCCGCTGACGCCGTCGAGCAGATCGCCAGCGTCTCCGAGCAGTTCGGCGTGGACGCCCGCGTGCTTCCCATCGGCACCGCCTTCCACAGCCACTACATGAAGCCTGCCCAGGAGCCCTTCCGCGCCGCCGTCGCCGCGCTGCCGTGCGGTCGCGCGCGCTTGCCCATCCTGTCGACCGTGAGCGGGGAGTATCTGGACCGCGACCTCACCTCTGCCCAGCTCGGTGAGCACCTGGCGGCGCAGCTCGTCACCCCCATCGACATGCCGCGGGACCTCGGTCGACTGCACGCCGACGGCGTACGGCACTTCCTCGAGGTCGGCCCTGGCTGGGCGCTCTCGCGCATGATCCGCGCGGTGCTCGAGGACGAGCCCTTCCGCGCCGTGCCGACCCTGCACCCGAAGGTGGGCGACGCCGAGACCTTCCGCAGAGCGCGCGCCTTCTTGACGGCCGCCGGCCACCTCAAACCCCGCGGGGCCCCGTGGGCCGCCGGTCTCCAACCCCCGGAGTTCCTGCGCTACCTGGAGCAGCACGAGCCCGCGGTCCTTGCGCTGCTCGAAGAGGCTCGGTCGCGCTTTGAGCGCTCCGGTGCGCAGGTACAGCCCTCCATCCGAGCGACGCCGCCTTCGTCCTCGACGGGGGCTCTGCCGGTCCCTGCCCGAGCGACGAAGCCACGGCCCGCTGTCGCCGCGAAGGCGCCCACCAGGCTGCCAGGCCCATCCACTCGGCCTCCCGCCGGGAAGTCCACCAGCACCAGCACCTGGGTCGCGCGCATCCGCGAGCGGCTGGTAGAGGTCACCGGATATCCGCCGGAGATGCTGGAAGAAGGGCTGGACCTCGAGGCCGACCTCGGCATCGACTCCGTCCAGCGCATCGACATCTGGTCGGGCTTCGTGGAGCGCTACGAGCTGGACAGTGAGACCCGTCCCAAGGGGATCCGCACCATCAGCGAGATGGCGGAGCTGCTGACGGAGCTGACCCGTGGTGACGACGCGGGAGAGGCGCCGAGCGCGGGACCTGGCGACACGGTCCTCGGAGTGGCTGGCGCCGGCCTGGACACCTGGATCGGGCGCGTGCGGGACCGTCTGGTGTCCATCACGGGCTACCCGCCAGAGATGCTGGAGGAGGGCCTTGACCTGGAGGCGGATCTAGGCGTCGACTCGGTGCAACGGACCGAGATCTGGAGCGGCATCGTCGCCCGGTTCCAGCTCGCGGGGCAGCTCGAAGGCGCGCCTTCGAGGAAGATCCGAACCATCACGGAGATGGCCGAGCTGCTGCTCTCGCTGACCGGCGATGTGCAGGACCCCGCGGCCCCGCCGGAGCCTCCCCCGGCCTCAGGGAGCTCGCCGACCTCGGGGAGCCAGACGGTCTCGGCAGCCGAGAGCACCGAGGTGTGGGTGCAGCGCGTGCGGGACCGTCTGGTGTCCATCACGGGCTACCCGCCAGAGATGCTGGAGGAGGGCCTTGACCTGGAGGCGGATCTAGGCGTCGACTCGGTGCAACGGACCGAGATCTGGAGCGGCATCGTCGCCCGGTTCCAGCTCGCGGGGCAGCTCGAAGGCGCGCCTTCGAGGAAGATCCGAACCATCACGGAGATGGCCGAGCTGCTGGCTTCGCTGACCGGCGGCGCTGCCGCGGCCCTCGAGGACGTCACGCCCGCAGAGGCCCCCGCGCAGACCGAGCGCGCGTGCCACCTGTTCGTGCCGACCTCCCAGGCCCTCTCCTCGGCGCGCATGCGGCCCTTCGACTGCCGCCGGCTGGTCGCCATCGTCGACAGTGCCGATCAGGCTCCGCGCCTCGGAGACGATGGTCCTCACGTCGACGTGCTCAGCCTGTCTGAGCTGGCGCAGCTCACAGCGGAGGAGGTGGAAGATCGCCTGCGCGAAGCGGACACCGTCGCCTACCTCGCCCACCGCGCGCTGGTGGGTCGTCCGTGGGACCCTGACGGCGCCGCGGCGGCCCTGGCCGCGCAGGTCACCGCCCTCTACGGCGCCTTCCGCGCGCTCGTGCCGGCGTTGAGCGAGCGCGCGATGCGGGTGCTCGTGCCCGTCTCACGCGACGGCACCTTCGGCACGGGGGGGCCAGCGGTCCCGCGTCTCTTCGGCGCGTTCCCCTGCGGCTTCGTGCGCAGCCTCGCCAAGGAGCTCCCGCGCTGCCGCTTCCAGCTCATCGACACCGGCGACGAGCCGTGGGACGAGCGCCTGCGTCAGCACCTGCACCTCGTCGCAGACACGCCCGAGGTAGGCCGCACGCTCTTCTCCCCCGAGGCGCCCGCGCTGGCGCCCATGAGCCCTCCTGCAGACCGCGACGACCTGCTGGAGCCCGGCGACCTCGTGCTCGTCACAGGCGGCGCGCGCGGCATCGTCTTCGAGTGCGTGGCGGCGCTGGCGGAGCGCACCCGCTGCCGCTTGCTGCTCACCGGGCGCACAGAGCTGCCCGAGCCTGTTCCGCCGTGGATGGAGGTCGCGAAGTCCGAGCTGGACGGAGCGATCCGCGCGCTGGAGCTGGACCTCGTTCGCGGCGAGGGCCTCAGCCTCGGCGCTGCCCGCAAGCGCGGCGCGGCGGCCCGCAAGCAGTGGGAGCTGGGTCACAACCTGCGCCGACTGCGCGCCTCGGGGCTCGACGCGACCTACCGGGTCTGCGACGTCTCCGATCCTGCCATCTTCTCTGCGCTGCTCGAAGAGCTGGGTGCGGACGTGCGCGGGGTCGTCCACGGCGCGGGCGTGCAGCGGTCTCGCAACCTGCTCGAGCTGGAGGATCCGCAGATCGAGCTGACCCTGGCGACCAAGCTCTCTCCCATGTTCACAATGCTCGCCGATCTGGACTGGTCGCGGGTGAAGCTCCTGTCGGCCTTCGGCTCCATCACCGGGCTCTTCGGGAACGCTGGTCAGACCGACTATGCGCTGGCCAACGACCTGATGAGTTGGATGGTGGGCCAGATCGGAGCCCGCTGTCCGCACCTCCACGCGCAGACCATCGAGTGGACGGCGTGGACCGGCACCGGCATGGTCACCGCAGCCGAAGAGAAGCGCTTCGCCGAGGCCGGACTGGTGCCGGTGGACGTGCCGACAGGGGTGGAGCTGTTCCTCGAGGGCGTGCTGGGTTGCTCCCACAGCCAGCTCGCGGCGTTCAACGCGGGCGCGCTGTTGGGATCTACCCGACCGGTCTCCGAGCACCCCGTCGCCGCGCGGCCGCGGACCAGCCTCGGCGCGAGGGTGGACGACACCTTCCGGGCGCGCTTCTCGCTGCAGGACGACGTGTTCCTGCGCCAGCACCTCGTGAACACCGCGCCGGTCGTTCCTGGCACCTTCGTCTGCGACCTCTTCGCTGAGTCGATCGCCGGGGAAGACGCAGACCTCTGCGAGGTCCGCTTCCGGCGGCCGCTGTGGATACGGCAGGAGGGCTTCGAGCTGGAGGTGGTGCGAGACGGCTCCGCGCTCACGCTGCTCCCGGCGGACCGACCGGAGCTGGACGCCCGCGGTCTGGGGAACCTCAGCTTCGCTTCGTGCACCGTGGTGGCCGCGGACGCTGACACGGACGCTGAACCGGCTGCTGACACCGACGCGGAGTCCAGCGCTGGTCTGGAGCCCGGGATCGGTCTGGAGATCGGCGATGGTGACCTGGAGCTGCTGGCCGAGGTGCGCGGCGCCTCCGATGCCCCGTTCTATCGGATGCTCGACGAGACCTTCGCCCACGCTCTCGACACCGGGCCCATCTTCCAGGGGATCCTCGCGACGGTGGAGCGCGGCGACCGCTTCCTCGCCTCCGCGCGGCTCACCGACGACGCGGTGGCCATGTGCGCCCAGCCGGGGCGCTTCGCCTTCGATCCGGTGCTGGCGGACATGGCTGTCCAGGCTGCGTCGGCCTGGGTTATGCAGAGTCACGGCGTGATGGCCATCCCGGCCACCATCGGGAGGCTCCGGGCGGTCACTCCCCTGTCCGGTCGCGACGCGGTCATCATCGGCCGAGCGAGCGAAGTGAGCGCCGACGGCATCACCCTCGATCTCGCGGTGCGTGAGCCGGATGGCACGCTCATCATGACGATCGAGCGTCTCGTCTCGAAGACGATCGCCTCCGCGGAGTCGCTTTGAGCACGGCCCCCCGCCGTGGCCGCCGCCCCATCCCCGCCAACAACGACGTCGTCGTCATCGGCGCGGGCCTTGGTGGGCTCACGTGCGCGCTCGAGCTGGCCCGTCAGGGGCTCAAGGTGCTGGTGCTGGAGCAGCACTATGTGCCGGGCGGCTACGCCCACAGCTTCCGCCGGCGCAAGTACCGCTTCGACGTGAGTCTGCACTATATCGGGGGCTTCGACCCCGGCTGCCTGACCCACGGCGTCCTGGGCAGCCTGGGTGTATTGGATCGCCTGAAGCTGCGTCGGCGGGACACCCTGCTCACTGCGGAGTTCCCCGACCGCACCGTGACGCTGCCCAACGATCGGGGCGCGATGATCGAGGAGCTGGCCCGCAACTGGCCGGCCGAACGACACAACATCGTGGCGCTGTTTGAGTTCCTCGGACAGCTCAAGCGGGACATCATCGGTCCCAACCTGGTGCCGGGCTTCAACGTGCCGCCCCCGCAGCGACTGAGCGCGGCCTTCGACGACGCGACGTTTCAGCAGCTCATGCGCCGCTTCATCTCCGATCCGGGCCTGCTGGCGACCCTCGGTCAGCTCTGGATGTACATCGGCCTCCCACCCAGCCAGTCTGCAGCCACATTCTCCACGTGCGTATTCTGCAGCAGCTACCTGGAGGGCGCGTGGTGGGTGGAGGGCGGCGCCACCGCGCTCGTCGACGCGATGGTCGAGCGCCTGCGCTCTCTCGGCAGCGAAGTGTTGGTGCGCAAGCCCGTCGAGCGCATCGTCATCGAAGACGGCGCCGCCACCGGAGTTTTACTGCGCGGGGGAGACGTCGTCTCGGCGCCCACCGTGGTCTCGAACGCCAACCCCTACCAGACCTACACCGAGCTCATTCCCGGAGATGAGATCTCCAAGCTGCTGCGCTTCCGGCTCCAGAAGATGAAGCCGTCGTTGTCGCTGTATACGCTCTACCTGGGGCTGGACCGCCAGCCGAGCGAGCTGGGCATGACCAGCAAGCACCTGTTCGTGAACCACAGCACCGACCTCGATCAGGCCTACGCGCGCGCCGTCGAGCACGATCTCGACCGGACCGACTGGTGCCTCACCAGCTACGAGGACTCGGGCATGGTGGAGCATCCCGACGGTCACGGTATCGTGTCCTTCGTCGAGGTCACCCCCCCCGGGGACTGGCTGGAGCTGGACCCCGAGACCTACAAGCGACGAAAGGCCGAGGTGCGGGCGCGGCTGCTCGACAAGTACTGTCGCCGCTTCCCCGAGCTGCGTGATCACATCGTCGTGAGCGAGTTCGGCACTCCGCGCACCATGACGCGCTACAGCCGCAACCACGCTGGCGCTGTGTACGGCTTCGATCAGACCGTGTCCCAGGCCAACCGTCGACGCCTGCGAAACCGCTCACCGCTGGATGGGCTCTACCTCACCGGCGCGTGGACGTGGGCGGGAGGGGGCTACGAGGGCGCGATGATGAGCGGCGTGCAGACAGCGAACGCTGTGTTGGATGAGCAGGAGCGGGAGCGGCCCTACCCGACCGTCAGCCTGCTGCGCGCAGACGAGGTCGCCGACCGCGCGCGCGACGGCATCATCTCGGCCCGCGACAACTACTTCTACCGCTACGCGTTGACGGTCCAGGGCGACGAGCTCGACGGCACCGGGAGCGCGGGCGCCGCGAGCTGCCTCTGCTTCATGGACCGCGCCCGGGTCGAAGCGGTGGAAGGCATGGCGGGTGATCCCAACACATGGCTGTCGCGGTTCTCGGTGAACGTCTACCGGCTGGACCTGCGCATGGGCGTACATGCCGGCCAGGGCGAGCCCCTGGTGGTGCGCTCGGCGCTGCGGCCCGGCTCCCCGCATCGCGCGGGCGTCGATCAGCGGCTGCTCCGCGCCGACGGACAGGCGGTGGCCGAGGCCACCATCGAGGTGCTCTTCCTCAACGAGGAGCGCGGCATCATGCCGGTGCCCCCGCAGATCGGCCCGATGATCGACGGGGAGGCGTGCGTGCCGCCGTGGCGCTTCCTCCCGATGAACACCCACGCCTGGACCTTCCTGGTGCGGGTGTACTTCGAGCACACCGACATGCTCCGCATTGTCTACCACGTCGCGTATGTGCGCTTCTGCCGGCGAGCCATCGCCGCGAAGCTGCCACCGACGGTGCGCGTGCGGGTGGAGCGGCTGGCGATGCGCTTCATGAACCGAGCGATCTTTGGAGACCGGCTCGAGGTGCGCACCATGCCGCTGTCCGCGGACCGTGACCAGCTCGTGGTCCGCCAGCAGATCATCCGCCGGTCGAGCAGCCGCCCCCTCGTCGACGCGCTGCTGACGGTGAGCCTGCAGGACGAGTCCGGCCGCCCCGTTCCCGTGCCCCGAGACCTGCTGGGCGCTGGGGTCCGGGCGTAACCACTCCGCTCGTCAACGGATCGACGATCGACGGATCGAGAGCAGGCCAGACGCCGTATCTGTTTGAGGAGATCGTGCTCCTCGCCCTGCGGGACGACCAGCGAAGACACAAGTTCGAGCTGCTGTTCATGCTGCGCGTGTGCGTGGCGGCCGCCGCCCTGGCGGACAATCGCAAGCGAGCGGGAGCCATCGTGATGGGGACCACCTCAGTCGCCTGTGGGTTCGACGCGCCTCGCTGGGGTAGAGTGGGTGGAGGCGCGCTCTGGAAACTGGCGCCCGCGGCGCTCATCAATGTGTGGAGCCCGGTGGGTGACGTCTATCGCTGGGGTCTGGGAGGCGCTACAGTGGCCGCTCCAGTCGCTGCGCTCCCTGCTGACGGACGGCACGCTGGCCCGGCTTCGGCCGGTGCACCTCGTCGAGGACCCTGGCGACCTGTGGACGGTGCCCGCCAGCCCCGCTCGGCAGACCGGGGCATACTCTCCGGCACCCGCCGGAGAGCACATGCGCGCACCCATCCCCACCTGGTTCTTCGCGCTCTGTGTGGTGCGCAAGGGCGATCGGTTTCTGGTCATTCGCGAGCGCAAGCACGGGCAGCGCTGGTTCCTGCCCGCCGGCCGCGCAGAGCCCGGTGAGAGCCTGCTGCAGGCCGCTCGACGGGAGACACTCGAGGAGGCCGGGATCCCGGTGAAACTGGTGGGGGTGATCCGCGTCGAACACTCCCCGTCCCCGACGGCGGCGCGCGTGCGCGCGGTCCTGCTCGCGGAGCCCGCAGATGACGCGAGGCCGGGACCCACGGCGGACAGCCTCGACGCGCGCTTCGTGACCCTGGCGGAGCTGGCGGCGTTGCCCGGGCGGGGGGACGACTGGAAGAGCTACATCCGGCACGTCGCCGAGGGTGGTTCGATCGCCCCGCTGTGGGTGCTGGACACCGAGCGGGCGCCGATGCCGGCGCGTTCGTGAGTCGGCGTCCGGGCTCCGTCGAGGCCCCGGCGCCGACCGGGCGACCGCGGCTGGTCTCGCCAGGTCCGGGGAGTTAGGACCGGGGCAGATCCTCTGTTCTCCCGCGGAGCTCCACCCAGGAGGGTACCGAGATGCTCGAGCCCTCGGTCTGTGAGATCCTCGTCGTCGAGGACAGCCGGACCCAGCGCCTCGTGCTCGTCCACCTGCTGCGCGGAGCGGGATTCGAGGTTCGGGCCTGCACCAACGCCGAGGAGGCGCTGGCGGCGGTCGCCGAGTGTAGCCCCAACATCGTCATCTCAGACGTGATGATGCCCGGAATCGACGGCTACGAGCTCTGCCGGGTGCTGAAGGGCGAGCACCAGGATCTTCCCGTCATCCTTCTGACCACCTTGCGTGAGTCTGCAGATATCTTGCGGGGGCTCGAGTGCGGGGCGGATGGCTTCATCTCCAAGCCGCTCAACCCCAAGGCACTGCTGGGCCACATTCGCCACATTCGACTCAACGCCGAGCTGCGGCGAGCGGCCTCGCCCGAGGCGGGGATCGAGGTCTACTTCGGCGGCAAGCGACACTTCCTGAATTCGACCCGGCTCCAGATCCTCAACCACCTGCTCTCCAGCTATGGCGACGCGGTCGATCGCTCCGCCGCCCTCACCCGCGCGAACACCGAGCTTTCAGCTCTTCAGGATGAGCTCTCTGAGAGGAACGCAGATCTGGAGGCCAAGAACCGGGAACTCGCCCGACTCAACGACGAGAAGAACCAACTCTTCGGGATGATCGCCCACGACCTCCGCAACCCCATCTCCATCATCTACGGCTTCGCGCGTCTTCTGGGCGTGAGCATGCCCGAGGAGTCGGAGGAGCGCCGGATGCTGGAGCGGATCGAGGCCCGGACGCACTTCATGGGCTTGCTGGTGGACGATCTGTTGCAGATCTCCGCGTTCGAGTCCGGCAAGCTCTCGCTCCGCTGGGAGCAGGTCGATATCGGCGAGCTGGTCGAGGAGGTGGTCGATCTGCACCGTGTGCTGGCGCGACCGCGGGGGATCGCGCTCGCGCTCGACCGGGGGCCCGATCTCCCCGCGCTGCGGGCCGATCCGGGCAAGCTGGAGCAGGTCCTGAGCAACCTGCTCGGCAACGCGCTGAAGTTCTCGCCACCAGAGACGATGGTGAAGATCGCCGCCCGACGCCGCCCTGACGGCGTGGCGATCAGCGTGGTGGACGAGGGTCCCGGGATCCCCGAGGCGGATCGAGCGCGGGTGTTCGAGCCCTTCGCGCAGCGCGACAGCGCCGAGACCGGCGTCGGGCTCGGGCTGGCGATCGCTCGGCGCATCGTCGAGGGGCACGGGGGCACCATCAAGCTGCTGGACCATACGGCCTCGGGAGCCGCCTTCGAGGTCTTTCTTCCGGACAGCTCTCACCTGGAGGCGAGCCCCTGACGGTGCTCGTACGTAGCCTCGAAGCTGCGCGGGAGACGTGAGAGGGCTTTTTCTGGGACGGTCTTACATAGGTCTCGCGCACTACAAGCTGGAGGAGTGCACGAGGTATGTCGCACCGTGCGAGGACCACTTGCTCCCCCCCGGGACCCAGCCCGGCGCGCCGATCAGGATGTCCGCCCGGCCGTCGCCATCGACGTCGCCAGCGCCAGCGACCGAATACCCCGACTCGTCACCGATGGCCTCACCAGTGAACGCGACGTCTGCAGCGTACAGTGAGCGTGACGTGCGGAGCGGCCCCCGCAGCAGGTAGGTCTTACCGGTGTCCGTGGCCACGCCGTGCGCTCCAACCAGCACATCGCTGAGCCCGTCACCGTCTACGTCGCCCGCACCCGCGACCGCCGAGCCCGCCTCCCCCTCCGCGGCCTCTCCGATCATCAGGGTGGCCTTTGACAGGGACACGCTCCCGCTCACGGGGCCATGGAGGACGTAGACGCCGCCCGCCGTCGCGCCAGCCGTGCTCTCGCCGGGGGCGCCGATGATGAGGTCATCGAATCCGTCGCCGTCGAGGTCTCCTGCGCCGGAGACCGCGTGACCAGCAGAGTCACTGGATCCGCTCTCGAGCTTCGCCGCGGCCGCTTCGAGGGAGGCGTCGCCGGAGGTGGGACCGAGGACGAGGTAGGTCGCGTGGGCCCTGGTTCCGATGAGGAGGTCGTCCAAGCCGTCTCCGTTGGTGTCTCCGGCGCTTGAGACCGAGCGACCGGCATCGTAGACATCGACCTCGCCGCTGAACATGGCGTCGGCGTCGGCGGCGGAGAAGATCCCTCCGTTCTTCACCAGCGCACCGCCTCCCAGCAGCAGATAGGCCGCGCCGTCGGAGAGCGCTTCGGGCGCGCCGACCAGGATGTCCGCCAACCCATCACCGTCCACGTCACCGGCTCCGGAGAGCGCCGCGCCGAGCTGTCCGTTGCTCTCGTCCCCCATGATCACGAACTCCGCGGTCGCCAGCGAGCGGCCGGAGCCATCCGCCGGTCCCAGCAGGACATAGGCCACGCCATCCTGCGAGTTCTGTTGTGGGGCACCGATCAGGATATCCGCCTTGCCGTCGCCGTCGATGTCACCTGCACCAGACACCGCGAAGCCGGCCTCGTCGTTGTCGTCCACTCCCTCGAAGCTCGCCTCGGTCAGATAGGTCTCGCCGCTGACCGGTCCCGTGATCAGGAAGCTCCGACCGGACGCCAGGCCCGGCATGCCGATCACGAGATCGTCGAAGCCGTCGGCGTCGACGTCGCCCGCCCCAGCGACCGCGTGACCGCTGCGGGCGTCGCCATACCCGTTGTCTTCGTAACGGAAGATGGCGTCCGCGTCTGCGAGGGACACGGTGCCACACGCCGCCGCGGTCTCACCGTCGCAGTCGTTGTCGATGTCATCGAGGCAGCTCTCAGCGGCGGCGGGGTGGACATGAGGATCTGTGTCGTCGCAGTCTCCCTGCTCGGGGTTGAAGCCGTCCCCGTCCTCATCCAACGGATCGGTCGTGCCAGTGGTCCCTCCGGTCGTGCCGCCCGTGGTTCCTCCGGTCGACGATCCGCCACCCGTGGTTCCGCTGCTTGTCCCACCACCCGACGTCCCTCCGCTCGAAGTCCCCGAGTCTGCGGAGGTGATATCGGTGGCGCACTCAATGGGCGCTGGCTGCGGGTCGGGGAAGCACGCGAGCAGCAGCGCGGTGGTGATTAGCGAGGATGATGGTCTCATATGGGTCACTCACCGTTTGGGCTATGGTTCACCCGAGGCATCGATAACCACTCCGCAGGCGTCGGCTTGCCGGGCGTCCTGACGCTGGTCACGGAAGCGACATCGCGGACGCAGCCGCGAACCGGGCAGAGCGGTCTTCAGAGTCATCCGAGGCGAAATATGCTCGTCGTGTCCCCCGCCCCTGGAGAGTTGAACCTTGCTCCACACGCTGCTGTTCTTCGCTCTATCGGGCGCTCCCCGAGCCAACCCAAGCCCCGCCGCCGAGCCGATCCTGGCGCAGATCGACTGGCAGGCACATCCGGCCATGCACATCCCGTGGAAGATGTTCGGGCGGGGCCTCACCGATCGTGGCCTGGAGCGCCGCACATGGCGCCACCAGTTTCGACAGACGGTCAGCGCCCCGGCCCTGGCCGACTCAGGGGTGCGGATCCTGCTCGCGGCGGCGATGGCCGCCGAGCGTGCTCGCAGCCCCCGCCAGGCGCGCCGGCTGATCCTCCGTCAGCTCGAATACGTCGAGGCCTTCGTCGAACGGCACCCGGAGCGGTATGCGCTGGCGAGCACCCCGGCGCTTGCCCGCGAGCTCCTGGAGACCACCGACAAGACGGTGATCATCCACAGCATCGAGGGGGGGCACCACCTGCTCTGGCAGCACGACGACGCGCGGGAGTGGGCGGCGCGAGGCGTGGCCCTGATCACGCTGATTCACCTGCGGGATCGCGAGTTCGGCGGCGCGGCGCTGCTCGAAGGACTGCTGGGACCGCTCATCAACCGCTGGGGGGTCCGGGCGCGGCGCCGCGGGTCTCCCCGCGGGCTGACCCCGTTCGGGGAGGCGACGATCCGCCGCCTGAATCAAGCGGGGATCCTGGTGGACTACTCGCACATGGCCGCGCCGGCGCTCGCCGATGCGCTCGCCCTCTCCGCGCGGGAGGGGATCCCCCCTGTGCTCACCCACAACGATCTGGCGATCGATGGGCCGTTCTCGATCACGGACGCGCAGCTCGTGGAGATCTACCGGCTCGGGGGGGTCTTCTCATCGGGGCTGTCGGCCAACGACGCGATCGCCGAGGTGGCGCGACCGCCGCTGCCCGATGACCTGTGCTGGGGCACCCTTGAGGCCTGGGGCTGGCAGCACCAGCGGGTCCAGCGGGTGCTGCAGGAGCACGTCGCCGAGATCTTCCAGATCCCGGGCCTGACCGCAGCCGATCTGAGCGAAGACCAGCGGATACGGCTGGCGACCGGGTGGTCCTCAGACTGGAACGGGTGGGTCTCGCACAGCCGCCCGGTCGCGCCGGACTGTCGGCCTGTGCCTGAGTCGGCGCTCGCGATCGACACCCGGGGGTTGGCCCACCCCGGCCTGCTGCCACAGCACTGGCAGCGCCTCGAAGAGCGCGGGGTGGATCTGCGACCGATGCTGCGATCGGCGGAGCGCTTCCTGCAACTGTGGGAGTCTGCGAGAGAACGCTGACAACAGCGCTCAACCCAGGCCGCTCCAGAAAAACCCCTATCCACCCTCGACGCGGATGTGCGTCGCCCCTCGGCTCGCCACGCTCTGGAAGTATCCAGATACGACTGCGAGCGAGGCGAGCCAATGGGCTCGCGCCTCCACGCCGATCATTGGATATCTCTTTTCCTGGAGCGGCCCTACTTGAGCAGCCCCGACGCCTGCGTCGCGAAGCCCGCCCGGATCCTGCCGAGCTGCTGCGTGACGAAGAGAGCGGTCCAATTCGCGGTCTGCACCATCTCATCGTGGGTGAGCAGGAGCGCGCCCGCCTCGAAGATATCCGCAGAGTCACTCTGCACCGTCGGCAGCAGCCGCTCGTTGAGGCGCGCCTCGATCCGCACGTCCGCTGCAGGGTCGAGAGATCCGCCGAACGTCGGCCCCCGGACGGTAGGGTCGAGCCCGAACAGCGCGCGCTGGTCTATCTCGGCCCAGGTATCTGCAGAGACGGTGAAGGTGATCCTGTACTCGGTTGGGACGTCGCCTGCGTAGGTGATCCCAGCGCCGACGCCGGTCACCGGAAGGGTCGCGCCCTCCGGCGGGTGAAGAGTCAAGGAGGGGGCGATGCGAATATTGGTGGTGGACATACCAGCCTCTCGTCAGGGCTTCTTGCCTTCAGGGCTTCTTGATCGTGAACAGGTTCTCGACGTTCTCAAACGCGACATAGACCGTCGCGCGGGGATTGTCGCCGATCTCATACGTCTGAACCTTCTCCAGGGTCAGCTCGAACCCGGCACCGGCGGTGTCGTCGTAGGTGCCCTTGACCGTCAGCTTGAAGCCCATCTTCAGACCGTCCATCTGGGCCAGGCGCTGCGCTGCAGCCTGGCTGCCGCCGCTGACCGCGATGTTGGCCGCCGCGTGCGTGGCGAGCAGACTCGACAGCGAGCTGATCCGTCGCGCGCCGCTGGCGTCGTCGGTGATGCCGCTCTTGCCGGAGATGATGCCGGCGGTCTTCGAGATGAGGGACGAAACCATCACGCCTTCGACGAGGAGCGCGGAGATCTGTTCGCCTTCGAGCATCGCGCTGCCGGCCAGCTCGACGTCGATGCCTGCGAACGATCCGCTGGCGGCCTTGTAGATGAGCTTTCCCTCGACCGTGAACGGAGAGACCTCGACCGACAGCGCGGCCTCGACCTGACTCACCGACGTGGACTCCAGATCGCCGTCGTCTCCGCGTGTGAGCTTGGTGCCGGTGGAGGCGGTGAGCCCGCCTTCAGCGCTCGGGCCGTCTTTGACGGAGAGCCCCGCCTTGACCGAGGCGCCGAGCCCCGTCTCGACGTAGTCGTTCTTGCCCATGTCCTCGATGGTCTGCTTGATCATGGCCGATGAGAACACCGCGTCCGCGACGCGCTGGCTCGCGGAGGCCAGCCGCTGCTGGATCCCCAGCACCATCAGGTTGAAGGCCTCGGTGCTGGTGTCGCCGTGGGCCTCGATGTAGCCGAACACCTGGGCGGAGATGAAGGCCTCGCAGATCCAGAGATCGGCCTCGGCTGTGACGCCGCCGCCGACCTGGCAGCGGACCTTCACGCCGCTGTCGTCGCGTTCGCACTCGGAGATGAACTCGAACCCGACCTTGACCGCGGGGCTGATCGGGATGTTTACGTTGATCTGGACCTTCGCCTTGTCACCCTCGTTGGGCACGAGGGCGTCCACGATCTTGCCGGCGGCGCCGGTGAAGCCGCCGTCGAGAGCGGTCATCTCCCCCATGTCTTCTGCGGCCTGGGAGACAGTGCTCTCGGTCTCACCGCTGCTGGTCCCGTCGAGCTGGAGCGGCGCGCCGATGTCCAACTGCAGGGGCGGCAGAGACGGCAGCGGCATCCCGCTCGGCGCTCCGCCGGGGCTCCCGCCGTCGAGCTGAAGCAGCGGATCCCGAAGCGAATCGACCAGGGGATCCTGGAGGTGGTCCTCGGTGGTCGGCGGCGGGGCCAGGTTCGGGGTCGGGGTGCGTTCAGTCTGCTGGGTGGTGTCCATGGTCGCTCCCGGGGGGATCCCCAGTGTAACGGGTCAAGACCGCAGCTCCGATTCCCGGTCTCCGACGGCGCGCGAATCAGGGCTGGTGGCCGACCACGAGCGCCGGGTCCTCGCCAGCGGCGAGCCGGTCCAACACAACCCCGAAGTCGGTCCGGCAGCGGAATCCCAGGACCCGCTCGGATCGGGTCGCGTCGTAGACCCGCGTGATCTGCGGGAACATGGTCCATCCCAGGCGCGCGTAGACCTCAAGATACCGGGGGTGGTACCGCGCCACGACGGCGGGAGCGTCAGTCGCCAGCGCGGCCGCGTCGCCTGTCTGGAACGGGGTCGGCGCAGACACGATGAATGTGTCGAATCCGAGCGCTGGCGCGCGCTCGAGGGCATGCAGGTGGGCATCGACGCAGTCGTCGAGCGTCAGGCGGCGAAACAGCAGCTCGTTGGCCTTGGTGTTCGGCCCTGACTGTGCGATTCGGTGGGCCTTGTCGTCGTCTTCCGGGAAGAAGCGCGACGTCCGGAGGATCGTGACGGGCAGGCCGCTCAGCTCGTGGTGCAGTCGGCAGAGCTGCTCCGCCGCCAGCTTGCTGACCCCGTAGATGTTCCGGGGCCTCAAGGGCGCACGCGCCTCGGTCAGCCAGTGGGCGCGGTCGGGGGTGCCGTAGCGGATGTCGCGATCGATGAGCAGGGACGTGGTCGAGGTGAACACGAACCGCTCGACGCCCAGGTCGCTGGCAGCCTGGAGCGCGACCAGCGTCCCGCGCACGTTGACGTCGATGAACGCCTCGGCGCTGTGGGTGGCGACGTGCGGCTTGTGGAGCGCCCCGGCATGCACGACGGCGGTGATCCCGCGGCGCCTGATGGTGCGCCGAACGAGGTCTGCGTCCGCAACCGAGCCGACGACCTGCGTGGTCGGTGCGGGGACGGGATCCAGGCCCACCGCAGCGGCCCCCAGCCGGCGGACCAGGGCCGCGCCGAGCCACCCCGACGAGCCCGTGACCAGCACGGCTCGTCGCTCTGCGGACCAGGGCCGCGCCAGCCCATCCTCCGCGGTGAGCGCCCACCGCTCGTGGTCGCGCCAGATGCCGGCGATGCGGAGGTACCTCGGGGAGAGCCCCTCCCTAGCGAACCCCAACCTCTCGACGAGGGCACGAGAGGGGATGTTCTCGGGGCTGATGTTGGCCTCTACGCGATGAAGCCCGAGGTCCTCGAAGGCGTAGCGGACCGCCAGAGCGACCGCCTCGGTCATGTAGCCCTGACGCGCGTGGGGCTGTCCGATCCAGTACCCCAGATAGCAGCTCTGGAAGGCGCCCCTGACGATCTCATTGAGGTTGACCGCGCCCAGGATCACCCCGTCGGCGAGGCGGATCACCAGCAGCCCCCGCCGCCGCGCGGTCGACGCGGTCGAGAGGACCCGATCGAAGAACTCCAACGCGAAGGGATCGACCCCGGGCGGAGGCAGGGGCTCCCAGGTTCGCAGGAAGTCCGCGCTGATCTGGCGGAGGTTCATGAAGGGGACGCGGTCTTCTTCGACCGGCAGCCGCAAGCCTGTCCGAGAGCCGATCTTCAGGAGCGTGTGCATGCGAATCGTCTAATCCCGCGTTGCGCCTGGAGCCCAGCGCGAAGATCACCGTCCCGCGCGTTCCGATTTCGTTTGGCAACTCCTACATGGGCGTGCTCGATCTGGCGCGGGCCCGGCAGGTGACCATGGCGCTGTTCGCGGCCTACGGCGTAGTGCTGAAGCCGAACCACCCCATCGCACGCAGGGGCATCGAGTTTCATGCTGACGGCTACGATCCCGAGCGACTCGTCGGCCTTGAGATCGTGCACTTCGGGCCGCCCGCTCGGGGCTTCCAGGCACCGGACCCGGATCCCGCCGCCAGCGCCGGCCCCAGCGCGACCTTCAGAGGCCGGGTTTGCGGTGATGAAGGCCGAGATCGCCCAGCGTGAGATGATCTTGTTCGTGGCTCCTGCGGAGGTCCACTCCAACCTGGACGGCGACGAGATCCCGGCGATGCGCGCGTGTCTTCAGATTGTGCAGGACTATCTGGATTGGCTCAAGGCTCAGGGACACCTCTGACCGCCGGGTCTCGAGTGATGGGTGCCGCACACAGCAACGCACGCACCGCGGGGTGGAGCAGGTGGTCGAGCGGCTCTCTCCCCCGGAGGGCCCGGCGGATCTGTGTGGCGCTGATAGAGGCGGTGACGGGGTCAGGCGACGTCACCCACACCCGCGGCCCCAGCCCCCCGACGATCGGGGTGTCGTCTCGGGGCACGCCGATTACCCACTGCCGCGGATCGGAGAACCCCCGCCGGATGTGTCGGAGGTGATCTGCGCCACAGACGTACGCCACGTGTATCGGCGCCAACGTTGAGACATGACGGAACGTTGAGACATGATCGAACAGCGCCTGCACGACCTCGGGGAAGTCGGGCCAATGCTCCAGCCGTCTCGCCTCCCACGCGGCGCAAGACAGCCAGTCGCTGTCGCTGCAGGCCGCGCGGCACATCGCGAGGCGCTGCCTCGAGGTGTAGGCCGGCTCCCCCCGGCGGGCGTACTTGGCTTGCACATAGCCGTCGTGAGACGGAGACAACCAGCCGGCGAGGACCACGTCTCCGCGTCCCTCCAGAAATCGCCGTGCCTGAGCCATCATCGCCATGTGGCCGCGATGCACCGGGTTGAGCGCGCCGGTCATCAGCAGCACCACCGCCCTGCGATCCGGCGGCGCCCGGTGGACAGCGCGCAGCAGGTGGGTGTCCGGCCAGTCAGGTGTGGTCATGGTCCCTGCAATCTACTGCGCGCGCCGTCGCTGTTCCGCCACCGTCGGCCGCTGGCGGGCAGCGCTGGGGTCGATCCGGGCGGAGAGTGAAGACGTGGAGTCCGGGGAGGGTGAACAGGATACCGGCTCCCCTCCCCCGGAGACGTCTTCACCGAGCGCGTGGTGGCGGCTGCCTGGCATGGCGAGGAGGAGAGATGCCCTACAGATTCGTGATCATCGCGATCGCCTGCGCCGGCAGGGGCGACGACTCCGCGACCACGCCCACCACACCGACCGACACCGGGCAGTCGCCCACCACCGGTACGACCGACACCGGGACTACCATCGACGTCCCCCAGGGTGGCGTGTCCATCTGCGCGGGCACCGAGTTCGCTCTTACCGAGCGGGCCTTCGACGTCTCCGGAACGGTGACCGACCTCGGCGCGATCGGCGCTGACGGCGGGCCGGTCGAGACGGCGGGAGACCTCGTCGGCAGCTTTCTGTGTCCGGACGACACCCGCTTCATCAGCATCGAAGACGCGGGCGGTGCGGCCTGGCACGTCGGCTACGCCGTCACCGATCACCTCGGCGCGCAGCTCGCGCCCGATCTCTCGGTGGCGAACGGCGACTCCATCCAGCTCGAGTTCGGGGAGAGCGAGAGCGGCTATTCGTTCGGGACCGCGCTCGTGGTGCGCGCCGACACGGGAGCCCTGGTTGGGGCTTTCGTCGAGTCTGCAGACGATCTCGCCCCGCTGGACGCCGCCGCGTTTGCTGGCCTGACGGTGTCGGAAGGCGCGGTCATCACCACGCAGGGCGGATCCTGCGGCGAGACCGAGCACCGTTCGCTGGACTTCTCGGGTGACGAGACGGTCGAGGTGCCCATCGGCGAGTCGGCGACCCTCGCGTTGAACGGCGCCAACCTCACTGCTCGCAACGCCGACGCGTGGCGTCTGCTGACCAATGATCACTGCACCGACAACGCGTCCTCGCGGGTCGCCTGAGCCGCCCCAAGAACGTGCTCAAGGGTGAGGTGCGACGCGCCTTCCGCATCCCGGTGGATTCCTACACAGACCTCGAGGTCACCCTCATTCTCAGCGATCGGCGCCGCGTGGGTCTGCACCCCTTCGATATCGGCTTCGCGGGCATGGGTGGAGACATCGACCCGTCCGCCGACTGGGAGCCCAACGAGGTCCGGTTTGTTCACCTGTCCCTCTACGACGATCAGATCCTGCCAGATCCTGCTCCCGGCCAGGGCGCGCCGGCGGGGGACGAAGCTGGGGCTGTTCTTCCCCACCGTGATGAAAGGCGACGAGATGAACCCTCCGAAGGAGCTGCACCGAATCGTCAAGGCCATGGAGAACGACTGGCTCAGCCGCCGGCGCCACGAGCAGCGCTGACGGTCACGAACACCTGCGTCGTCAGGCGGCGTGGGCCATGTCCACCCGGCCGAGACGTCCCGGCGCGCAGACCTCCCAGGTGCTCGATCCGACGAAGGTTCGCGTCCATCACGATCGCGTCCATGATCGACACCCGCGTGACGTGTTGCGGGCTCTGAGGACTGCGGAGCACTGTGAGGACTGCGGAGCACTGTGAGGACTGCGGAGCACTGTGAGGACTGCGGAGCACTGTGAGGTACTGCGGAGTTCTGTGAGGACTGCTTAGCTCTGTGAGGGTGGTGTTTGGGCAGTCCTCAGGCCGGGCTTCAGACCCTGTACCAGCTTCGACGCCCACTCTGGCGTTGTCAACACTTCTGCGCTACACTTCTATCCCATTGCCCCGTCCACGCCCGGACACCCATCGTCCGCCTCCCCCCCTGGACACGTCCGGCCCGGCGTGAAATACAAGGCACAGCTCCCCTGCCCCGGCCCCCCCACCCCGGACCCCGATGACGGCCACCACGTCAGAGCCCGTCGCCCTCCTGGAGATCGCCCGGCATCACTACCTGACCTACGCCCTGTCGGTCATCACGTCGCGGGCCCTGCCCGACGTCCGCGACGGCCTGAAGCCGGTCCAGCGCCGCATCCTGTATGCGATGTTCGCCAACTTGCGCCTGCTGCCCGACGCGCGCTATCGCAAGAGCGCGGCGGTGATCGGCGAGGTGATGGCGAAGTACCATCCCCACGGCGACTCCTCGATCTACGACGCCCTCGTGCGCATCGCGCAGCCCTTCTCGCTGCTGCATCCCCTGGTCGATGGCCAGGGCAACTTCGGCTCCCTCGACGGCGACAACGCCGCAGCCATGCGATACACCGAATGCCGTCTGCGCCCGATCGCCGTTGAGCTGCTGAGCGAGATCAAGAAACAGACGGTCGACTTCCGACCCAACTACGACGGGCAGTTCAGCGAGCCGGTGGTGCTGCCAGCGCAGCTCCCGCAGATGCTCCTCAACGGCTGTGAGGGCATCGCGGTGGGCATGGCCACCCGCATCCCGCCACACAACCTGCGCGAGCTGATCGACGCCTGCGTGCTCCTGATCGACCAGCCCGCGGTCGACACCGGGCGCCTGTGCCGGGTGGTCAAGGGCCCCGACTTCCCCACGGGGGGCGTGCTCCTGAACACCCGCGAGGAGCTGCTCGACATCTACGAGAACGGCCAGGGCCCGCTGAAGGTGCGCGGCACGTGGCAGACGGAGCGCGAGGGTCGCAAGCACCGGGTGGTGATCACCTCCATCCCCTACGCGGTGAACAAGGCGGCGCTGGTCGAGAAGATCGGCGCGCTGGTGGCGGCGCGCAAGCTGCCCCAGGTGGTCGACGTCCGCGACGAGTCCACCGACGAGGTGCGGGTCGTGCTCGATCTGCGCCGCAGCGGCGACGACGCCGCCGCCCTGGCCTACCTGCTGCGGCACACGCCGCTGCAGAACAACTTCCACCTCAACCTCACCTGCCTGGTTCCCACGCCGGACAGCGACATCGCCAGCCCGCAGCGCTGCGATCTGCACGACACCCTCCGCTACTGGCTGGACTTCCGTTTTCAGACGGTGCGCCGACGCATCGAATTCGATCTGGAGCAGCTCCAGCGTCGCATCCACATCCTGGAGGGCCTGGCGCGCATCTTCGACGCCCTCGACGAGGCGATCGCCCTCATCAGGGCGTCCGAGAACCGCCGCCACGCCGCCGAGCGGTTGATGGCCCGGTTCGATCTGGACGAAGAACAGACCGACGCCATCCTCGACCTTCGCCTGTACCGCCTGGCGCGCCTGCAGATCGCCGCCATCCTCGAAGAGCTGGCCGACAAGCGCGCCGAGGCGGCCCGCCTCGCCCACCTGCTCGAAGCCGATGAGCGCCTGTGGGCGGTGGTCCGCGCTGAGCTGAGGGAGCTGCGCAAGCTGTACGGTCAGCCCCGGCGCACGGCCATCAGCCGACAGATCGAGGCCGCGCCCGAGTACAACGAAGACGCCTACATCGTCGCCGAGACCTGCTCGATCATCGTCACGCGCGACGGCTCGGTGAAGCGGCAGGGGCGCTTCACCGATCTCGAAAAGGTGCGCATCCGCGAGGGCGACACCATCGGCTGGGTGGCGCGGGCCAGCACGGTGAGCGCCGTGACGTTCTTCACCGATCGGGGCGGCGCGTTCGTCACGCGCGTCGAGAGCCTGCCAGCCACCAGCGGCTACGGCGAGCCGATCCAGGCCCGCTTCCGCTTCGCCGACGGCGAGCGCGTGGTGGGGGTGGTGGTGCACGATGCGCGCGCGCTCCCGACGCCCCGCCCCCCGCCGGCAGACGCCCCGGAGGGCGCACCAACCGGCCCGTTCGGGGTCGCGGTGAGCCGCTGGGGACGCGTGGTGCGCTTCCCCCTGGCGGCCCACTCGCAGCCCAGCACCCGCAACGGACGCCGCTACATGCGCAATTCCGCGCCGGGCGACGCCGTGATCGCGGTCTGGCAGGCCGACGGCACCGAGCTGGTGAGCCTGGCGACGTCCCGCACCCGCGGCCTGTGCTTCCCGGTCACCGAGGCCAAGCTGGTCCAGGGGGCCAGCAAGGGGGTCTCGGCCATCGCGATGGACGACGGCGACAGCGTGCTGGCGTTCGAGCTCACCACGAAACGCAGCGAGGGCTGCCGGGTGATCACCTCCACCGAGCGCGAGGAGATCATCCGGCCGACCAGGTACCAGGGCAAGCGCGGCAGCCGCGGTAAGACGCTGCTCAAGCGCGGCCGCTACCTGAGCTGGACCCGCGCGACGGTTCGCTATGACACTCGCGAGGAACCAGGATGAACGCCAACTACGACGCTGAGGCGATCACCGTCCTGGAGGGGCTGGAGCCGGTCCGGCGCCCGCCGCGCATGTACAAAGGCCGCACCCGACACGCCCCGATACACCACCACAAGG